>NZ_JBEZYG010000005.1:0-433047 GCF_040638385.1 Streptomyces sp. NPDC026589
GCCGCGGCGCCGCAGAGCGCGCCGCCCCGCCAGCCGCGGACCCGTCCCGCGGAGGCGACGCCCACCCATGTGCCGGGGCGGCGGGCGTCGACGGCTCAGCGGGCCGCCGGGACCTCGGCGATCGAGCGGCCCGCCCACGCGGGCGTCGGCTCGACGAGCGCGGCCAGCCGCTCCCGTACGGAATCCGGGAACGGGACGGTGCGGCCCGCCCGCTGGTCCACGTGGAGCGCCAGCAGCTCGCTCGTCGCCACCTGGGCGGCCTCCGGCTCCGGTACGCCGTCCGGCGCGCCGACCACGTAAAGCTCGTGGCTGAAGCGCGCCTTCTTCGCGTCCACGCCCAACAGGCGGGTGCGGACAGCGAGGTGGGCGCCCTCGGCCACGTCGCGGAGATAGCGCAGATGCGACTCGACGGTGTAGAGCGAGCAGCCGGTGCTCTCCCGGTACCCGGCGTGCAGACCGGTCTCGATCATCATCGCGTCGGTGGCGTACCCGAAGACGAGGACGTAGAACGCCTCGCTCATGTGGCCGTTGTAGTCGATCCACTCGGGTCGCACGGTCCGGTGGAACAGGGGGAGTTCCGTGGCGTCGTCGGCCAAGGTCGTCTCCTCGGGGGTCGGGTGCTCGCTCATCGGGCGACCTCCTCGGCGGACCGGGGCAGCCGGCCCGTGGCCCGCAGGACGTCGATGACGCCCCGGTCCCGCTCGGCGACCAGATCGGCGATGCTCCGGCCGTCCGCCGCCTCCTCGCAGCCGGCCACCACCGCCTCGTACAGCGCCCGGTCCAGTTCCGGTGCTTCGAGCCTGGTCCAGGGCGACTTGAGCGACGGGCCGAAGTGGTCGAGCATATGGGCCATCCCGCCCTCGCCGCCCGCGAGCGCGAAGGTCAGCATCGGTCCCATGACGGCCCAGCGGAGCCCTGGGCCCTCGGTGATCGACGCGTCGATCTCCGCCACCGTGGCCTCGCCGTTGGCGACCATGTGCAGGGCTTCGCGCCAGAGGGCCTCCTGGAGCCGGTTGGCTATGAAGCCGGGCACCTCGCGCTCCATGGTGATCACGGACTTGCCCGCGACGGTGTAGAAGCGCGAGGCCCAGTCGACCGCGGCGGGCGCGGTCCGTTCACCGCCGACGACCTCGACCAGCGGTATGAGGTAGGGCGGGTTGAAGGGGTGCCCGACGACGAGCCGCCCGGGGTCGGCGGCCTCCGTCTGCATGTCCGTCATCGGGTAGCCGGAGGTCGACGAGGCGATCACCGTGCCGGCGGGCGCGGCGGCGTCCAGCCGGGCCAGCAGATCGCGCTTGAGGTCCAGCTTCTCGGGGGCGCTCTCCTGGACGAACTGGGCTTCGGCCACAGCCTCTTCGAGCGTCGCGGTGACGGTCAGCCGGTCCTGCGACGCTCCGGGGGCCAGTCCGAGCTGCTCCAGCGCGGGCCAGGCCGCGGCGATGAGCCGGCGCAGCCGGACGGCCGCGTCGGGGGCCGGGTCCCAGGCGGTGACGTCGTAGCCGCGGGCGAGGAAGTGGGCCGCCCAGCCTCCGCCGATCACCCCGGCCCCGACACACGCCACACGGCGTACGTCCTCCGGGGCGCAGGCGGAGGCGGGGCCGTCGGTCGCGGCGGCGGAGGGGGTGACAGTCATGGGCGACACTCCAGAAAGACGGTGGGGGGAGGGGGCGGCGGAGGCGGAGGACGAACGAGGGGTGAGGGAGGCGTGCGGGGTCAGGCGCGCGGGCGCAGGCCGAGCTTCGCGCGTGCCTCGTCGGGCGTGGCGACCCGGGAGCCCAGGGATTCGGTGATCCGCACGGCGTGCTCCACCAACTGACCGTTGGTGGCCTTGACGCCCCGGCCCAGATAGAGGTTGTCCTCCAGGCCGACCCGGACGTGTCCGCCGAGCAGGATCGACTGGGCGGCCCAGGGCATCTGCATCCGGCCGAGCGCGAAGCTCGCCCACTGGGCGCCCGGCGGAAGCATGTTGACCATCGCCTGGAGGACGCCCGGGTCGGCGGGCGCGCCCCACGGAATGCCCATGCAGAGCTGGAAGACCGTGGGGTCGTCGAGCAACCCCTCGGCGAGGAGCTGCTTGGCGAACCACAGCTGCCCGGTGTCGAAGATCTCCAGCTCGGGGCGGACCCCGAGCTCCTGGATGCGCTTCGCGCCGGTGCGCAGCATGTCGGGGGTCGAGACGTAGAGGTTGCTGCCGTCGCCGAAGTTGAGCGAACCGCAGTCGAGGGTGCAGATGTCCGGCAGCAGCTCCTCCACGTGCGGCAGCCGTTCGAGACCGCTGACCAGGTCGGTGCCCGGCAGCTGACGGAGCGGGGCCTCCGGGTCGATGACGAGGTCTCCGCCCATGCCGGCGGTCAGGTTGATGACCACATCGGTGCCGGTCTCCCGGATCCGCTCGACGACCTCGCGGTAGAGCCGCGGATCGCGGGAGGGCGCGCCGGTCTCCGGCTCGCGGACATGGATGTGTACTACGGCGGCCCCGGCCCCGGCTGCCTCGACGGCGGAGGCGGCGATCTGCTCGGGCGTCACCGGGACATGGGGGCTGCGGCCGACGGTGTCGCCGGCTCCGGTGAGCGCGCAGGTGATGATGACGTCCTGGTTCACGGGCATGCGGGAACGTCTCCTCTCGGGGAGTTCGGGGAGTTCGGGGAGTTCGCGTTCAGGGGTTGGGGGTACAGGGGGTGTACGGGCGGGTGCGGGCGTCAGCCGGACACGGGCGCCGTCAGGCAGGCGTCCACGTGGGCGATGAGCACGTCGTGCATGGTCCCTGCGCCGGTGCCGGGGAGGCCGGGCTCGGTGGCCAGGACCTGGGAGGCCAGTCCGTCGATCAGAGCGGTGAGGGCGAGCGCCGTGCTGTCCGCGTCGACCGGACGGAACACGCCTTGTTCGACGCCGCGACGGATCACGTCGGCGACCGTGCCCCGCCACTGGCGGTAGTACTCCACGTGGAGCCGTCCGACCGTGGTGGACCGGGCGGCCTCGGCCCACAGGTCGAGCCAGACGCACCACTGCCGCCGTTGCTGTTCGGTGCGGGGCGTCTGGAGCTCGATCAGCAGGCGCAGCTCGTCCCCGGCGTGACGGGTGCCGGCCGTGGCGTCGGCACGGCGACGGGTGTCCTCGTCCATGCACCAGCGGACCGCCGCCTCGAGCAGTTCGTCACGGCCGGGGAAGTGGTAGTGGATCGCCGCCGTGCTGGTGTGGCAGGCCGCGGCGATGTCGGCGACCCGGACGGCGTGGAATCCGCGTTCGGCGATGAGCCGGACGGTCTCCCGCACGATCTGCAGGGGTCTGCCGCCCTCCGGCGAGGGCGACGGCGCGCGAGGGGGCGACGGGGCGCGCACGGTCGACGGCGTCGACGTCGCGCTGCCGACCGCCGCACCGGCCGTCGCATCGTCGCCGGCACCGGTCGTCGTACCGATCAGCCGACCGACGTCCACGCCGCCGATGTCCGCGATCCGGGCCAGTTCGGCGGCGGTGAAGCGCCGTGTCCCGTTCAGGGAACGGGACAACTTCGACGGATCGATGACGATCCGCCGCGCGAACTCGCGCGCGCTGACACCCGTCGCGTCGATCACCTGCCGGACCCGTGCGGCCACCTCGTCCTGCTGCATGGTCAGCCACCGTAGCCCCGTGTTGAGAAAACCTCAACATCAGCGGGATGTAATCCCTGAAATGGCGCGGTGTTGCGGTTCTGACTGATGCGTCAGTCAGAACCGCAACACCTGCTCACCCGCTGTCCGACAGGCCAACGCCCGGCGGGGTGGCTCGCGATGATCACTCCTGGACGAGCATCCCGCACCGCAGCTTGCCCAGCATCCGGCTCAGCAGCCGGGACACGTGCATCTGCGATATCCCGAGCTCCGTGCCGATCTGCGCCTGGGTCATCTCCTGGCCGAAGCGCATGTCGATGATCCGGCGCTCCCGATCGTCCAGTTCGTCCAGCAGGGGCGCGAGGGCGTGGAGGTTCTCCACGGTCTCCATGGCGGGGTCCGGCTCGCCCAGCACATCGGCGAAGGTCCGCCCGGCGGTCTGACGGGGCCCGGCCTCACCGGTGTCGGTCGGCATGTCCAGGGAGCCCGCCGTATAGCCGTTGGAAGCGACGATCCCCTCCGTGACCTCGGACTCCTCGATCCCCAGGTCCTTTGCCAGCTCCCGCACGGTGGGGTCCCGGTCGAGGTCGCCCGCCAGGGACTCCTTCGCCTTGGCGAGGTCGACCCGCAGTTCCTGGAGGCGCCGCGGCACGTGCACAGCCCAGCTCGTGTCACGGAAGAACCGCTTGATCTCCCCGACGATGTACGGCACCGCGAACGAGGTGAACTCGACTTCCCGCGAGAGGTCGAAGCGGTCGATCGCCTTGATCAGCCCGATGGTGCCGACCTGGACGATGTCCTCCATGTCGCCGTTGCCCCGGTTGCGGAAGCGGTTGGCGGCGAAACGGACGAGGGAAAGGTTCATCTCGATAAGGGTGTTGCGCGCGTACTGGTACTCGTGCGTGCCCTCCTCCAGCGTCTGGAGGCGGTCGAAGAAGAGGCGCGAGAGCCGGCGCGCGTCCATCGGGGCGACCTTCCCGGCATCCTCGATCCACGGAAGTTCCTCGGCGGCGCCCGCCTGCTCCGTACCGGCCGTCTGCGCGGTCTGTGCGGTCTGCGCGGTCATGTCGGCTTCACGCTCCCTGGTTCGTAGGCCCTGAGGTCTGTTCGCCTTCCCAGAGGTACGGCTCTCATGCGTCGAAGAGGGAGTTGATCCGGCCAACCGGGGTGAGTTGGCTTGAAACAGGTGCAGTTCGGCTCTGAGGCACGGTCATCCGAGAGGCATGAGACTGGGGAAGCGAGCCGAGTGGTACGGACCGCGAGATGCGGGTCGAAAGCCGCGAGCCGAAGGGCGCAGGTAGAGGGCGCACGTGAACGGCGCGGGCAATGAATGCGCAAACAACCGCCCCACCGGTACGGGGGAGCCCGGTGGGGCGGTCGCCACCAGAGTGCCACAGCCGGGGGGTCGTTGGGACCGGACCGGCGCGTATCGGCCTACGGATGAGTCGATTTCGCCGCTCGCCGGTTCGGGCGTGCGCCGGGGCATCGGAGTGTCGCAGGGTCGTCGGCGCCGGTGGCGCGGGCATGGCGCGGGGCGGACAGCCCGCGCCCCGATGATGGCGACGCCGTGAACAGATCCGCCTGACGGAATACTTGCCGTACCCACCGGCTTCTTCTGCCTGGCGGGTACGCGCTCCCGACCCCGGGCGCCCGCTGCCGAGAACCGTGCGATGAACGGAACGAACGAGGAAGGCCATGACCCAGAACAGCACCCGGCCCCGGACCGATGATCCTTCCAGGCTCCACCCCCTGGACAACCCCGCCCGGTCCTCCCTGACCGGCCCGCACGCCCACTTCGCCGAGAGCCGCGGGGGGGTCCTGCGCTATCCGGCCGACGTCACTCCCTGGATCGCGCTCCCCGACGCCCCGGACGCCCGGGACTGGGCCGATGTCGCGGCGCTCGCCGGGCCGGGCGGCTCCGTCACCCTGGCCGCGTTCCAGGAGCCACCGCCGCAGGACTGGGAGATCGTCTTCCGGGCCGAGGGGGTCCAGCTGGTCGACGCGTCGGTGGACGCCGCTCCCGATCCCGAGGCGGTCCCGCTGGGCCCCCGGGACGTGCCGGAGATGCTGGACCTGGTGGCGCGCACCCGCCCCGGCCCCTTCCTGACACGCACGGTCGAGCTGGGCCCGTATTTGGGCATCCGTCGGGGCGGCGCGCTGGTGGCGATGGCGGGGGAGCGGCTGCACCCGACCGGCTTCACGGAGATCAGCGGTGTCTGCACGGACGAGTCCGTACGGGGGCAGGGGCTGGCGAGCCGACTGGTCCTGGCGGTCGCGCACGGGATCCGGGAGCGCGGCGAGACGCCGTTCCTGCATGCCTCCGCCTCCAACATCGGGGCCGTCCGGCTCTACGAGTCCCTCGGGTTCCGGCTTCGCCGGCGTACGGAGTTCATCTCCGCGCTCGTCCCCGCCACGCTCCCGTCCGCCGACGGGAGCCGCAGGCCCTCACTGCGCTGACTGGTACAGGTAACCCCGTACCTGTACCAGGTACCCGTACGACGGGACCGGGGCCGGGACCTCAGGCACCCCCGGTACGGGACCAGGGCCCCGGGCCGGAAGTCCCGGGCGGGACCTTCGGCAGCCGCTCGAGGCCCTAAGCCCTCCTGCGCGGGCGCCCGCCACCCGGTCAACTGGAAGGGACCGACCGGAACCGCGGGCGGCACCGAGAGATCAGAGGGAGGACAGGCCGTGCCCATGAGGTTGCTGGACATGGCACAGAAGCGGAGCGGCGTACGGCCCCTGGGTGGTACCGCGCCCGGAGCGGACGCGGGCGTCGGGGCGGTGTCCCAGAGCCGGATCGGCAACTGGGCACTGGTCGGCGGTCTCGCGCTGCTGACCGTACTCGTCGTGTTCCTCGACGTCAGCACAGGCAACGACCTGCGGGTCGTGCCGCTGCTCGTGGTCGTCCCCGCACTGGCCTCCGTCTACTGCAGCCTCCGCCAGACCATCTGGATCGCGGTGTGGATCACCACCGTCGTCGTCGGGTTCCGGGTCGGGGCGGACGGCACCTTCTGGGACTTCGTCTTCGGCATCGGATTCGCCGTACTGGCCTGTGCGCTCGGGGTCGCCGCCTGCGCGGCGCGCATCCGGCACGCCACCGAGATGGCGCGGCTGCGGTCCGCCGCCGTCACCCTGCAGCGCCAGATCCTGCGGCCGCTGCCGGTCGGTACCGACCACGTCGTCGCGCACGGGCTCTACGAGCCGATCGAGGAGGACCGCTTCGTCGGCGGAGACATCTACGAGGTCGTCGAGTCGCCCTACGGGACCCGCGTGATCATCGGAGACGTCCAGGGCAAGGGGCTCGCGGCCATCGGCGCCGGCTTCGCGGCCATCGCCGCCTTCCGTGAGGCGGCCATCCGCGAGCCCACGCTCACGGGAGTGGTGGAGGCGCTGGAGGCCGCCGTCGTCCGGCACAACGTGTTCTCCGCCCAGACGGGTGAGGCCGAACGCTTTGTGACCGCGCTCGTCCTCGGGTTCGACGAGGGCGGCCGGGTGGAGGCCGTGAACTGCGGGCACCTGCCGCCACGCCTGCTGCACGACGGCCGGTCCTCGGCCGTCACGCTCCACCGGACGTACGTCCCCCTCGGCCTCGCCGGACTCAGCCAGGAGACCCGTACGACCGAGTCCTTCGACTTCCCGCCGGGCGCGACACTCCTCGTCGTCACCGACGGGGTGACCGAGGCCCGCGACATCGACGGCGCCTTCTACCCGCTGGACGAGCGGATCAGGGCCTGGGCCGGGCATGGGCCGCGCGAACTTCTCGACGCGCTCCACGTCGATCTGGGGGAGTTCTCCGGAGGCGTCCGGCGCGACGACGTCGCCGCGCTCGCCCTGCTGCGCACCTCTGCCGACGACGGGCGGCGGCCCGCGGTTCCGGGCGCCGCGATCCCCGGCGACGCCATCCCCGGCGACGCCGGTTCCGGTGCCGGGGCCCTGGGCGATCCCGCCGAAGCGGGCGAGGCCCAGCGGCGGACCGCCGCGGTCTGAACGCGCGCCGCAGGACTGCGACAGGCATCCCTGATGAGCGCCGCGAGACCGCGCGGCAGGCGTCCCCGATGTCCCCATGAGACGAATGTCGCGTGGGGACATTTTCAGGTGTACGGTGCATGTATGACTCCGGAACGGAAGATCCCGGATCGGCGCGGCCGCAAGGCGCGCCGCACCCGCGACACCCTGGCGCAGGCCGCGTTCGAGCTGGTGCTCGACCGGGGGCTGCGGAACGTGACGGTCGAGGAGATCGCGGAAGCCGCGGACGTCGACCGTCGTACGTTCAGCAGGTATTTCCCGAGCAAGGAGGCCGCCGCCCTCGACTCCCTGCGGGGCGACGGCGACCGCATCAACGCGGCCCTGCGAGCCCGCCCGGCCCCTGAACCCCCGCTCCTCGCCTACCGGCGGGCCGTCCTCGACTGGCTCGCCGATCCCGCGTCGGAGCCCTGGCACCGCCGCCCCCGGATCTTCGACCTGCTGGTCGTCGCCGAGGAGGAGCCGACCCTCTACGCCGTCTTCCACCACATCCGGGTGGACGCCCAGGAGGACTCGGTCGCCATCGTCGCGGACCGGCTCGGTGTCGATCCCCGGCAGGACATCCGGCCCGCCGTGGCCGTCGCCGCGGGAGCGGGCGCGCTGCTCGCCGCCCAGGCCGCCTGGGTGCGCGGAGGCCGGCCGGACGCTCTGCCCGGACTGGTCGCCGAGGCGTTCGACGCGCTCTCCGCCGACCTGCTCGGCGAGCCGAGCCCAGCTCCGGAACAGCACCGGGGTGCCCCGGGACAGCACTCCGGCACCACCAGCACCACCGAAGCAGCAGAAGGAACCGAGGCAACACCATGAGCACCGAGCACAGCTCCACCCCCGCGGCCGAGGCGAAGGCCGAAGCCCGCACCGAGTTCGCGGGCCGCACCGCCCTCATCACCGGCGGCGCCTCCGGCATCGGCCTCGCCCTGGCCCGGCGGCTCGCCGCCGACGGCGCGGCGGTCGTCGTCGCCGACTACGACGAGGAGAACGCGCGCAAAGCCGCGGCCGACCTGGAGAGCACCGGGGCCAGGGCCGCCGCCGTCGCGATGGACGTCACCGACCCGGCCTCCGTCGAAGCGGGCGTACGGTTCGCGGTGGACACCTTCGGCGCCCTCCACCTGGCCGTCAACAACGCCGGCATCGCGGGCCCCAGCAGCCCCACCGGCGCGTACCCGGTCGAGGACTGGAACCGCGTCGTCGCCACCAACCTCAGCGGCGTCTTCCTCTCGATGCGCTACGAACTGCCCGCCATCGTCGCGGCGGGCGGCGGCGCGATCGTCAACATGTCCTCCATCCTCGGCACCAACGGCTTCGCCGGGTCGCCCGCCTACGTCGCGGCCAAGCACGGCGTCGTCGGTCTCACCAAGACCGCCGCGCTCGAATACGCCGGACAGAACGTCCGGATCAACGCGGTCGGCCCCGGCTTCATCGACACCCCGCTCCTGCGGAACACCGTCCCGGAGGCCCGCGAGCACCTGATCTCCCTGCACCCGGCGGGACGGCTCGGCACCGCCGAGGAGGTCGCCGAACTCGCGGCCTTCCTGCTCTCCGACAAGGCCTCCTTCATCCACGGCAGCTACCACCTGGTGGACGGCGGCTACTCCGCCCCGTGACGGAGCCCGAGTGGCGCGCGGGAGACACGGGGGCGACAAAGAGAGTCAAGAGAGAAGCGAGGAGACCTCATGAAAGCCGTCCAGTACCGAGCCGTCGGCGCCGCCCCCGAGGTGGTCACCGTTCCGGACCCCGAGCCCGGCCCCGGCCAGGTCCTGCTGAAGGTCACCGCCGCCGGTGTCTGCCACTCCGACATCGCCGTGATGAGCTGGCCCGCCGACCAGCTCCCCTTCCCGCTGCCCCTGACCCTGGGGCACGAGGGCGTCGGCACGGTCGCCGCCCTCGGTGACGGCGTCGACGGCTTCGCCCTCGGCGACTCCGTCGCGGTCTACGGACCCTGGGGCTGCGGCACCTGTGTGAACTGCGCCGAAGGCAGGGAGAACTACTGCCTGCGCGCCAAGGAGCTCGGCATCATGCCGCCCGGCCTCGGCGCACCCGGCGCGATGGCCGAGTACATGATCGTCGACGACCCCCGCCACCTGATCGCGATCGGTGACCTCGACCCGGTGAAGACCGTGCCCCTCACGGACGCCGGACTGACCCCGTACCACGCGATCGTGCGCTCCCGGGCGAAGCTGGTGCCCGGCTCCACCGCCGTCGTCATCGGCACCGGCGGCCTCGGCCACGTCGCGATCCAGCTGCTGCGCGCCATGACGGCCGCCCGGGTGATCGCCCTCGACGTCACCGAGGACAAGCTCGCCCTGGCCAGGACCGTCGGCGCGCACGAAGCCGTCCTCTCCGACGAGAAGGCGGCCGCCCGCGTCATGGAACTGACCGACGGACTCGGCGCCCACGTGGTCCTCGACTTCGTCGGAGCGCCGCCCACCGTGGCGACCGCGGGCGCCGTCGCCCGCGTCGACGGCGACGTCACCATCGTCGGCATCGGCGGCGGCGCGCTCCCGGTCGGCTTCGGCACGCTTCCGTACGGCGCCAACGTCAGCGCGCCCTACTGGGGCTCGCGCAAGGAGTTCGCCGAGGTCCTCGACCTGGCCCACGCCGGAGCGGTCGACGTCCATGTGGAGACGTACTCCCTCGACGAGGCGCCGCTCGCCTACGAGCGCCTCCACGACGGCAGGATCAACGGCCGGGCCGTCATCCTCCCGGGCGGCTGAGCCCTCCGGCACCCGGGAGGCCGGGCCCCTCCGGCCCCCGGGCAGCTGCCTGATGCCCTCCGGCACCCCGGCGGGCGCCTGCATCCCCGCGCGTCGGCCGAACCTCCCGGTCTCCGCGGCGTCGAACGTCCGCCCGTCCGCCCCGGCGGCGGCCGGCGGCCGCCGTCCGGGCCGGCGAGAAATTCCCGGCGCCGGGAGGCCGGCCGCCGTTAGAATGGCCGACATGGGTTCGTACAGCTACTACTTCTTCCGCTGATTCCCGGCCCGGACGGCCGCAGCGCGCCGCACCGCGCGTCCCTCTGAGACGCCCCGGTGACGTCGACGTCACCGCGCGCGCCCGCCGCCGTCCCCTCCGCCGTCCGGCATCCACGCCCCGCCGCCGCGCCTCCGCGCGCGCCTTCGCGGGCCGTCACCCAGGGAAAAGGCACCCATGCACCCCCAGCGCGACCGCGCTCAACTGGCCATCAAGGACGTCTCCAAGGCGTACGGGGACCGCTCCGTACTCGACCAGGTGACCCTCGCCGTCCGGCCCGGTGAGAAAACCGCCGTCATCGGCGAGAACGGCTCCGGAAAGTCCACGCTGCTCCGGCTGCTGGCCGGAGTGGAAGAACCGGACACCGGTGAGATCACCGTCCGCTTCCCCGGCGGCACCGGCTATCTCGCCCAGACCCTCGACCTCGACCCGGCCGACACCGTGCAGGACGCCGTCGACGCGGCCCTCGCCGAACTGCGCGACCTCGAACACCGTATCCGCGAGGCGGAGGCCGGCCTCTCGGAGCGGAAGCCCGGCGACCCGGGGCCCACCGACGCGGAGCTCGCCGCCTACGGAGACCTCCTCACCGCCTACGAGGACCGCGACGGCTACCGGGCGGACGCCCGTACCGAAGCGGCTCTGCACGGCCTCGGCCTCGCCCACCTCACCCGCGACCGCGCTCTCGCCACGCTCTCCGGCGGCGAACAGTCCCGGCTCGCCCTCGCCTGCGTCCTGGCAGCCGCCCCCGACCTGCTGCTGCTCGACGAGCCGACCAACCACCTCGACGCCCGCGCCGTCGGCTGGCTGGAGGACCACCTGCGCGCCCACCCGGGCACCGTCGTGGCGATCACCCACGACCGGGCTTTCCTGGAGCGCGTCACCTCGGTGATTCTGGAGGTCGACCGGGACCTGCGCACGGTCACCCGGTACGGAGACGGCTGGGACGGTTACCGCACCGCCAAGGCCGCCGCCCGCCGCCGCTGGGCCCAGGAGCACGAGGAGTACCTGACGGACCTGGCCCGCACCGAGGAGCTCGTCGCAGCGGCCGGAGCGCGGCTCGCGGCCGGCGGAGGAGACCCGAAACAGGGCTTCGGCAAGCACCGCCGCTCGCACGAGGCGAAGCTCTCCGGCCAGGTCAGGGCCGCCCGGACCCGGCTGGACGCGCTGCGCCGGTCTCCCGTGCCGCCCCCGCCCCACCCACTCGCCTTCACCGGCCGCCCGACCGTCGCCGACGTGACCGGCCCGGCGGACCGCGACGGAACCGCCGACGTGACCAGCACCGCGGACCGTGCGAGGACCGCTACCGGGACCGGCACGACGGGCCGCGACGGAACCAGCACCGTGACCGGCACCGCGGACCACGCGAGGCCCCTCGTGGAGCTGGACGCCGTCTCCGTCGGGAACCGCCTCCGTCTCCCCTCCCTGCGCGTGGCATCGGGGGCCCGCCTCCTGGTGACCGGTGAGAACGGGGCCGGGAAGACCACCCTGCTGCGGGTCCTCGCGGGTGACCTGACCCCCGACGCGGGCACGGTCACCCGCCGGGCCCGCATCGGTTACCTCCCGCAGGAACTGCCCGCGCGCCCGACCCGGCGCAGTCTGCTCGCCACCTTCGCGGCGGGCCGCCCCGGCTTCCCCGACGAGTACGCCGACGAACTCCTGGCCCTCGGCCTGTTCCGCCCCGAGGACCTCGATGTGCCCGTCGCATCCCTCTCCGTCGGCCAGCAACGCAGGCTGGCCCTGGCCCGGCTGGTGACCAGGCCGGCCGATCTCCTGGTCCTGGACGAGCCGACGAACCACATCGCGCTGAGCCTGGTGGAGGAGCTGGAACAGGCCCTCGACCAGTACCGGGGCGCGGTCGTCGTCGTCTCGCACGACCGCAGTTTCCGGGCCCGCTTCACCGGCGACGTACTGGAACTGCGGGCAGGCCGCCCGGCGGGCGCGGCACCGGCCTACGCGTCGGGGGAGGCGGTCGCCCCGCGCACCTGAGCGCGCAGCCGGTCCACGAACACCCGCTGGCCGACGACCAGCCGCTCGGCGGCCTGCTCCGGCGTGCACCAGGCGAACCGGTCCATCTCCGGGAACTCCTGCCGCACGCCGGACCCGCGCGGCCACTCCATCGTGAACGTCCCGGGCACGACGGACGCCACGTCCAGCTCCGCCTCCAGGGCCCAGGCGGTCACCGTCTTGCCGCTGCGCTGCCGTGACTCGCCCAGCGCGATCCACTCGCCCGGCGGGACCGGCACGCCCAGCTCCTCCACGAACTCCCGGCGGGCGGCGGCCTCCGCGTCCTCCTCCGGTCCGTACTCGCCCTTCGGTACCGACCAGGCGGCCGCCTCCCGCCCCGCCCAGAACGGCCCGCCCATGTGCCCGATCAGCACCTCGACATCCCGCTCGCCCGCGCCCTCCGTGAACCGGAAGAGGAGAAGCCCCGCACTGCGCCTGCTTGTCGACATGTCGTCAAGTCTGCTGCGGCGCGGTGCGGGGCGCCACGCGGGCCCGGCGCCCGACCCGGAGGAAAGCGCTACGTCTTGCGGTAGCCGTACGCCTCCGAGGCCGCGGCCTCCACCGCCGCGAGGTCGCCACCCGCCGAGGCGGTCACCACGGCCGCCACGGCGCCCTCCACGAACGGCGCGTCCACGAGCCGCGTGCCCTCGGGCAGCTCGTCGCCCTCGGCGAGCATGGCCTTCACCGTGAGCACCGCACTTCCCAGGTCCACCAGGACCGCGACACCCGCCCCCCGGTCCACCGAGGCGGCGGCCCGGCCGATCAGCTCCGCGCTCGTCCCCAGCCCACCGCCGGGCAGCCCGCCCGCCGGGGCGACCGGCGCGGTCACCCCGCCGGCGGCGAGCCCCTGGGCCAGCTCGGCGACCGACTCGGCGACGGCACCGCTGTGGGAGACCAGAACGATGCCCACCTGCCGCTCGCCGCTCACGCGCCCACTCCGTCCGCCGCCGTCGCCGCCAGGGCCTCGACCAGCAGCGCCGAGGAGGTCGCGCCCGGGTCCTGATGCCCGATACTGCGCTCGCCGAGATAGCTGGCCCGGCCCTTGCGCGCCTGCAACGGCACCGTCGCCTCGGCGCCCGCACGAGCCGCGTTCGCGGCGCCGTCGAACGAGGTGGCGAGGGCCTCCGCCGCGGGCAGCAGCGCGTCGAGCATCGTCTTGTCCCCGGCCTGGGCGCCGCCCAGCTGTCCCACCGCGGCGACCCCGGCCGCGAACGCCCGGGCCAGCTGGTCCCGCGTCACCTCGTCGTCGTCCCCGAGCGCCTTGCCCGTACGGCGCAGCAGGGTCCCGTACAGCGGGCCGGACGCCCCGCCGACGGTGGAGATGAGCTGCCGTCCGGCCAGGGTGAGCACAGCACCGGGAGTGGCGGGGGCATCCTTCTCCAGCACCGCCGTCACCGCCGTGAAGCCGCGCTGGAGATTGCTGCCGTGATCGGCGTCCCCGATCGCCGAGTCCAGCTCGGTCAGATGGTCCGCCCCACGCTCCACGGACGCCGCGACAGCGGTCATCCAGCGGCGGAAGAAGTCGGTGTCGAGCACATGATCTCCTGTTCCTCGGTCCCACCCGGAACGGATCGTCCCGGCGGTGGCACGGGCTGTACGGCCAACCCCGCACCGGGGTCGCCCACGGTCACGGGATTCCGTCGGCGCTCAGCGGCCCCAGCGGAGCGCGGCCGTCCGCACGGGCGCGTCCCACAGTCGCAGCAGCTCCTCGTCGACCTGGCACAGCGTCACCGAACAGCCTGCCATGTCGAGCGAGGTCACGTAGTTCCCCACGAGCGTACGAGCCACCGGGACACCCCGCTCGGACAGGACCCGATGGACCTCGGCGTTGAACCCGTACAGCTCCAGCAGCGGAGTCGCCCCCATGCCGTTCACCAGCGCCAGCACCGGTCCGGTGGGGCGCAGATCCTCCAGTACCGCGTTCACGGCGAAGTCGGCGATCTCGCCGGACGTCATCATCGGCCGCCGCTCACGCCCCGGCTCCCCATGGATGCCGATGCCCAACTCCAGCTCCCCGGTGGGCAGATCGAAGGTGGGGCTGCCCTTGGCCGGAGTGGTGACGGCGCCCAGCGCCACCCCGAAGCTGCGCGAGGCCCCGTTCACCCGCCGCGCGACGGCGGCCACCCGGTCCAGCGGAGCGCCCTCGTCCGCCAGGGCTCCGGCGATCTTCTCGACGAACAGCGTCGCTCCCGTACCGCGCCGCCCGGCGGTGAACGTACTGTCGCTCACGGCCACGTCGTCGTCCACCACCACCTGGGCGACCTGGATTCCCTCGTCGTCGGCGAGCTCGGCGGCCATCTCGAAGTTGAGCACGTCGCCGGTGTAGTTCTTGACGACGAACAGCACCCCCGCCCCGCTGTCGACGGCTGCCGCCGCCCGCAGCATCTGGTCGGGCACGGGGGAGGTGAAGACCTCCCCGGGACAGGCGGCCGACAGCATGCCGGGTCCGACGAACCCGGCATGCAGCGGCTCGTGCCCCGAACCGCCCCCGGAGACGAGGCCCACCTTTCCCGCCACGGGTGCGTCCCGCCGCATGACGACCCGGTTCTCCACATCGACGGTCAGCTCGGGATGTGCGGCCGCGATGCCCCGCAGGGCATCGGCGACCACGGTCTCGGGAACGTTGATGAGCATGTTCATGGTTGTCTCCTGAGTAGCGTGAGGGCTTCGTGACCTGCGTTTTTCCAGGTCAGCAAGGGTTTGGTCGCTTGCGGATCTTGGCGGTCCGTGGCGGCTTGCCGCGCCCTGTGGCGGTACTGATGCTGACTGCCTGCTGAGCTTCCTGACTGGTCGTCACCTTGTTGGCGCGGCGCTTTTGATCTTGACGGGTGGCTGCTTGCTGCTCCAACGTGATGATGCCAACGGGGCGTGTGCGGTGCCACCGCAAAGGCGTCTGCGCAGTCCCGGACTCAAACGTCGGAGCTTGAGGTCGTCGCTATGGATTTGGGTGGAGGTGGGGGTTCGTCAAGATCTGAGTCCAAGTCCCCCGAGTGGTGGCTGGACTCGGCGCGGAGAAGCTCTTGCGCGGGTGACTCACTCGGGGGCGTGGCGAATGAAGAGGCCGCCCCTGCGGCGCCTGCGGCACGACCGCTACGACGGGACACGCAGGTTCTGCTTGCTGCTATGCGCGCGCCGACGGAGGGCGTACCGGGTACATGGCTTCCCGCATCAGTTCGCCTCGAACGCGCTTGCAAAAGGATTTTCAGCGGTGGACGCCGGCGCGGGTGAAGACGTTGATCGGGCGGTTGTTCCACGTCAGCTACACAGTGGAGGGGGCATGGCGGCTGCTGAAGCGTCAAGGCTGATCCTGGCAGCAGCCGACCCGCAGAGCGATCGAACGTGACGACGAAGCAGTGGAGTTGTGGAAGAAGGAGGTATGGCTGCAGGTAAAAGCACGGCGGCGGCCCGCGGAGCCTGGACCGTCTGCGAGGACGAGGTCGGCCAGTCGCTGAGGCCGCCACGCGCGAGGTCGCTTGACAGCTCGACCGCGGCATGGGGACCTTGCTTCAAGGGCTGCGGCTGCGCCGCTCTCCGCTGAGTCGGCAGAACGATGTCTCGGTCATCCCGGCGGCAATCTTCTCGGCCTGGGCCCGCATGTACTCCACCAGGACGGAACGTCGACACCGTCTAGGGAACCGGGGTTGTTCTCGCCTTCGTCGTCGTGGTCAGTGAGCCGCCAACGAAGATGGAGCTGCTGAACAATACGGGCTTCGGCTGCGCGCGAGCGTCGTAGGGAGCGGCCGTGTGGCTTGCGGGGCCGGATCCGATGATGACTCTTGCGATGAGATCAGGCACGAATGACTTCAGCGCCCAATGGTGTCAGCGGCCACTGATGTGACAGTGTCAGTCTGTGATGACGTCAGTCGACATCGAACTGATGCGGGGGCTGAGTGACCCCCTGCGCCTGCAGATCGTGACTCAGCTCGCCCGCGAGATCCTGTGCACCACCCACCTCGTCGAAGAGACCGGTGCCCGGCAGACCAATCTCTCCAACCATGTGAGAGTGCTGCGCGAGGCTGGTGTTGTGGAGACCGAGCCCTGCGGCCGCTTCACCTACTGCAAGCTCCGCCCGGACGCCATCGCTCAGCTCGCGGGTCAGTTCGCCGGCCTGGCCGAGTCCGCCCTTACCACCACCGAGAACAAGAGGGCCTGTCCGTGACCCGCACTCAAGCGCCCGCGAGCGCCGAGGAGCTGTCGGTCGTCGCAAAGCTGTCGACGCTCGACCGCTTCCTTGCCGCCTGGATTCTCCTGGCCATGTGCCTTGGACTGGGGCTGGGCCGACTGATTCCCGGGCTGAACGGCGCGCTCGCCCAGGTCGAGATCGGCGGCATCTCGCTGCCGATCGCCGTGGGCCTGCTGATCATGATGTATCCGGTCCTCGCCAAGGTTCGCTACGACAGCCTCGACACCGTGACCGGCGACCGCAGGCTGATGATCTCCTCGCTGGTCGTCAACTGGGTCCTCGGTCCGGCGCTCATGTTCGCGTTGGCCTGGATCTTCCTGCCGGATCTGCCCGAGTACCGCACCGGCCTCATCATCGTCGGCCTGGCCCGCTGCATCGCCATGGTCATCATCTGGAACGACCTGGCCTGCGGCGACCGTGAAGCCGCAGCCGTCCTGGTGGCGCTGAACTCCGTCTTCCAGGCCATCGCCTTCGGCGTCCTGGGCTGGTTCTACCTCGATCTGCTGCCCGGCTGGCTCGGACTCGGTGACGGCGAGAGCCTCGACATCTCCATGTGGAAGATCGCGCTGAACGTCGTCATCTTCCTCGGAGTCCCGCTGGTCGCCGGCTTCCTGACCCGGCGCATCGGCGAGAGGAGGGTGGGCCGCGAGTCCTACGAGGCGAAGTTCCTGCCGAAGATCGGTCCTTAGGCCCTCTACGGCCTGCTGTTCACGATCGTCATTCTCTTCGCTCTCCAGGGCACCACCATCACTTCGCAGCCGCTGGACGTTGTCCGGATCGCACTCCCGCTTCTCGCGTACTTCGCGGTGATGTGGTTCGGTACGTTCTTCCTTGGCAAGGCCATCGGCCTGAACTACGACCGTACGACGACGCTCGCCTTCACAGCCGCCGGCAACAACTTCGAGCTGGCCATCGCGGTCGCCATCGCCACCTTCGGCGTCACCTCCGGCCAAGCCCTATCCGGAGTCGTCGGCCCGCTCATCGAAGTCCCGGTGCTGGTCGCACTGGTTTACGTCTCGCTGGCTTGGCGCAAGAAGTTCACGGACGTGCAGACGAAGTAGAGCGGTGTGCTACAGCCCGCCCCACTTCATTTAGCGGTGAAGCCGCGTCGGAAAGGGATATCCGCAATGAAATGGCACGTGGATGTGGTCGTCATCGGCGGCGGCCAGGCCGGACTCGCTGCTGGCTATCATCTGCGCCGCCGTGGCCTGGAGTTCGTGGTTCTGGACGCTCAGGCGACGCCCGGGGGCGCCTGGCAGCACACGTGGGACTCGCTCCGCCTGTTCTCTCCAGCCGCGTTCGCGAAGACCTTCGGCGCCAAGTTCCCCAAGGCCGTCGCGAAGATCACCGAGGACCGGGACGAACTGCTCGCGTTCTACGACTTCCCGGCCGAGCGCTGGATCCACCTGCGGACCACCAACTCCATCGCGTTGACCTTCTCCACGGTCAAGCTCCGCACCAAGGTCACCTGAGGCGCTGGCAGCCCGACGGCCGCGCTCGCGATGGTGTTCAAACTGGTCGAGTCCGCCCAAGCGTGGTGCCGCGCGATCACCGGAGCCCACCTGGTCCCCCTGGTCCGCGCCGGTGCACGCTTCGAGAACGGCATCCTGGCCGAGGGTCCGAGGTGGCGGCGTGAAGGACTTGATCGCGGCGCTTGACGCGTTGACCGACCGCGATCCGAACCGTCGGGACGTTGCCGCTGCAGTCCTCGGGGACCTCCTGCGCGGCACCGCGCTCGACACGGACACCGCCTGCCTGACCGTCGGACGTCTGGTCGGCCTGGCCGTCGACGAACCGGAAACGCGCCGCGGCATCTGGCGGGCAGGCTCCCCGGGGGTATCGACGTACGGGGGCGAGCTGCCTTGGGCCTCGCACTCGGGGAACGCGTAGGAGACGACGCCCCAGCTGGTGATCTGCGTGACGCACAACGCGGGCAGCGCGGCGCGGGGCCGTGGCCGGACGCCAGTTCCGGTCACGGCCCCGCGCTCAGGGACGTCGAGGTCGGTCACGGGCCGCAGCAACCCCGCGCTGGTGCGTCGCCCACGGCCTCGGCAGCGGTCGGCGCACCTGTACCGAGCTGGACCAGGGCGGGTTTCGGCGTCGCGCAGGAGCCTCCGGCGTCGCTGGGGGCCGGGTCGTCGAAGAGGCCTGCCCCGCCGCAAACACCCGTTTCGGGGAGGGTGAGTTCGACGCGGTCGGCCGCTTCCAGGTCGCCGGCGAGGGCGGCGGCCACGGAGCGGACCTGTTCGTAGCCGGTCATGGCGAGGAAGGTCGGGGCGCGGCCGTAGGACTTCATGCCGACCAGGTAGATCCCCGGTTCCGGGTGGGACAGCTCGCGGTGCCCGTGCGGGTAGACGGTGCCACAGGAGTGCTGGTTGGGGTCGATCAGCGGGGCCAGTTCGGTCGGGGCCTGGAGGCGTTCGTCCAGGCCGAGACGGAGTTCGTCGAGGAAGCTGAGGTCGGGACGGAGGCCGGTCAGCACGATGACTTCGTCGACCGGGTCCAGGCGGCGCCCGTCCTCGCCCACCAGGACAAGGCGTCCGTCGGGGTCGCGCTCGATCGCTTCGGTGCGGAAGCCGGTGACCGCGTGCGCGTACCCCTCGTCGACAGCGGCCTTCGCTGCGAGCCCGAGAGCCCCGCGGGCGGGCAGCTGGTCGGCGCTGCCGCCGCCGAAGGTGGTTCCGGAAATCCCCCGGCGCAGGATCCACACCCCCGTCGTGCCCGTGCCGTCGTCGGACTTGGCGAGGTCGGCGAGGTAGGCGAGAGCGGTGAACGCGGAGGCGCCGGCGCCGATGACAGCGGTGCGACGGCCCGCGTACCGGGCGCGCTCGGCCGGGTCCTTGAAGTCGGGGAGGCGGTAGGTGATCCGGTCGGTGGCGGCCTTCTCTCCCAGGGCCGGCAGGCCGGAGGCGCCGGCCGGGCTGGGGGTGGTCCAGGTGCCGGAGGCGTCGATGACGGCGTGGGCGAAGGTCCGCTCCTCGCGGCCGTCGGCGTAGGTGACGTGTACGACGAACGGCTGCTGGTCGCGGTCCGCGTCCACGATCCGGTCGCGGCCGACGCGGGAGACGCCGGTGACACGGGCGCCGAGGCGGACGCGGTCGCCCAGGACGTCGGCGAGTGGCTGCAGGTACTGCTCGGCCCACTCTCCCCCGGAGGGGTAGGCCGACGGCTCGGGGTGCGTCCAGCCGGTGGGGGCCAGCAGCTTCTCGGCGGCCGGGTCGACGAGCTCACCCCAGGTGGAGAAGAGGCGTACGTGCGCCCACTCCCTGACGGCGCTGGCGGCGGCCGGTCCGGATTCCAGGACGAGCGGCGAAAGGCCGCGCTGGGTGAGGTGGGCGGCGGCGGCGAGCCCGGCCGGGCCCGCTCCGATCACGACGACCGGCAGGTCCGCGGCGGTTGTGGTCATAGCGGTGATGTCCTCCGGGAGAGGCGGCAGATTCGGCCGCTGTTTCGATTACTGTCTATGTCTAGAGCTTGTCACCGGTATCGATGAGTGTCAACATAGATATATGTCGAAGTACGAGGTTGCCGAGCTGCCCGTCCCGGCCCCGGAAGGGGTTGTGCCGTGCTGCCCGCCCATCACCGCCGGGGAGCTGTCCGTGCCGGACGCGAAGCGGATGGCAGCGATGTTCAAGGCCCTTTCCGACCCGGTTCGGCTGCGGCTGTTCTCCAAGGTCGCCTCGCACCCGGCAGGAGAAGCGTGCGTGTGCGACATCATGGATGTCGGCGTCTCTCAGCCGACCGTCTCCCACCATCTGAAGAAGCTTCGGGAAGCCGGGCTCTTGACCTCGGAGCGGCGAGGTACTTGGGTCTACTACCGGGTCGCACCCTCCGTCGTGGCCGCCATGTCCGCCATGCTCGACCTGCGCCCGACCGCCACCGGCAGCTGAACTCCGGTCGGGTCGGGGCTGCCGCCCGCGCCATGGCGCAGAGTATTTCCGCTCCGCCGAGGTCGGCTGCGGCCCCGGGAGGAAGGGAGTGAAGCCTGTGGCGCCCGAAGCTTGGAGTGCTTGGTGTGAACCCCGTGACCGGTGGGCAGGGCTTGACGGGCTTGGCAGGCGCATGAGTGGCTCGTGATCCGGAGAGAGGGGGCGTTGCCCGGGGTCCGAACGGCATCTACCGAGGGTCCGGTGCGCGGCCGACATTGCTGCCGAGTGCGTCTCCGAAAGGTCATGAATGAAGCACTTCCGGCTGCTCGTGGTGGGTAACGGTCTGTCTGCGTACGGCAGTTACCTGAACATGGTGGCGCTGAACGTTTTTGTCTACGACGTCACCGGCAGCGCCCTGGCCGCCGGGCTCTTCATGGCCGTACGGCTGGGGACGAGTGTGGCGTCGGGCTTCGTGAGCGGGCGTCTGGTATCGGCTTACGATCGGAAGCGCCTGATCATCGCTGCGGACCTCGGTCAGGCCGTGGCGCTGCTGGCCCTGCTCCTGGCACCGGAAACCGACCGGCTTCCGGTGCTGTACGGCCTCGCCGTGGTCACCGGATTCTGTTCCACGCTCTCCCAAGTGGCCCTGCGGAGCAGCATTCCGGAGATCGTGGGGCCCGAGCGCCGGGCCCAGGCCAACGGCCTTCTGGTGACGGGCCGTTCGCTGGCGATGATTGCCGGATTCTCCTCGGCGGGTGTCGTGGTGGCACAACTGGGCTACACGGCGGCCTTCCTGCTGGACGCGTGCACCTTCCTGGCGTCCGCCACCATCCTCATGCTGCTGCCGATCCGCACGAGGGCTTCGGCGGGGAAGGACGCGGACACCGAGGAGAGCGAGGAGGGAGCCGGACGGCGGTCCCTCAGGCTGCTGTGGGCCACGGCGCCGGTCCTGATGGCGATGATCGCCCTGCGGGCCGTGGACGGCCTGGGCTCCTCCTCACACAACGTCGCGCTGCCCGTCTACTCCAGCATCCTCGACCCCGAGCACCCGGCCACCTTCATCAGCCAGTTCTGGGCGACCTGGGCGGTCGGCACGATCCTCGCCCAGCAGGTCCTGGCGCGGTACACCCACCGGAGCGGCCGCACTCCGGGGGAGCGGGCCTTCGCGATCGGCGCCTGTGTCATGTCGGCGGCGTTCATCGTCGTGTTCACCGGTCTGCCGACCGGGCTGACCCTCGCGACGGCACTCGCCGCCGGGGCGGCGGACGGCCTCACCGAAGTCGTCTACGTGTCACGCCTCCAGACGGTCCCCGACGCGGAGCAGGGACGGATCTTCGGGCTCTCGGCCTCGATCGAGAACGCCGGGTTCGGGCTGGGCATGCTGGTCAGCGGTTTCCTCCTGGACTCCTACTCCCCGCTCCAGGTGGTCGCCTCCCTGCACGGCCTCGCCATGGCCGGATGCCTCGCCCTGCTGGCGTACCTCGTACTGCGCCGCCCCTCCGCCGAGCCGGACGCCCGGGTACGACCACCCGGCGGTGGCGTCTTACGCGAGGAGCGAGGCTGATGGGTACCGGCGGACCCGACCCGCGCCTCGCCGTGATCGGGATGGCCTTCCGGCTCCCCGGCGCAGACACGCCGGAAGACCTGTGGCGCGTCATCCGCAACGGAGAGCGGCGCTTCACCCGGTTCAGCCGGGAGGAGCTGAAGGCCGCGGGCGTGTCAGAGGAGCTGTACCGGCGCGACGACTTCATCGGAACGTCGGCCGTCCTGGACGACATCTCCGGTTTCGACGCCCGGCACTTCGGGATGAGCGCCCGCGAGGCACGTCTCACCGACCCCCAGCACCGTCTGTTCCTGGAGTGCGCGCAGCACGCGCTGGAGAACGCCGGCTACCCCGACGAGCGGGACGGAAAGCGGATCGGGGTCTACGCCAGCACCGGCTACCACCTGTACAACATGCAGTCCTACCTGCTCAACAACGTGCTGCCGAACGAGGACATCGGCGATTGGCTGGCCGGCATGCAGGTGATGATCGGCAACTCCGCCGACTTCAACGCGACCCGGGTCGCCTACCGACTCGGCCTCACCGGCCCCGCCGTCAATGTGCAGACGGCCTGCTCCAGTTCGCTGGTGGGTGTGCAACTCGCCGCCAGCTCCCTGCTGCTCGACGAATGCGATATCGCACTGGTGGGCGCCGGTGCCCTCCACGTCCCGCAAGTCCTCGGCTACCACCACGTGAAGGGGTCGATCCTCTCCAGGACCGGCGATCTGCGGGCGTTCGACGCGGCGGCGAACGGCACCGTCGGAGGCACCGGTGTCCTGGCCGTCGTACTCAAACGGCTGTCCCGCGCGCTCGCGGACGGAGACACCGTCCACGGTGTCATCCGGGGCTGGGGTGTGGGCAACGACGGTTCCGGCAAGAAGACGTACGCGGCTCCCAGCGCGCGAGGCCAGCAGAACGCCGTACGCCGGGCCCTGGACCACGCGGGCGTCAGCGCGGACACCATCGGGTA
Source organism: Streptomyces sp. NPDC026589 (assembly GCF_040638385.1). Taxonomy (NCBI): domain Bacteria; kingdom Bacillati; phylum Actinomycetota; class Actinomycetes; order Kitasatosporales; family Streptomycetaceae; genus Streptomyces; species Streptomyces sp. NPDC026589. The sequence continues at coordinate 23,144 of NZ_JBEZYG010000005.1, forward strand.
TCTGGAGACCCACGGCACGGGGACCCTCAAGGGCGACCCCATCGAGCTGGAAGGAGCGCGGGCGGCATACCGCCAGGACACGGACCGCACCGGATACTGCGCCCTCGGGGCCGTCAAGAGCAACATCGGCCATCTCGACGTGGCGTCCGGCCTGGCCGGTCTCGTCAAAGCGCTGCTGGTGCTCAAGCACGGGGTGATTCCGCCGATCGCCGGCTTCTCCGAGCCCAATCCGCTGCTCGAACTGGAGACCGGTCCGTTCTACGTTCCCCGCTCCCTGCGGCCGTGGCCCGATACCGGCACCCCCCGGCGGGCAGGTGTCACGTCGCTCGGCATCGGCGGTACCAACGTCCACCTCGTCCTGGAGGAAGCCCCCGAGCCCGCCCCGCGCACCGCCGTCACAGCCCCGCCCGACGTGCTCCTGGTCTCCGCGACGAGCGGAGAAGCCCTGGCCGACAACGTACGGTCCCTGCGCGATGTGCTCCGCAGACGGACCGCTCTGCCCCTGGCGGATCTCGTCACGACCGCCGCCCTCGGGCGCTCGCACGGCCGCCACCGCATCGCGGTCCGGGGAAGTACACCGGCCCGGCTGGCGGATGCCCTCGACACCTGGCTCTCCCGCTCCGATCCGCCGACTTCCCCCGGCGGCCTCGTCCCACCGCGCGACGCGGTCACCAGGGTGGTGTTCCAGTTCACCGGCCAGGGGTCCCTGCGTCCCGGAGCGGCGGCGGACCTGTACGAACGGTTTCCTGTCGTACGTGAGGTGCTCGACGCCTGCGAGGCACAGCACCGCCGCCGCACCGGCGAATCGATACTGCCGCGCCTCCTCACCGAGGAGGCCGACGCCCCCGGGGCCGTCTGGCCGACAGCGACGGCGCAGCCGGCGCTCTTCGCCCTGCAGTGCGCCCTGGTTCGGCTCTGGGACGAGGCGGACGTCCGCCCCTGGGCCGTGACGGGCCACAGCGTCGGAGAGTACGCCGCGCTCTTCGCTGCCGGGGCCCTGTCGCTGGCCGACGGCCTCGAACTCATCACGATCCGGGGCCGGCTGATGCGGGACCACTGTAAACCGGGCGCCATGGTGGCCGTGGCACTGGAGCGGGAGGCCGCGGCGGAGCTGGCCGCCTCGCACCCCGGCCTGGAGCCGGCCGTGGCCAACGGACAGTACTCCCAGGTCCTGGCCGGTCCCGACGCGGTGGTGAACCAGGTGTGCGCCGTGCTCGACGACCGGGGCATCCCGTACGAACGCCTTCCGGTGGACCGCGCCTTCCACACCGCCGCCATGGAACCGATGCTCGACGCGCTCGGGGACGTCCTGGCGAGGACCGCCCTCACGCCCGTACGGACCCGCTTCATCAGCTCGCTCGACGGCCGGACCCACGAACCCGGCTGGACGCCCGCCCCGGACCACTTCGTGCGCCATGCCCGTGAGCCCGTCCGCTACGACGCGGCGCTGCGTTCCGTCGCCGGCGAACGGCCCGACGTGCTCCTGGAGATCGGCTCGCACACCACGCTCAGCGGTCTGGCCCGCCGCTCCCTGCCGACGGTGCGGGCTCTCCCTTCGCTGCATCACGGCACCGGACTCACAGCGCTCTTCGGTGCGGCCGCGGCACTGCACTGCGCGGGAGCGGATGTCCGCTGGGAGACATTCCTGGCAGGCACCGCAGGGCGGCGTGTCCCGCTGCCCGGATATCGCTTCCAGCACCGCCCCTACTGGGTCGGGGACCCTCCCAGGCCCCCCGAACCCCTGTCCCCGGCAAGAGAGGAACGCACTGTGACGGCAGAGACTATGGAGACCAGGTACCTCCTGGAGGGCATCCTCGGGGTGCTGTCCCGGGCCTTCGGCGAGGATCTGACCTCGATTTCGGCCGACACCCCGTTCTTCGACCTCGGTGGGGACTCGCTCCTCATGATCAATGTGCTGCGGGAGATAGAGCAGGAACACCGGGTCAAAGTCACGATGCGAGAGCTGTTCGACGAGACGGGAACCCCTCGGCTGCTCGCCGAGCTCGTCGCGGGTCGGCTGCCCCGTGAGCACGGGACCTTCCCGCGGCACGCCAACGCGCCGGTGCCCGCCCCGGAACCCCACGCGGTGGAACCCGCGGCCGCCCGGCCGTCGGCCCCGGCACCCCGGTGGCCGGCAGGTCCGGCCCCTGACCTGCCCCCGCAGGACACCGGCTTCGTCACCCGCCAGGAGTACATGGAGCTGGCCAAGCGGGTCCAGGAGCTGTCCCGGATCCAGCTCCAGATGCTCACCCAGCTCTCCCAGCTGCTCGCCCTGCAGACCGGTGCCCCCGCGGCACCCACGGCCGACGACCGGGTGGTCCGGTGAACGAGCAGCAGGAGATAACGGCCTCCCTCGACCGGGACCTGACCGCGATGGCCGGACTCGCCGACCGCATCACCGAGCGGATGAACGCCCGGCAAGCTGCGACCGGCCGCGGGACGGGACAGCCTCGGGTGCACGGGCCGCGGGTCGAGGTCGCCCCCGATGCCGGCATGGTGGACGCCACCTCCCCCCACTCCCAGCAGGAGCATCTCGACGACCTCGTACGCCGGTACACGGCACGGACAGCGGCCTCCAGACGGCTCGCCCAGCGCCACCGGCGCAGGCTCGCGGACAGCAGGGCGGTCGTCGGGTTCCGCAGGACGACCAAGGAGATGCTGTATCCGGTGGCGGCCCGTCGCGCCGAGGGAGCACGGATCGAGGACATCGACGGCAACAGCTACACCGACATCACCATGGGCTTCGGTGTGCTCCTCTTCGGCCACGAGCCGGACTTCGTCCGGGAGGCCGTACGTGAACACCTCTCCCGAGGCATCCGGCTCGGCCCCCGCAGCGTCGAGACGGGACAAGCAGCCGAGCTGTTGTGCGTACTGACCGGCATGGAACGGGTGGCGTTCGCCAACTCGGGTACCGAGGCCAACGCCGCGGCGATCCGTCTCGCCCGTGCCGCCACCGGCCGCGACCGGATCGTCACCTTCCAGGGCTCCTACCACGGCCACGCCGACCAGGTCCTGGGCCGGCAGGCCGGACAGGGGGAGACCGTGCCCGTCTCCCGGGGCATCCCCCGCAGCGCCGTCTCCGAGCTGACGGTCTGCGAGTACGGCAGCGAGGCGGCTCTGCATGCGATCGAACGGGACGCGCAACGGATCGCCCTGGTCATCGTCGAGCCGGTGCAGAGCAGGCACCCCTCGCTCCAGCCGGTCGAATTCATCCGCAGACTGAGAGAGCTGACGACACGTCACGGCATCGTGCTGATGTTCGACGAGATGCTGACGGGGTTCCGCCCGGCCCTCCGTGGGGCGCAGGATCTCTACGGTGTCACCCCGGACCTCGCCACCTACGGCAAGCTCCTCGGCGGCGGATTCCCCATCGGCGCCGTCGCGGGCCGCTCCGACATCATGGACGGGATCGACGGCGGCTACTGGAGCTACGGGGACGACAGCGGCCCCACCGCCGACACCACCTTCTTCGGGGGCACCTACCTGCAGCACCCCGTGTCGATGACGGCGGCCCACGCCGTACTCACCCACCTCCAGGAGCACAGCCCTCGCCTGCAGGAACGGCTCAACGACCGGACGACCCAACTGGCCACCGGACTCAACGAGTTCTTCGAGGCCGAGGAATTCCCCGTCCGGGTGGGCTGGTTCGGGTCCCAGTTCCGCTTCGAGCACCGCGCCGACATGGAACTCCTCTACCACCACCTTATGTTGCGCGGCGTGCACGTATGGGAGTGGCGCAACTTCTTCCTCTCCACGGCGCACACCGACGGTGACATCGAGCATGTGGCCGAGGCCGTACGGGGGTCGCTGAGGGAGCTGCGGCAGGCCGGGTTCTTCCGCCCGGCCCCGGGCCCGTCCCGGCGGCCCGGCCACAGCCGGCCCGCTCCTACGCAGGCGTCGGCTCCCGCTCCCACGCAGGCGTCGGCTCCCGCCCCCGCGCAGGCGTCGGCTCCCGCCTCTACGCAGGCGTCGGCTCCCGCCTCCACGGCGCTCACACCGGCACGACGCGCGGACTTCAGCCTCTACTTCTTCGGTGACTACCCGCAGGACGGGCCCGGACCGCAGGAGGGCCGCTACGAACTGCTCATGGAAGCGGCCCGGTTCGCCGACCGGCACGGGTTCGAGGCGCTGTGGATGCCCGAGCGGCACTTCAACTCGTTCGGCGGCCTCTTCCCCAACCCCGCCGTCCTGGCGGCGGCCCTGGCCCGGGAGACCCGGCGCATCCGCCTCAATGCCGGGTCGGTCGTCATGCCCCTCCACGACCCGATCCGGGTGGCGGAGGAGTGGTCCATGGCCGACAACCTCTCCGGCGGGCGCATCGGTCTCGGCGTGGCGAGCGGCTGGAACGCCGACGACTTCGTCTTCTTCCCCGAGCGCTTCGGGCGGCACAGACAGGAGATGTACGACGGCCTGGAAGAGGTACGGAGTCTCTGGCGGGGTGAGGCACTGCGCCGGACCACCGGGGACGGCGAGCGCGAGATCCGGCTCCACCCCCGCCCCGTACAGGCGATGCCGCCGCTCTACACCGCGGTTGTGGCCAACCCGGAATCGTACGAACGGGCCGCCGAGCACGACCTCGGCATCGTGACCAACCTGATGACCCAGGACATCGGCCAACTCCGGGAAAACATCGCCCGCTACCGCCGGGCCCGGGCACGCCACGGCCTCGACCCGGACGCCGGGCGGGTCGCCGTCCTGCTGCACACCTACCTCGGCGAGGACCACGACACCGCCCGCACCGATGCCTTCGAGCCGATGGCCCGCTACATGCGTGCCTCCCTTTCCCTGTTCAGCGGCGTCACCAACAGCCTCGGTGTCACCACCGACATGAAGTCGCTCAGCGAGGACGACCTGGACGTGGTCTTCCGGCGGGCCTACGGCCGGTACTGCGACCAGCGTGCCCTGATCGGCGATGTGGACTCCGTCCTGCCCGTGGCCGACGCGGTGGCCGACGCGGGCGCGGACGAGATCGTCGCACTGGTCGACTTCGGCATCGGCGCGGACCAGCTGCGCGCCGGTCTGCCCCGGCTGGACGCCCTCCGCCGCCGGCACAGGGATCGGCAACCCTTCTCCGCGCCGGGAGCGCCCCTCTCACCGGGCCAGGAGCGCATCTGGTTCCTGGAACGCCTGCTCCCCGGGCGCACCGCCTACAACGAGGTGAAGGCGATCCGTCTGCGCGGCTCCCTCGACACCGAGGCGCTGCGCAACGCCTTACGACGGCTCGTCGCCCGCCACGAAGGGCTGCGCACCGTCTTCAGGGCAGCCGGCGACTCGGCGGTCCAGCTGGTACGGGACTCCTCCGAGCCCGGCTTCGCCGTGGTGGACGGCACCCTCGGGGCCGAGAGTGCGGTGCGCGAAGCACTGGCACAGGAGAGCACCCGCCGCTTCGACCTGGAGAACGGACCGTTGTTCGTCACCCGGATCGTCCGGATCGCCGACGACGAGCACGTCCTGGTCCTGTCCTTCCACCACATCGTGGTCGACGCGGCCTCGGCGACCGTCCTGTGCCGGGACCTCTCCGCCTTCTACCGCTCGGAGCTCGACGGCACGGAGGCCGCTCTGCCCGAACTGAACTGGAGCTATGCCGAGCACGCGCGCGAGCAGCGCGCCGCGGCGGACGGCCCGCGTGCCGAGCGGGACGTGGCGTACTGGCGGAGCGTGCTCGGCGGTGACCTCCCGGTCCTCGACCTGCCCACCGACCGGCCCCGTCCGGCCGAGATGACCTCCGAGGGCCGCGCGGTCTTCCGCTCCCTCGATCCAGCCCTGAGCGACCGGCTCAGACAGCTGAGCCGCGGTCACCGCGCCACGCTGTTCATGACCCTGGTGACCGGCTGGGCGGCCATGCTGCAACGGGCCACGGGGCAGGAGGACATCGTCATCGGCGTCCCCGTCTCCGACCGGCCCCGACGGGCCGAGGAGCTGATCGGCTTCTTCGTCAACACCGTGGCTCTGCGGGTCGACCTCACCGACGACCCCGGATTCACCACCCTGTTGGACCGGGTGCGTGCCGCGGCCCTCGACGCCTACGACCACGCGGCCACGCCGTTCGACGAGGTGGTGCGCGCCCTGGCTCCACCACGCGGGACGGACCGCACGCCGGTATTCCAGGTGCTCACCGAGTTCCAGTCGGACGAGCCGTTCCGTCTCGACCTCCCCGGTGTCGAGGCAGTGGCCCTGGACGCGGGCCCCGACAAGGCGCTGACCGACCTGACGGTGTACTTCACCGATCGGCCGGAGGGCATCCGCTGCCATCTGGAGTACAACGCGCAGCTGTTCGACCAGGTCAGCGTCGACCGGTTCTTCACGGTCTTCCGCGACCTGCTCACCGCCGCCGTCGAACGGCCGGGCACGCCGCTTTCCCTGATCGCACGGGTACCCGCCGAGGGCGACGAGGTCCCGGAGAGCTGGGGCAGAGGCCCCCTGCGTCCGGTGCTCGACACCACCGTCCACGACTGGGTGGCCCGGCAGGCGGCCGAGCACCCTGGCCGGACCGCTGTGGTGTGCGGAGACGTCGCGTTGACGTACCGGGAGCTGGACGAGGGAGCCGAACGGCTCGCGGCCGCGCTCACCGAGCTCGGGGCGGGCGAGGGCCGGGCACCCGTGATCGCGGTCTGGCTGCCCCGCGGTGCCGAGTTCGTCACCGCCCTGCTCGCCGTCGTGCGGAGCGGCTGCGCCTATGTGCCGCTCGACCCGTCGCTCGGCGCCGTCCGCGCCTCTCAGGTCATCGCCGAGAGCGGCGCCCGGCTGGTGATCAGCGCTCCGGACGAGGGTCGGGAGCTGCGACTGCCCGCGTCGGTGGGGGTCGTCGGACCGGACGCCGTACCGACCGGAGACACCGGACGCGGCACTCGTCCGACACCTGGCAGCGGCGTCTCGTCCCCGTTCGCCGTCATCTACACCTCGGGCAGCACCGGCACGCCGAAGGGGGCCGTGCTCACCCACCGTTCCGTCGTGGATCTCTGCCAGTGGCACCACGCGCGCTTCGGGCCGACCGGCGCATTCCGCGGCGCCGTCGTGTGCAGCCAGAGCTTCGACGCCTCCCTCATGGAGATCTGGCCGGTCCTGACGGCGGGCGGCACACTGGTGGTGGCCGACGACGAGATCCGCCGTGATCCGCTCGCCCTGGCCCGGTGGTTCGCCGACCGGGACATCACCTTCAGCATCATGCCGACGGCCCTGGGGGAGGAGGTGCTCCGGTTGCCCGCGGCCGATCAGCCTCCGCTGCGTCATCTGCTGGTAGGCGGCGAGATGCTCCGGAGCCGCCCGAGGCCCGAGGCGACCTACGAGACGTTGAACGTCTACGGTCCGACGGAGGCGACCGTGCTGTGTGTCGTCGACACGGTCCTGCCACCGGCCGACGACGCCGTCACGGACGATGGGGCGGACACCATCCCGATCGGCCGTCCCGTCGAGAACGTGACCGTGCGTGTCGTGGACACCTCGGACAAGCCGGTCCCCATCGGTGCGGTGGGGGAACTCCTGGTCGGCGGTCCCGGCATGGCCGAGGGCTATCTGCACCGGCCGGATCTCACCGAGGAGAGGTTCGCGACCTGTCGGGAGGACGGAGAGGATGCCCGCCGTTACCGCACGGGTGACCTGGTCCGGTGGACGGCGGACGGACGGCTGGTGTTCGTGGGCCGTACCGACGACCAGGTGAAGATCCGCGGATTCCGGGTGGAGCCGGAGGAAGTGGCGCAGGTGCTGGGCCGCCTCGACGGCGTCCGGCAGGCGGCAGTCATCAGCCGGCGCCGGACCAACGGCGAAGCGGTTCTCGCCGCTTATGTGGTGCCCACCGAGCCGGACTTGGGAGATACGGCGGAACAAGGGCTCCGTACGGATCGATGGGCCCGCGAGCTGAGCCGCCGTCTGCCGGAGTACATGGTGCCGCGCACCTGGCGCACTCTGGCCCGGCTGCCGTTGAACAGCAGCGGCAAGCTCGACCGGACGCTGCTCCCGCCGACCGCTCCCCTCGCCCCGGCGGCCATCGAAGAGGTTCACCAGCCCGAAGGCCCGTGGCCCGTGGCCGTTGACCTCACCTCTGTGGAGAAGGGGCTGCGTGACCTCTGGGCGGCAGAGCTCGACCTCACCGTTGCGGACGTCGACCCGGATGCCTCCCTCTTCGACCTGGGCGGGCATTCCCTGACCGCGATGAGGCTGGTCAACCGGATCCGGGAGATGTGGGGCGTCGAGTACCCGTTGACACGCCTGTACCAGCGGCCCACGCTCCGCGCCCTGACGGAGTTCGTGGACGAGGGCCGGTCGGGGCGGGTGGTCCGCCGTGGTCCGGCCACCGAACAGCAGACCCGCTTCGCCACCCTGCACTCCCGCCACGCCAGGCCGCAGGTCTTCAATGTGGCTCTGAGCATCACCTTCTCCGGCCGGCTGGAACCCGGAGCCCTGCACGAGGCACTGGAGAACCTGGTGCGGCGTCACGAGTCCCTGCGGACACGGCTGGTACGCGAGAGCTCCGGCACCTGGCGACAGGAGGTGCTCCAGTACCGGCCGCTCGACCTGCCCGTCGAGGACCTCACCCCGCAAGGGGAACCGGAACGGCAGGAACAGCTGCGCCGGCTCACCGAGCAGGCGACGGAGACCTCCCTCGACCCCTTCACGGGAGACGTCCTCTCCGCCCGTCTGGTGCGCACCGGTGCCGAGGCATGGGTGTTGCTGTTCGTGGCGCACCACTGCACGTGCGACGGGTGGGCCCTGACCACTCTGCTGAAGGAACTCGCCGCCCTCTACCGTACGGCTGCCACCGGAGCCGGGCACGGTCTGCCGCCCGCTCCACCCCAGCAGGTGGAGTACGCGCATTGGCAGGCCGCCCACCAGGAGACGACCGACCGGCGCCGTACCGACTACTGGCTCGAAGAGCTGTCCGACGCTCCCTTCGTTCTGGACCTGCCCCTGGACCGGCCGAGGCCGGACGCGCTGAGCGGCCGGGGCGGAGTCATCCGATTCACGGTACCCGCCGAGGTTCGGGCCGCTGTGGAACGGCTGGCAGCCCGGCGCTCGACCACACCCTTCGTGGTGGCGGCGGCCGCGCTCGGCCGACTGCTGACGACGAAGGCCGAACAGGACGACGTGGTGATGAACATTTCCTACGCAGGCCGGGAAAGCCGTGAGTTCGAGTCCCTGGTGGGCTGCACGGCCACGGGGTTCGCCCTGCGGGTCCGCGACGCGCGCTCCGGCTCCTTCGCCGAGCTGACGGACCGGGTCACGCGCACGGCCGTCCTGGGCATGGAACATGCCATGCCACCACGCCGGGTGGCCCCGGCGATGCGGCAGCGCAAGGGCATCCGCATACCGGACGGCCTGGCCATCGGCCTTGCCTACGAGAGTTCGCTGGACACCGGGATCGACATACCGGGACTCACCACCACGGTGGCGGAGATCGCGCCCTCCGCCTCCCGGTCGGAGTTCATCATGGTGCTGTCCCCGGCCGGCGACGTTCTGGAGGGAGCGGTGGAGTACTCGGCAGACCTGTGGGACGCGGCGACGGTCGAGGCGTGGTCGCGCGACTACGTGAGGCTGTTGCGGGAGGGATCGGAGGAGCCCCTCACCGACAAGGCGGGGTGACATCCGCACCTGAAAGGGCGTTCGGACGGGCCGGTATGCCGATGGCAGAACCGGACCGGCCCGGGATTCCAGGGGCGAATTTCCGTGACGCCCTTTTGGGGCCGATACGAGTTCCGTCCGGTCCATGATGCGGGAGCGGGCCCGCAGGGCTCCTGATTTCTCGGCGATGCTCCGTCCATCCGGAGAAGGGTCGGCTGACCAGGTGCGCGCATCGTTCGGGGACTTCGGTTGCCTCTGCTTCCGGCACCCTTCCGCTGTGCTTGTCGCAGTGACTTTCACGGATTGCCGGGCGCAGTCACGTCTTGGGCGATCCGTGCGATCCCTCCGGAAGAATCCCGGCGCGGTTTGGGCTTTCGTGATTCCTCCGGAGGATTCCGAGGGCCGTGCTGCCGCGTTCGCCGGGGTTTCCGCCGTGGTGTACCGGACCGAAGACGTCCGCTACTGCGCTTACCAGGATGCAAGGTGAACCGCAAGCGAACGGAGCGTGAACAGCGTTACACTTGGGGGTAGTTGGTGATCCTTCCCGGCATCCCGTCACCTGCTTAGACTCCCCTCAAATCAGGTGCGCTGCTCTGGGGGGAATCGCATGTCACGTACAGCACGTTCACATTCGATCGATGAGGGACAAGGGGCGGCCGCGCGCGGGGAGTTCGCCGGGCGGCGGCGCGCTCTCGTGTACCTCGCGTCGGGAGTGCTGATGGCCGGCCTGGCCACGGCCTGCGCCGACGGCGAGTCGGGTGCCGGTGGGAGCGGGCTGAGGGCGAGCGGCTCGACGACCGTCGCGCCGGTCGCCGCCGACGCGGCGGAGGCTCTCAAGGCGCAGGGTATGAACATCACCATCGCCACCCAGGGAGGATCCGCCGGCGGCATCTCCCAACTCGCGGCAGGGCAGATCGACATCGCGCTCAGCTCGAAGCCGGTCGCCGAAGAGGACCGGACCGCCCACCCCGAGACCGACTTCGTCACCACGCAGATCGGGTCCGACGCTGTCGGAGTCATCGTCACGAAGCCGGTCGCCGACGGCGGGGTCAAGAACCTCACGGCCGATCAGGTGCGGGGCCTCTTCGAGGGCAAGATCACCAACTGGTCCGAACTCGGTGGTCCGAAGCTCGATGTCTTCGTCTATGACAAGGAGCCCGGGCGCGGTACGCGCGAGGTCCTCGACAAGTATGTGTACGGGGACGAGAAGGCCCCGCCGCCGCCGGACTCGGACAACTTCGCGATCGTCGGCGGCAACCTGGAGACCCGCAACAAGCTGGAGTCCACCCCCGGGGCGGTCGGCCCCCTGTCCACCGGCTTCGTCGAGGGGCGGAACAAGCTCGCCGTCGTGACGCTGGACGGCATCGAAGCCAGCCCGGAGAACATCGCCTCGGGGAAGTACCCGATGAACAGGCCGTTGTACCTGATCACGAACGGCGAGCCGACGGGGGATGCCGAGAAGTTCATCGACTACCTGCTCTCCGACAAGGGGCAGTCTCTCCTGGAGCCTCACGGATACCTGTCGCTCCAGCAGATCGGGAAGTGATCGGTGGCGATCACAGAGGAGAGGCGACCGGCTGCAGAACCCGGGGCTGAGCCGCGTCCTCGGCGATCGGCCTGGGTGTGGGGATGGCTCTTCACCGGAGCGTTCTCCGTCGTCGCCGTCCTGCTGGCGCTCCTCGGCTACCTCGGTGAAGGTGTCGCGGGAGGTGACGTCGACTGGGCGGCGCTGCTCACCGAATCGTCGTGGAATCCCAGCGGTTCGGTCTTCGGCGGACTGGCGATGATCTACGGCTCGGCCGTCGTGTGTGTCATCGCGCTCGTCCTGGCGGTGCCCGTCGGCTGGGGAGCGGCTGTCGCGCTCTCGGAGTACCTGCCCCGACGTGCGGCTCACGCTCTGCGGATGAGTGTGGAGCTGCTGGCCGCCGTTCCCTCGATCGTGTACGGGCTGATCGGTATTCTGCTCATCCGGCCATTCGTCGGGGGCGTCGCCGATGTGCCGGGCGGGGACAGCCTGCTCGCCGCGGGCATGGTTCTGGCTGTCATGATCATGCCTACGATCGTGGCGGTGAGCGTGGACTCCCTGGCCGCGGTCCCCGACCGCGACCGTGAGGCAGCCTTCTCACTGGGGCTGACCCGCCGCGAAGTCATCCGCTCGGCGGTTCTGCCCAAGGCGCGGGCCGGTATGCGGGCGGCCGTACTGCTCGGCCTCGCGCGGGCACTCGGTGAGGCGATCGCCGTCTTCCTGGTGGTGGGAAGGGCCGACGGACGGCTTCCCGGCACGCTCGACCAACTGCTGAACTCGCTGGTACGCCCCGGCCAGACACTGACGACGAAGCTGGCAGGACCGGAGCCCGTTCTGGCGGGCACCTCCGGCACCTACTTCGCCTCACTGTGCGGTCTCGGGCTCATCCTCCTCGCCCTGGTGGCCATGGCGACGGTGTGGGGTAACCGGGGGGCGTCCCGGCCCGTGAGGGTCGCACGGTTCCGCGGCCGGCGGTCGGCCGGCCGGAGCCGTGTCCAGGTGGACCGGTTCGTCGCCGCCCTGCGGTTGAGCGCGCTCGCGCTTCCCGTGCTCCTGCTCCTGGGCATGTTCGCCGTGCTGGCGACACGCGGCAGCGCGGCCTTCAGCCTTTCGTTCTGGTTCACCTCCGCCACCGGCGCGGCCGGCGGGGGCGTCAGTGACCAGATCCTGGGCACGCTGCTGCTGGTCGTCACCTGCGGACTCATCGCGCTGCCCCTCGGGTTCGGCGCCGGGGTCCTGCTGGGCGTGCACGCCACCGCCCGCACGGCGCGGGTGCTCCAGACGCTGACGGTCGTCGTGGGAGGGACACCGACCATCCTTCTGGGCCTGGCCGGGTTCGTGATCTTCTGCAGTGCGATGGGCTGGGGGAGATCCTGGCTCGCCGGAGCCTTTGTCCTGGTTCCGGTCGTCGTACCCATGGTCGCGTTACCGACCTGCGCGCGTGTCAGGAGTCTGTCGCCCGAGATGACGGAGAGCGCGCTGTCCCTCGGGCTGACGCGTGCCCAGTACATCCGGTCCGTCGTCGTCCCGTACACCTGGCCCGCCACGCTGACCGGACTGCTGCTGGGGCTGGCGCGCGCGGCGGGGGAGACAGCGCCGCTGCTCTTCACCGCCACCGTCTTCTTCGGTGCGCCCGCGCTGCCCGGCGGCATCGTGGAATCGCCGGTACAGGCCCTGCCCACGCACATCTTCACCCTGTCCCAGGACTCCGGCGACCCCCAGGCCGTCGCACAGGCATGGGGGAGCGCCATGGTTCTGGTGCTCATCACCGCCGTAGTGCTGAGCCTGGCGGTCGCGTTGCGCAACCGTTTCGAAGGAGAACGATGGACCACGTAATCACCGTGCGGGAACTCCGGGTGCGGGATCGGAACAAGACTCTGGTCGGGCCGGTCTCCTTCGAGGTGGAACACGGCTCGACCACCGGCCTGTGCGGACCGTCGGGCGCCGGCAAATCCACGGTGCTGCGTGCTCTGGTCGACCTCCTTCCGGCCGGGCTCGCCAGAGAGGGCCGGATCGAAGTGGCCGGGCGCCCCGTCGTCTCGCGCAAGGGAGACGCGGACCTCAGGGCCAAGGTGGTCCTGGTTCCCCAGACGCCTGTCGTGTTCGGTGGCAGCATCCTGGACAACGCGCTGTTCGGGCTGCGCCATGTCATGCGTGCCCCCCGCCAGGTCCTGGGCGACCGCGCGGAGCAGGCGCTGAAGGAGGCGGGTCTGTGGAAGGAGGTCCGCGACCGGCTGGACGCTCCCGCTCAGACGCTGTCCGCCGGACAGCGCCAGCGCCTCTGCCTCGCGCGAGCGCTCGCCCTGGAGCCGACCGCACTGCTCCTCGACGAGCCCACCAGTGCCCTGGACGAACGGAGCAGGGACACGGTGGAGGAGTCGGTGGCCGCGCTGCGCGGGCGCCGTACCGTGCTCCTCGTGTCGCATGATCCCGCACAGGTCGACCGGCTCTGCGACCGTACGGTCCGGCTCGAACTGCCCGGTGCGGAGAGTCTCGTCGCCGTGCCCTCCTGACCCGTCCGGGGTGCACCGAGCCCTGCCCGTGCGGCTGTCCAGCGTCCTGTCGGCAGCCGCACGGCGCTCTCGGCTCAGCAGGGGCGCGTACGGCCGGAGTCGGCGGTCTCCTCGGCCAGTACCGACAACTGGGCCAGTTCGGCAGCCAGACCGGACAGCGTCTCCGGCTTCAGGCGGTAGTACGTCCATCTGCCGCACGGCTGGGTCTCGACCACACCCGCCTCACGCAGCACCTTCAAGTGATTGGACAAGTTCGTCTGCCGAGCCCCGGTCTCCTCCACCAGGTGACTCGTGCACAGGGACTCCCGGGCAAGCAGGGTGACGATACGCCAGCGCAAGGGGTCAGCCAGCGCTCGTAAAGTGTCACTGTCAACTGATGTCACCATGTGCTGATGTTCTCATGTCGATTGCCGCCGGGTCCACCGGTTCACGGGATCTCGAACGATTTCCGCACGGTGGCCTGATCGAAGTCCGAGGTCCGCACAGTCAGGGACAGATCCCAGGAGTATCCAGTTGATTAGATGAATATCTAGACAGTCGCTGTTCCTCGCCCCTAGGCTCACCACGCCTCACACATCTCAGGGGGAGTCGGACGTGGCCAGAAGCAACACCCCAGTCAGCAGGCGGCAGTTGGTCCAGGGGGTCGCGCTCACGAGTGCGGCCTTGGTAGTGGGTGCACCGTCCGCCGACGCGACGGGCCGGCCCACCCCCGGCGCACCCGTCGCCACGGCCGAAGGGACGCAGTCGCCCGACTTCACCGAGGGCTCGGCAGCGATGGAGCCCGACAGGACGGTGACCAGTGCCTGCCAGTTCTGCAACTCGAACTGCTCCCTGTCCGTCGATGTACGGGCCGACCGCGTCATCGGCGTACGAAGTGGCGCCGACGACCCCGTGCAGAACGGCAACATCTGTGTGAAGGCGCCGATGATGGCGGAGCTCGCGCACAACCCTCTGCGCCTCACCCACCCACTGATCCGTACCGGCGGCCGCAAGGGCTCGAAGGACTCCACCTTCCGGAAAGCCACCTGGAACGAGGCGCTCGACGTCATCGCCCGGCAGTTGCTCGTCCTGCGGGACAAGGGCGAGGCCGCCTCCATCGCGAACCGGACCACCGGCCGGTTGCCGCGGGGCACCGGCTCCCTGGTGGCCAGGCTGTTCACCCTGCTGGGCAGCCCGAACAACACCGATGTCGGGCCCGTGTGCAACGACGCGGGCGGAAACGCTCTCAAGGCGACCTTCGGCCTCGGCAACTTCACCAACGGGTACGGCACGGACGGCGCCACCGGCAAGGACGACCTGGGCTCGGCCGACTACTACCTCTTCCTCGGCACCAACCAGGCCGAGACCCACCCGGTCACCTTCGACTACCTGCTGCGCGGTCGCGCCCGCACGGGCGCCCGGCTGGTGGTGGTCGACCCGCGCCGGACCCCGACCGCCGCCGTGGCCGACGACTGGATCGCGCCCAAGCCCCACACCGATCTGGCCCTGGCTCTGGGGATGCTCCACCACATCCTCGACAGGAACCTGCACGACCGCGCGTTCGTCGAGCGCTGGGTCGTCGGCTTCGCCGAACTCAAGGCCCACATGGCGGCCTCCCCCTACACCCCGGAGTGGGCCGCCGGCGTCACGGGTGTCCCGGCGGCGACCGTCCGCCGCACCGCCCGCGACTACGCGAGCGCCAGGTCCGCGGCGCTCTTCTGCAACGCGGGTATCTCCCACCAGCTGGGCGCCTTCGACACGTACCGCGTACTCACCTTCCTGGCAGCCGTCACCGGCAACATCGGCAAGCTCGGCGCCGGCTGCAACTTCATGCACAACACCTGGCCCGGAGACCTCCACCTGCCTGCTCTCACCGTAGCGACCCCGGATCCCGGCCAAGCCCTCCCCGTCGGCCCCGACTACTTCGCCGAGGCCATACTCACAGGCCGGCCCTACCGCCTCAAAGCCCTCATCACGCAAGGGAATCCGCTGGTCTCCTCGGCCAACACGGAGAGGGTGAAGGAGGCCTACCGCCGGCTGGACTTCTACGTCTACACGGGTCTGTTCATGGAAGAGGCCGCCTACTACGCGGACGTTGTACTGCCGGTGAGCTCCCCGCTCGAGTACGACGGGGTCTACATGCGGCGGGACGACCGGGCGATCCGCTGGCAGCAGGCCGCCGTGCCCCGCTGCGGCGAATCCAGGCCGGACTGGGAGATCTGGATCGATCTGGCCCATGCGCTGGGCCGCAACGACAGGCGAAAGGGCTCCGCCTACTGGGCCGACGCGTTCCCGCCTGCCTGGAAGGACTACTCCGTCCTGTGGGCCGAGTTCGTGCGGCACACCCCGGGGGCGGGCGGGATGACGGAAGCGCGCATGCGCGAGCGGACCGAGCCCTTGCGCTGGCCCTGCCCCACACCGCGCCATCCCGGCGTCAGCGCTCTCTACCAGGACCACCCGTCCTGGTACGAGGCCGCGGCATCGCTCGGCGGCGCCCCGGGGCAGAGATTCCTCACCCCCAGCGGCAAGATCGAGATCTACACCAGCGCGCTCGACCAAGGGCTCGCCGTCGCCGGACACCGGGCCCTCCCCGACTTCTACACCCATCCCGAAGTGACGGGCGCGCACCCGACGCTCGCGTACGAGAAGCGTTTCGTCACCAGCCCGGTCAACCCGCAGGCCCTCACCCACCCCGTCAAGCTGGGCGTGAAGGGCAACGGGGACGTGCACCGCGGATACCCGCTGATGGGGATGACCGGCCGGCCCGGCGTGGCCCACTTCGCCACGGTCACCCACTGGACACCCACCGGCGCCCGGCTCAACGGGATCCGCTTCCTGCAGATCCACCCCGACACCGCCCGACGGCTGGGTATCGCCGACCGCGACGAGGTCGTCGTGGAGAGCCCGCGCGGCAAGGTCACCGCCACGGCTCTGTACTGGCCGGGTATCCGCAAGGACACCGTGTTCATCCCGAACACCTTCGGCCCTGCCCAGCATCTCGCCGAAGACCTCGGGGGCACCCGGTACGAGGCCGTGAACGCCCTCGTCGACGACCGGTACTACGACAACCTCTCCGGACAGCAGGCATACAAGTGTTTCGCCTGCCGGGTCACGAAGACCCCTTCCTGAGCCCTTCGGCCGCCCGGCGTCGGCCCCCGGGCGGGGGCCCGCCGTGCTGCCGGCTGGTTGCGCAATGATTAGACCGCTGTAAAACTGGGGCTGTGTCAAGCCTGCAAGTAGTTACGTCAGCGCCCTGCTGCCCGCCCGTCACCGCCGCGCCACTGGAGGCTGAGCGGGCCTCGGACATGGCCAAGATGTTCAAGGCGCTGGGTGACTCGATCAGGCTCCGTCTGTTCTCGATGATCGCGTCGGCCGCCGGTGACGAGGTCTGCGTCTGCGACCTCACGGGCCCCTTCGATCTCTCCGCCCCGACGATCTCGTACCACCTGAAGATCCTGCGCGAGGCGGGTCTGGTCACTTCCGAGCGCCGCGGCACCTGGGTCTACTACCGGGCCCGGCGCGACAAGCTCGGCATTCTCTCCGGACTCCTCGCCGTGGACACGGTGCACGAGGCCTGCGCGGTCTGAGTCCGCGGAGCCCCTTTCTCGCACCGACCGGGCGCCGCCCTCAGACGCGCGAGACGATGCGCAACGACCCCGCGGTTCCGGTGGCTGACCCGGACGGCTGAGTCTCCCGGGACGGCAGAGGGCGGTCGCCGGCGCAGGCGCACGGGCGGAGCCAGCCGCGATCGACGGCGTTGGCTCCGGCCTCGAACCTGCTGCGGGCGTCCAGGCGCTCCATCAGGTCCGCGATCATGCGGCGGGCGGTGCGCAGACCGACTCCGAGCTTCTTCCGTACGGCGTCGTCGGTCAGTCCCTGGCTCATCAGGCGGAGGATCTCCTTCTCCATGGGGGTGGGCTGGTCCTGCGCGTCCCCCCCGCACAGGGAGTCCAGTGGCCTCATGGTCTCGCAGAGGCGCTCGAAGAGCGCCACCAGGCCCGCCAGGAACCCCGCCCCGCTGACCTGGACGGCTCCCGCCGCCGGATTCCTGGGATCTATGGGCACCAGAGCGGTGGTGCGGTCGTAGACGACGAGCCACATCGGCAGCGTCGGAACCGTCCCCACGCGTCCGCCGTCGCGCGCCAGCCAACGGGCGTAGCCGAGGGCCGCACGGTCGTTGTAGACGCTCTCCAGATGGATGTTCCAGACGGAGAGACCGCGCTCCAGCATGTGCTGGTCGAGGGGGTGCCGCGCGAGCAGAGCCTCCTCCCCGAGGGTCTCCGCGGGTAACAGGGACATGCACCCGACCGTCGCCCGGCCGGCGAGCCGCTCCATCCGGGCCAGTACCGCGGCCTGCGATTCCAGGCGCTCCCAGCCGGAGTGCGACGTCGACGGCTGAGCGACCTCGTACTCCTCGGCGAGCTGGTCGACGGCGTCCTTGATGTCGGCGAACTCCTGCTGCTTGCTCATGATCTCGGCCTGCCGCTGCTGGAGCAGGGTTCGCAGGGCGAGAGAGGGCTTCGCCGGGACGAGCGTTCCGGCGAGGGGGCGGAGCAGGGAGAGTTCCAGAAGCCGGTCGACGCTGCGTCGGATGTCGTCCCGGGATGCGCCGAGCCCGCTGAACAGGTCTTCCGGCGAGCAGCCGGGCCGCCCGAGTGCGAAGCGGTAGACCGCGTGTGTCAGGTCGTCGAGTCCCAGCGGCTGCGACATCCGCCCCCCAGATGTGCTGGTGCTTCGAATGTCTTGAAGTTAGCACGGCCGGGAGGCAGTTGGGCGATCAAAATGGGCCGATGGCGCGGGGCGAGACAGGTAGTTGCCGGGCAGCTTGCTGCCTCACCGGGAGCTTTCTTCACCAGGGCGCGACCCCTCAGGATCTTCCCGATTGCCACTGGCGTTCGACGCCAACAACCATGGGGAGACGCGTTGAGTTCTGTCGAGACCGATCCGCGACTGAAGGCCGAGAGCGTCACGATCAGGCCCCTGGCCGCCTTCCGGAAAACCGTTCAGGTCCTCGGCTCCAAGAGCTACTCCAACCGCTACCTCGCCCTCGCGGCGCTCTCGGGCGAGCCGACCGTCATCGAGGGTGCTCTCGTCTGTGACGACACCCGGTATCTCGCCGATGCGCTGACCCGGTTCGGTCATGTCGAGGTGGAGGTCGACGCGGCAGCCGAGCGCATCACCGTCACACCGACCGGCCGCGCCATGCGCGCCCCGGAGGAGGACGTGTACGTCGGCGCGGCCGGCACCCCGATCCGTATCCTCATCGCCATGGCCGGACACGCCGAGGGCACCACCGTCCTCACCGGGACCCCGCGCATGCAGGAGCGGCCGATGGGCTCCCTGCTCGAAGCGCTGCCGGGCCTCGGAGTGACGGCCGAGGCCGTGAAGGGCAACGGCAGCCCGCCCGTCCGGGTCACCGGTCCGAGTTTCCGCGGTGGCTCGACGCGTATCAGCGGGGCGGTCAGCTCCCAGTTCACCTCCAGCCTGCTGATCAACGCCACGCGCGCCGAGCAGGACACCGAGGTCCACGTCATCGACGAACTGGTGTCCAAGCCGTACGTCGAGATGACGATCGCGGCCCTCGCCGAGATGGGCGTCGTCGTCGAGCGGGACGGCTACACCCGGTTCGCCGTCGCCGCGGGCCAGAAGCTGCGCGGCGGCACGGTCCAGGTGGAACCCGATGCCTCCGGCATGTCCTACTTCCTCGCGGCCGCCGCCGTCCTCGGCGGCACCGTCACCATTCCCGGCATCGGCAAGGGATCGCATCAGGGGGACGTCGGCCTGGTCGCCGCTCTGACCCGGATGGGATGTACGGCGGACATCGCCGACGACTCCATCACTCTGACCGGCGGCGAACTGCGCGGCATCGACATCGACATGGAGACGATGCCGGACGTGGTCCCGACACTCGCCGTCGTCGCGGCCTTCGCCGAAGGCACCACGCACATCAGCAACATCGCCAGCCTGCGGATCAAGGAATGTGACCGGATCGCCGCCGTCGCCACCGAACTGCGCAAGATGGGCATCACGGTCGAGGAGCACCCCGACGCGCTGACCATCACCGGCGGTACACCCCGTGGAGCCGTCATCGACACCTACGACGACCACCGCATCGCCATGTGCTTCGCCATCGCGGGACTGCGTACGCCGGGGGTGGTGATCAAGGACCCGGGATGCGTCGCGAAGTCCTTCCCGGCCTTCTGGCAGAAGCTGGACACCCTCGCCGGCCCGACCTCCAGCACCCTGTGAGCGCGGCGCGACCGGGCATTCTGCTGGTCCTCGACGGATGGGGGCACGCGGGACCGGGCGAGGCCAACGCTCTCACGGCGGCCGACACGCCCTGTCTGGACCGGCTGCTCGGCACCCCTTTCGCCGGTCTCGCGGAGGCGTCGGGCAGTGCCGTCGGCCTGTTGCCCGGCACGGTCGGCAACTCCGAGATCGGACACATCGTCATCGGGGCGGGACGGCCCGTCTCCTACGACAGCGTCCTGGTCGAGGAGCGGATCAGCAGCGGCGCTCTGCGATCGGACGAGACCCTGAGCGCCGTGCTGAGGGGCGCCGCGCGCACCGGTGGCTCGCTCCACCTGATCGGTCTGACATCCGACGGCATGATCCATGCCAACGTCCACCATCTGCGCGAACTGCTGCACATCGCAGCCCTGTTCGCGGTTCCCGAGGTCAGGATCCACGCGATCACCGACGGTCGGGACGTGGCGGACGGCACCGCCGCCAGCTATCTCGAAACGGTCGAGGGATACGCCGCGGAAGCGGGCATCGGGTCGATCGCCACGGTCACGGGCCGCGGGTACGCCCTGGACAAGAGCGGCGACCTCTCGCTGACCGAACGGGCGGCCCGCGCCATCGCCGACGGCACGGGCCACCTCATCGGTGAGCCGAAGGAGGCTCTGGCGACCACCGGACGCGGCGAGGAGTGGGTGGAGCCCAGCGTCGTCACCGGCGGTGACGGTGCACCGGCCGGCCCGGTCCGGGACGGTGACGTCGTCCTGTTCACCAACTTCCGCAGCGACCGCATCCAGCAGCTCGCCGATCACCTCCACCGCGATCTGGCGGCCCGGGGCGTGACCTTCCTCAGCCTGGCTCAGTACGACACGGACGCGGCCATACCCGCGTTGGTCCACCGGGCCGACGCCGGGGGAGGGCTGGCCGCCCGGCTCGCGGAGATGGGTCTGCGGTCGGTGCGGATCGCGGAAGCCGAGAAGTTCGAGCACGTGACGTACTACCTCAACGGCCGGGAGGCCGCCGTGGCGCCGGTGGAGGAACATCTGAGGATCTCCGATGCCACGCGGCCGGACTACCGGGCCAGGCCGGAGATGAGTATCGGTCAGGTCACCGAGGCCGTCGGTTCGGCCGCCCGGCGCGATGATGTGCCGCTGGTGGTCGCCAACCTGGCCAACATCGACGTGGTCGGCCACACGGGGGACTACGCGGCCACCGTCCGGGCCGCCGAGCACACCGACCGCGCCGTGGACGTCCTGTGCCGGGTCGCGAGCGAGACCGGACGCTGGATTCTCCTGGTCGGTGACCACGGCAACGCGGAGAAGATGCTCACCGAATCCGACGGAGTCCGCCGCCCCTACGGCGGTCACACCACCAATCCCGTACCCGTCGTGCTCGTCCCGGCGGAGGGGCAGCGGGTGGGCCGCCCGCAAGGGGCCGCCACGCTCGCGGACATCGCTCCCAGCGTGCTGTCGCTCCTCGGGGTCGGCCCGGCGCCCGCCATGACCGGCCGCGCGCTGTGGTGACGGTACGTCCGTAGCGCGGAGAAAGCACCAGAACATGCTTGTTCCGCCACCAAAGGAGGCACGTTGATGACTTCCCGGCCGAGACTCGCCCTCGTCGGTGACCGCAGCGATCGTGTACCCGCTCACGCCAAGTTCGACGAACTGGTTCCGCACTTCGGGGTGGAGGTCGACTGGCTTCCCAGCGCGGCGGTGACCGACGCCGTCGCCGACTACGACGGGGTCTGGGTGATACCCGGCTCCCCCTACGTGAGCCAGGCCGGCGCCCTGCTGGCCATCCGTACGGCCCGTACGGCAGGCATTCCCTACCTGGGAACCTGCGGTGGCTTCCAGCACGCGCTCATCGAGTACAGCCGTAACGTCCTGGGGATCAGGGACGCGGAGGACGTCCAGTACGACGCGGATGCCACGACCCCGCTCATCGTCCCGCTGGCCTGCTCCCTCGTAGGGGAGACCGCACCGCTCCACTTCGCCGCCGACAGCCGACTCGCCTCCGTCTATCCGGGGCGCGAGTCCGCGGTGGAGACCTATCACTGCAAGTACGGTCTCAATCCGGCCTACGAGAACGAGCTGCGGTCCGGTCGGCTCCGGATCAGCGGCTGGGACGCGGAGAAGGCGCCGAGGGCGGTGGAACTGCCCGGTCACCCCTTCTTCATCGGCAGCCTGTTCCAGCCCGAACTGTCCTCCACGCCGACCGACATCCATCCGCTCATCAGGGCCTTTCTGGCGGCCGTCAGTGTGCGCGCCGTGGTGCGGGAACGCGGTCCGGTGGCTGTGGGGGAGTGAACCCGACCGTTGCCATTGACACGACGATCACACTGATTCGATACTTGTTTAAGTAAGTGTCCATCGAATCAATGATCGGAGAGCAGCGGACATGAGCAGTGATCCGTCCGGCGCATCTGAGCAGAAGCCCGTCGGTGGCTTCATCACGGAACCGCTCGTGGCCGCGGCGGCCACCACCGGTGGCTGCTGCGGCGAGCCCGCCGATGCCACGGGCGCGGTTCCCGGCGGCCAGGGCGGCGGTTGCTGCGGTGAGCCCGTGAGCGAGCCGAAGGCCGAACGCAGCAGCTGCTGCGGCGAACCCGCCGCCCAGACCCCCCGAAGCTGCTGTGGTGACCCCGCGGCGGCAGGCTGAGGAAGACACCCTTCACATGACCGAGACGGCACACGACCAGGGGCCCACCGCGGCAGGCGGGCCGGCGGACTCCTTCGACACCGAGCGCGCGCTCGCCATGCTCCGCTCCCTGTGCGTCCCGGACATGGCCGGGCGCGCACCGGGCAGTGCCGGACACGACCGCGCCACCCGATTCCTGGTGTCGGAGCTGACCGGCAGCGGTCTCTCGCCCGTCCTGGAGCACTTCGCCATCAGCGGGGTGCTGCGTCTCCCGGCGCCGCCCAACTGCCGTGCGGACGGGCCCGAGGGCGTCCGCGATCTCGTCCACCGCGCGGAATTCGCCGAGCACCCCCGTTCCGCCCCGATGCCGGCGCCGGTCTCCGGTGTTGCCTCGGCGGAGCCCGGGCCCGGCAGGTGGGCCATCGTGCGAGGCCCGTCCCAGGGGCCCGACTTCGCCGGACTCGCCGATGAACTGACGGCACGCGGGGTGGTGGGCATTCTGGTGGCCCAGCACGCCGACGCATCCGGATACCTGACCAAACGGGTCCAGGGCCCACCGCCCGTACAACTGCCGGTCGTGGCCCTCCTGCCGGAGCTGCTCGACGCCGTCACCGACACCGTCGTCACCGCCCACGTACCGCTGGAGCGGGTGGCCGCCGTCGGAGCCAACATCATCGCGACACTGCCGGGCCGCGCTCCGGACGCCCGCCCGATCCTCCTGTCGGCGCACTACGACGGGGTCGGATCCGACCCCGAACTGCACTTCCCGTGTGCCGGGGACAACGCCAGCGGTGCCGCCGTACTCTGCGAGACGGCCCGCGTTCTGAGCCGGGCCGAACCGCTGAGCCGCCCCCTGATCTTCGCGCTCCTGGACGCCGAGGAGATGGGCACCCTGGGGTCGGGACACCACGCCCAGCAGCTGAGCGAGGCGAAGGTGCGGCCCGACGTTCTCAACATCGACATGGCCGGCAAGTTCAACGGCAAGGTGGCCGTGGAACTGGGGCCGGCCGACCCGCCGCCCGATGACCTCATCGCAGCGCTCGACGCGTCCGGCCGGCACCTGGGCATCCCTCTCTACGCCGCACCCGTCGCATCCGACAACCGGCGTTACGCCGCCTCGGGCTTCCCCTCCGCGGGCGTCGGGCTCGGCGCGGCGCACTACCACTCACCCCTCGACAGCCCGGAGCGGATCGAGCCCGACGCCCTGCGCAAGGCGGGACAGCTCACGCTGGCCACGATCCGTCATCTCGCCGCCCACGGCTGATCCACCCGTCGTCCCCCTTCATCCTGAGGAGCCCCTCCATGGCGACCACGCCCCAGCAGTCCGTCTCGACCCAGCTCATCCAGCTCGCCCCGAGCGTCGGCGAGCACCACGCCGCCTTCTCCAAGAGCTACCAGGAGTTCTTCGGCGCCGTCTTCGACCACGACGCCCTGGAACCCAGGACGCGTGCCGCCGTCGCTCTCTGCGCGGCCCTGATGCAGGACCGTGAGGAAACGGTTCGCTCCTTCCTCGCCGCCGCCAAGAAGCTCGGCCTCAAGAACGAGGAGATAGGCCAGATCGCCGGCATCGTCGAAGCGATGAAGCTGGACGAGCTCCAGCGCCCGGCCGTACAGGCGGTCGCGGCCGCCGCGAAGAAGGCCAACACCTGCTGCTGAACAGTCCCGGCCGCCACGCCCACCAGCCCACTCCCCCTCGACGAAGGACATCGGCAGTGCCTGAACCATCCACCCCCGTGACCGGCACCGTCGTGATGCTCGGTGGCCGCAGCGAGCGAGAGTTCGGCGTCGTCAGGGAGCTCGGATACCGGGTCGTGCTCCTGGACGAACGGATTCCGTGGCACTGCATGCCCTGGGTCGACGCCCACGTGGACATCGGCCTGGACGACTGGGGCGCGGTGGCGGACGCGATCCGCGACGAGCTCGGGGACGAGCGGCCCGCAGCGGTACTGACGCACACCGAACCACGTCTGCCGCTGATGGCGCACCTCGGCAGCCTGCTGTCCCCGGGCTCGCCGGGGCTGGACGCGGAGGCCGCGGCCAACTGCCGGGACAAGTGGCGCACGCGCACCGTGCTCGAAGCGGCCGGCCTGCCCGTACCGCGCTTCGCGCTCGCCACGAGTGAGGACGAGGCGGTGTGGGCGGCCTCGCGCATCGGCTACCCCGTGGTGGTCAAACCCCGCGACGGGGCCGGCGCCTTCGGTGTCCGGTGCTGCTTCGGGGAAGCCGAGGTGCGGGAGGCCTTCGGCGCGCTGGGCGGCTTCCTGCCCGACGGCCTGCCGGGGGCGCTGGTCGAGGAGTACGTCGACGGCCCCGAGTTCGCCGTGCAGACCCTCACCCGCGGCGGAACCACGCAGCTCCTCAGCGTCTTCCGGCAGCGTACGACCCCGCCTCCCGTCTTCGTGGAGCTGGGTTACGAACACCCGTGCGGCCTCGCGGCGGCCCACCACGAGGAGCTGGCACAGCTGCTCCAGGACACGCTCGACGCGCTCGGTCTGCGGGACTGGATCAGTCATACGCAGGTCCGGCTCGGCACCGACGGGTTCCGCGTCATCGAGGTCAACGCCCGCAGACCCGGCGGACGCCTGGTGGAGATGACCACCGCCGTCAGCGGCGTCGACATGGTGGAGGCCGTCACCCGCCAGGTGCTGGGCCTGGAGCAGGCCCCGCCCGGTCCGGCCGTGGCCTTCGCCCGCTACACGAGCATCGTCTTCGACGAGCCGGGGACGGTTCTCTACGACGAGTTCGTGCCGGACGGGGAAGGCCCCGGCAGACCCGTCGTCGAGCTGGAGATCGCACCCGGCGAGACCGTACGGCCCAAGGAGGATCCCCAGGGCGGTGTCTACGGCCGCATCGTGGTGTACGGCGAGAGCGCCGAGGAACTCGACCGGGCGGAGCGGGATGTCCGCCGGGCTCTGGACCTTCAGGTGGTGTTCGGCGACGGCCTCGATCCCGCCCCGTCGGACAGCCGTGAATTCAAGTCGTGCTGCTGAGGTGCGTCCGATGACCCTCACCGACCCGGTCGGCCACATGACCGGACAGCACCGGATCGAGATCCTGTCCACGGTCCACGACGTCAACGCCGACGCGTGGAACAGGGTCGTCGGCCTGGCGGCCGGAAGCGTCTTCCACACCTGGCAGTGGCTCGCCGCCTTCGAGGAGGCTCCGCCAGGAGAGTTCGAGCCCCGGCACATCGCCGCCTACCAGGGCGACGAACTCGTCGGGATCTGCCCCGCCTACCTGGTGCACGCCTGCCCGCGCCTCTCCTACCTCGTCGAGCTGGGTGACTTCGCACCGACGGGACCGATACTCCTGGCACACAGCCTGGCCGCGCTGGACGGTGGCCCGTTGGCCGTGCCCGGACACGACGGCGCGGTGGACGCGCTGCTGCACGCTCTGGGGGAGGCGGCGCGTTCCGCCGGAGCCCGGGTCTGGGGTGTGGCCAACGCGTCGGCGGACCGGCTCAGCGGAAGGCTCATGCGGCAAGGTTTCGCCACCGCCCACATCACCACGTCCTACCGCTGTGCCACCGACGCGGAGACGGTCGAGGAGTACTGGGCCTTCGCCGAGGGGCACCGCCGCCGCAAGCTGGCCAGGGAACGCCGGCGCGCGGCGCGCGACCACACCGTACGCGACCGGCCCGCCGACCCGGACACGACGATTCGTCTGGTCCACTGCCTTCTCCGGGACCGCGACACCCCCACCGACGTCCTGCCCGCCGCGTTCCTCCGGGCCATGCAGGCCTGGCTGGCGCCGTTCGAGCGGTCCATCACGGCCGTCGACGGCGCCGGACACACCGTCGGCGTCTTCGCCGGCTGGCAGTTCGGCCCGGTCTGGTCGATGTGGCTGGCCGGTCTGGACACCGAGCGCCTGCCGTCCTTCGTCCCCTACCGGGCGATGGCCGGCCGCATCGTCGAGAGCGCCGTCGCCACGGACGTCGCCACGGTCGACCTCGGCCGCTCCAACGGGATGGAGAAACGCAAACTCGGGGCCTACCCCGTACCGCTCCACCTGGCGCTGAAGGCGGCCGACCGCGATGAGCAGGCCGCTCTGCACGCGTCCTGTCTGCGCCTGGAACAGCGTTGCCAGGGCCCGGAGGAGCAACTCGACCTGACCAGGCGGTGCTGCTGATGAGCGCCGACATCCGTCCCGGTGTGGCCTGTCTCTCCGGGCGCCGCGTCGTGGACGTTCTCGATGCCCTCGACGTACACACCGTCCTGCTCGACGATCCCACGCCGCTGGAGCTGGCCTGCCGGGTCGACGTGCCCCTCGACATCGACCTCGGCGACTGGGCCGTGGTGGAGAGCGCGGTGAGCCGCATCCACGCCGGCCGGCCGCTCGAAGCGGTGTTCAGCGTGTACGACGCGCATGTGCCGCTGGCCGCCTACCTGGCCGCGCGGATCGGGGTACGGGGGCTCGACCTCTCAGCCGCCCTGGCCTGCCACGACAAGGCGCGCCTTCGGATGATGCTGGCCGCCGGCGGCGTACGGACGCCCGACTCCCTGGCGGTCGCCGATCCGGCCGATGCCCCGGCGTCGGCCCGGAGGCTGGGGCTGCCTGTCGTGGTGCGGAAGTCGGTCGGCAGGGGGCAATCGCTCTGCCGCGATCCGGGCGAGGTGAAGCGGGCATCGGAGCTTCTCGGTCCCGGCGCGCTCCTCGTGGAGAAGTTCACCGACGGGCCCGAGTACGCCGTGCAGAGTTTCACCGTCGACGGGGTCACCGAGATCGTGAGTGTGCTGGCCCAGCACACGGGTCCGGGCCCGGGGCGGGCCGAGACCGGTTACGACCACCCCAGCGGTCTCGACCCGGTCCAGGAGTCGGAAGTGAAGGCCTTCTGCGTCCGGGCCCTGGCCGCACTCAACTTCGACCACGGTGTTTCCCACGTCCAGGTGAGGCTGACGGACGACGGGCCCGTCCTCGTCGACGTCGCCGCCCGGCCGCCCGGCGGGCAGCTGTGCGCCGCCACCGAACGGGTCAGTGGGATCGATCTGACGCGCGCGGCCGCGGAGATCGCGCTGGGACGGCCCGTCACACGCAGGCCGCCCACAGCGAGCCACGTGCTGTACCGATGTGTCGGCTTCGACCGCCCGGGCCGGATCGACTACGACGTCCGGGGCCTCGATTCCCTGGGCGTCTGGCTCGACGTCGAACCCGGCGACAGCGTCCGCGGTGTCGACGACCCCGAAGGCGGCAGCTGCGGCCGCATCGTGGTGTACGGCGACGATCCGGCGGAGCTGGAGTCCACGTACCACTCCCTCTTCCACTCGCTCCGACTCCGCGTCGAGCCAGACATCCAGTAGGTGATGGACCCTTGTCCACGCGCATTCTCGTGCTCGGCGGTCGGCGTACCGTCCAGCAGCTCCAGGAAGAGAGCGACTACGACGTCGTGTTCGCCGAGGAGAACATGACGCTCGAACAGGTCATGCTCGCCGACTACCCCTTGGAGGTCGACTTCGGCGACTGGGCCTCGGTCTCGCGCCAGGTGGCCGGGGTCCACGCCCAGCAGCCGATCCACGCCGTCGTCACCGGGGTCGAGCGTCTCGTTCCGCTGGCCGGCCGGTTGCGGGAGGAGCTCGAGCTCGACCACGGCATCACCGAGCAGGCGGCCCGGAACTGCATCGACAAGGTGGCCACCCACCGCCTCCTCGAAGGGGCCGGAGTTCCGGTGCCGCGCACCCGGGTCGTGAGCGGAGCGCAGGAGGGCGGCGAGGCGGCCGAAGGGCTCGGTCTGCCCGTCGTGGTCAAGCCGCGCGACGCGTCCAGCGCGGCCGGGCTGGCGTACTGCGACACCCGCGCCGAGGTCGAGCAGGCCATCGCCGGCATCCTTGCCGGCGGCCGGGACAGTGCTCTGGTCGAGGAGTACGTACAGGGGCCGGAGTTTGGTGTCTTCGCCGCCCGTACGGCCGGAGCGACCCGGGTCCTGTGGGTGGTCGAGGGCGAGGTGGGGCCGCCGCCGACCTTCGTCAAGGTGGGCGGCCACTTCCCCGCCGGACTCGGCGAGGAGAACAGGCGGGAGCTCGACCGGCTGGCGGACCTCGCTCTGACCGCGGTCGGCCTGGACGACTGGGTCGCGGCGCTCCAGTTCACCCTCACGGCCGACGGCTGGCGGGCGGGCGAGATCAACCCCCGTGTCCCCGGCGGCCAGGCCGTCGAGATGATCAGATCCACCACCGGCTGGGAGCCGAGTCTCGTCGCTGCCGAAGCCGCTCTCGGGCAGCACGGGGAGCCCCGGGCCGCCGACGCCGCCTGCGGCCTGTACCGGAGCATCGTCTTCGAGGAGGCGGGGCGCATCGACTACGACGCCGCTGCCATCGGCTCGTTCGGCGGACTCGAGTCCTCGCATCCGCCCTTCGTCGAGTTCGACGTCGCACCGGGCGAGTCGGTGCTGCCGGTCGGCCATCCGCGCGGCGGAGCCTTCGGCCGTATCGTGCTGGCGGGCGAGAGCCCCGAGCAGTTGGAGCGGGACCTCGCACGGGTCACCGAACAGCTGGCCGTCCGGCTGGCGGACGAGCAGGTCAACGAAGGTTCCGTGGACCGGGCGCATACCAGCTGCTGCTGACAACTCCCATCGGAGCCAGACCACTTGACGCCCCCGAGGCTCCGTGATTCGATACTTTTGAAAGTATCGAATCAGCGAAAATGAGAAGGGAGATGCCATGGCCGACGACATGATCGGGTCCGGCTGCTGTGAGACCAGCGGCAACGAGGACGTCGCGGAAGACGGCACCGAGTGCGGCTGCGCCTGCGCCTGCTGCGACTAGTCCAGCGGCATGACGGCGGGTCGCATCCTTCCGGGTGCGGCCCGCTCGGACCGACTGCACGAACCAACTATCAAGAGGGGGCTCGACGTTGAACGACTCGCTACGCGCGCTGCGCTTCATCTATAGCTACCCGCTGCGCTACCGCCGCGAGATGACCATCGCCACCGTGGTCATGTTCCTCGGTCTCCTCGGCAACATCGCCGTGCCACTCCTGACGCGGTACGCCATCGACGTCGGGGTACTCGGCGGAGCGACAGAGACCCTGCTCTACACCTCCCTGGGCGTCCTGCTCGCCGGCGCGGCGACCACCGCCCTGCTGCACTTCGGCAAGCGCATCAGGTTCTCCGTGGCCAGCAAGGCCGTGAACGACCTGCGGGAGGATCTCTTCCGCAAGCTCATCCATCTCGGCCCCGCCGACATCGCCGAAGCATCCGGCGGCCGCGCGCTCACCCGCCTGATATCCGATGCCGTCTCGGTCCGCGGTCTCACCAACGGTGGTCTGCTGGAGCTGCTCAACCAGGTGCTCGTCACGCTCACCATGCTGGTCACGGCCATCGTCATCGACGCGCGCACCACGCTGCTGGCCGTCATCCCGATGGTCTTCGTCATCATCGGGAACTTCACCGTCCAGCTCCGCCTGCAGAAGGCGTTCACCGAGCTCAAGAGCCAGTTCACCAAGCTCCTGAGCGGGGTCGGCGAATCCCTCGCCAACATCAACGTCGTCAAGTCCTACGGCCGCGAGTCGGACGCCTCGGGCCGCCTGGACAAGGTCAACCAGGCGCACGCGGCGCGTGACGGCCAGATGAAGCGCACGTACAGCCGGTGGGAGGCGATCCTCAACGTCATCGGCGGTCTGCCCACCCCGATCGCCTTGTGGGTCGGCGGGCAGGGAGTACTCAAGGGCACCAGCACGGTCGGCGATCTCGTCGCGGTCGTGGCCCTGGTGATGATGTTCCAGATGAGCATCCACATGCTCGCCATGCACACCAACGGGGCCTTCCGGAGCGTCGTCACCGCTCAGCGCCTCCTGCGCGTCATGGACGCTCCCTCCGTCATCGCCGGCCACGACGGCCGCACCGACGTCCCGGCCATCGGCACCGTCGACATCCAGGGCATCGACGTCGACATCGCCGGTCGCCGCGTTCTGGACAACGTCGACCTCCACGTGGAGCCGGGCGCCGTCATCGCCCTGACCGGCCCGACGGGAAGCGGCAAGTCCACGCTCCTCCACGTCCTGGCCCGGCTGCGCGACCCGGACGGCGGCACCGTCGCGTACGACGGCGTCGACGCCCGCGCGTACGCTCCCGAAAGCCTGCGCCGGCACATCGTGTGTCTGCCGCAGCGGCAGTGGGTCTTCGAGGGCACCCTCGCCGAGAACGTCCACTTCGTCCGGCCCGAGGCCACGGACGAGCAGGTCGCGCAGGCGGTCACCGCTGCGGGCCTCTCGCACATCCCGCTGGGACGGCGCTTCGGCGCCAGCACCCTGGACCTGTCGGCGGGGGAGCGTCAGCGCATAGGCCTCGCCCGGGCGCTGCTGGTCAACCCCGACATCCTGCTGCTCGACAATCCGACGGCGAACCTGGACGCGGAGACCGAGGCCGCACTGCTGCGGACCATCCTCAAGGTGCGCAACGGCCGCACTCTGATCATCGCCTCCCAGCAGCCCGCGGTCACGCGGTACGTCGACCGCACCGTCAGCCTGGCCCTCCCGGAAGTCCCCGCCCAGGCCGTGGCGTCGCTCGCCGGGGCGGCCACCCCAGAGGGAGGAAAGGTTTCATGACCGTCACCTCGCACGAGGTACCTCTGGAGGGCAAGGAAGCCCGGCAGGCCCTGCTGAAGGCGACCCGCAGATTCCTGCCCTACCTGCGGCCCCACTGGTTCTGGCTCAGCGTCGCCACGCTGATGGCCATCCTGAACTCCATCGCCACGATCGCCGTCATGTACACGGTGATGGCCGGTATCGGACAGATCGTCATCGGTGACATGAGCGCCGTACGGTCCACCGCCATCAACCTCGTCGTCCTGACCGTGGCGGAGAACATCATCCGGATCATCTACAACTCGGCGATGATCCGGATCAACGAGAGCCTGTCCGTCACCATCCGCAACGACCTGGTCGTACGCCTGCACAACGTGCAGCTGTCCCGGCACGTCTCCCAGGCCAGTGGCGAATGGGTCACCCGCGTGCTCTTCGAGGCGAACCGGTTCCGCGGCTTCCTCACCAAGTCCCTGATGGAAGTGGCCAACAGCGTCATCTGGTTCCTGGCGTTCGCCGTCTTCCTCCTCGCTCTCAGCCCCCTCGTGGCGCTGCCCACCCTGGTCACCATCCCCCTGATGGTGTGGATCGCGGTGGTGTGGACCAAGCGCCTGCGTCCGGACACCCGGAAGCAGCGAGAGAGCTGGGACCAGATGGTGGGCTACCTCGACCAGCGCATCGAGGGCCTGGCCGACATCCGTTCCTTCGGCCAGGAGGAGTCCGTACTCGCCGACCTGCGCGCGCGGTCCGAGGCGTACAGCACGGTTCACAACCGGCTCTCGCGCAAACGCCTCTGGCTCACCTCCCACCTGGGGTTCAGCGTCTTCCTCGCCCTGGGCCTGCTGATCTTCTTCGGCGGCCTGCAGATCATCAACGGGCACCAGCTCGGCTCGGGCTTCTTCTTCGACATGGCCGCCGGCATGATGCCCATGACCTGGATGCTGATGGGCACGGACACGATGATGGCGTCCATGGGCATGGCGTCCGGCACGGCGCTGGCGGCCGGCACGCTCGCCGCCTTCGCCCTCTTCGTCAAGCGCATGCTCAACCCCGTACGTGACCTCGCCCACCAGCTCGGACAGTCGTCCGACATCGCCACCTCGGCGCACCGCATCCTGGACGTCCTCGACCTGGAGGAGGAGCGGAGCGGCTCCGGTACCCTGCCGCCCGTCGAAGGCGCTGTCGCCTTCGAGGACGTCACCTTCGCCTACGGCGACGGCCCCGACGTCCTCCACGGCATCACGCTGCGCGCGGAGCCCGGACAGCACATCGGCATCGTCGGTACGAGCGGCGCCGGCAAGAGCACGCTGATGCAGCTGCTGGTCCGGCTGTACACACCGACCGGCGGCACGGTCAGCATCGACGGGCACGACCTGACGGGCATGAGCAGCGCGTCCGTCCGCTCGCAGGTGCTCCTCGTCACCCAGGAGGCACAGCTCTTCGACGGCACCGTCACCGAGAACATCCTCTTCGGGCGGCCCGGCGCCACGGAGGAACAGGTGATCGACGCCGCGAAGACCCTCGGGGCGCACGAGGCCATCATGGGCCTGCGCAACGGTTACGAGACCCGCGTCGGCGAGCGGGGCTCCCGCCTGTCCGTCGGTGAGCGGCAGCTGATCGCCCTGGCCCGGGCGATGCTCGCCGACCCCCGCGTCATCGTTCTGGACGAGGCGGTCTCCAGCGTCGACCCGGCACGTCAGCGACTGGTCCTCTCGGCGATACGCCGCCTCCTGGAGGGCCGCACGGCAGTCGTCGTCGCGCACTGGCTCCCCCTGGTGGAAGACCTCGACCAGGTCTTCGTCATCGAGGACGGACGGATCGTCGAATCCGGCCTGCCCGTCGAGCTGTTCACCGCGGGCGGGCGGCTCACCGAACTGTGCGACGCCCAGGAGGGCCGCACCCCCAGGAACACCTCCGGAAAGGACAACGCCCATGTCTGACACCAACCTCGGCAACATGTTCTGGAACGCCACCCAGCAGACCCCGACCGCGACCGCCGAGGAGCCCAAGAAGGCTTCATCGTGCTGCGGGCCGAAGCCGGCTGCCGAGGCGGCCCCGGCAGAGCCGAAGAAGGCTTCATCGTGCTGCGGCCCCAAGCCGGCCGCCGACTCGGCCGCCCCGCCGAAGAAGACGTCCTCCTGCTGCGGCCCCAAGCCGGCCGCCGCGACGGAGACCGAGGGCGCCGCGGCCCCCAAGAAGTCGTCCTGCTGCGGCTGATCACCACCGTACCGACCGTCCCGAGGAGGACACATGACCTGGCGCACGGCCCCCCACCAGCCTGACGGAGAGGCCACGAAAGCGGCGTACCCGGCCGGGCCCCGCACCACCCGGGGGGCCGCGCGCCGGGCCGCCACCGCGACCGTGTTCCTGCTCGCCGCGGTCCTGACCGGCTGCGGCGGCACCACGGACGCCGCCGGCGGATCGGCTCCCGCCGGAGACCTGGACGAGAACTGCCGGGCGACCAGGTCCGACGCGGGCCTGGAGGTCACGGTCACCGTGGCCCCCTGCCCGCCCACCGGCGGGGGAACGGCCGGGACGGCCGGTATCGCGGTGAAGGACGCCGACGGCAAGGCGGTACCGGGCGCCAAGGTCGAGATCAACCCCGAAATGCCCAACATGAAGATGAAGGGCGGGAATCAGACGGCACGCCCCAAGGGTGACGGCTATGAAGCCAAGCTCGTCCTGGGGATGGCGGGTGACTGGCGGATCACCGTCACCGTCACTCCCGCGTCGGGTGAAGCGTCCACCACCGCGTTCAACCTGACGGCGAAGGACTGATCGGTGCTGAGCAGCCGGGTACGATCGCTGCCCGCGTCCAGCACCGCGGCCCTGGACGCCGAGATCAAGGCCCGCATCGCCGGCGGCGCCGACATCATCAACCTCACCGGCGGCGAACTCGACTTCCCCACCCCGGAACAGGCGGCTGACGGCGCTCGGCGGGCCATCGCCGAAGGCCTTACCCGGTACACGCCGGTCGCCGGTGTGCGGCCTCTCAGGGAGGCCATAGCCCGGCGCCTCTCGGAGCACTGGGGCTGCTCCTACGACGCGGCGCAGATCGTCACGACGAACGGCGCCAAGCAGGCGCTCGCCCAGGTCTTCACCGTCCTGTGCGAGCCCGGCGACGAGGTGATCCTCCCGGCCCCTCACTGGGTCAGCTTTCCCCACATGATCGCTCTCGCAGGTGCGTTGCCGGTGACGGTCCCGACCGCTGACACCGGCTTCAAGCTCACCCCCGAAGCGCTCCGGGCCCACCTGACTCCACGGTCCAGAGTTCTGCTGCTCAACAACCCGTCCAACCCCACGGGCGTGGTCTACGAACGCTCCGAACTCCTGGCCCTTGCCCGGATGGCCGTGGAGCACGGGCTGATCATCGTGACCGACGAGATATACGGGGACCTGGTCCACGCCGGTGCGTCCTTCACCAGCGTCGCCTCGCTCGGCCCGGCGATCGCCGAACGGACCGTCACGATCGGCGGCTTCTCCAAGACGTACGCGATGACGGGATGGCGTATCGGATTCGCGGCGGCACCCCTGCCCGTCGCCGCCGCCCTCACGGCGGTGCAGGGTCACACCAGCTCCGCACCCTCCTCGATCTCGCAGTACGCCGCGCTCGCCGCGCTGACCGACGGCACCGAGACAGAACTCACCAGACGAGCAGCAGAGTTGAGCACCCGGCGCACGATCATGCGCGACGGGATCCTCAACCTGCCGCCCATCCGGCTGACGGCGCGGCCCCAGGGAGGATTCTTCGTCTTCGCCGACATCAGCGCCCTCCGCGCACGGCCGGGCGACGACGCCGGCAGCGTCGCCCGAGGCCTTCTGGAACACGCGGGCGTCGCGGTCATGCCCGGCAACGACTTCGCGGCCCCGGACCACGTCCGGTTGTCGTACGGGGTCGCCACCGAGGACATCGTCCGCGCCCTCGACCGCATCGGTACCTATCTGAAGTCCACCGGAACTGGAGTACCCCATGGATAAGGCCACCATCTTCGAAGTCCGCGGGATGACGTGTGGAGGATGCGCCAAGCGCATCCGTACGGCCATCGAGACCGACCTCGGTGAGGACACCACGGTGACGGTCGACCACAAGAGTGGCCGAGTGACCGTGACCTCCCCGAACGACGTCACCCCCGAGGCCGTCCGGTCGGCCGTGGAGCGCACCGGATACGAGTTCGCGGGAACGGCGGCGTGAGCCCCTCCATCCGGCTCTCCCTCTACGCCGCCGTCCTCGTCGGAGGTTTCGGCCTGGCCTGGCTGCTCGGCAGAGCCCTGCCACCGCTCTAACCCGACAGCCCTACCGAAGGAGACCGCAGTCATGGCCGGCACTGCCACGACGGCACCAGCCGTAGTCACGCTCGATATCGGCGGCATGACCTGCGGGGCCTGCTCGGCCCGCATCGAACGCAAGCTCAACCGACTCGAGGGCGTGACGGCTGAGGTCAACTTCGCCCTGGAGCGCGCTCATGTCAGTTTCGACGACCGTCACACCGTCGACGAACTGATCGACACGGTCAGCAAGATGGGGTATAGCGCTGTGCTGCCCCCGCCGCCCGAGGCCGCGACCCCGCCGACGGGACCCGGCGAATCGGCGGACGAGGCCGCTGACCGTGAACTGTCCGCCATGCGGCTGCGCATCCTCGTATGCCTCGCCCTCACGCTGCCGGTCATGGCCATGGCCATGGTCATGCCTCTGCAGTTCGACCACTGGCAGTGGCTGTCCCTCACGCTCGCGGCTCCCGTCGCCGTCTGGGGTGCCTGGCCCTTCCACACCGCGGCCTGGAAGAACCTCCGTCAGGCCGCCGGAACCATGGATTCCCTGGTCTCCATCGGAGTGCTCGCTTCCTTCGGCTGGTCGCTGTACGCCCTCTTCTTCGGCTATGCCGGGGTCACCGGCATGCAGATGCCGTTCCTCATGGTCCCGACGCCGGGGCAGGGCTCGCACCACATCTACCTCGAAGTCTCCACCTCCTTGACCCTCTTCGTCCTGGTGGGCCGGTACGCGGAGCACCGGGCCAAACGGAGGGCGGGAAGCGCGGTGCGGGCGCTGCTCGAACTCGGCGCCAAGGAGGTCACCGTCCTGAGGGCCGGTCAGGAGGTCGGCATCCCCGTAGGCGAGCTGCGCGTCGGGGACCTCTTCCTGGTCCGCCCTGGCGAGAAGATCGCCACCGACGGCAGCGTCGTCGAAGGGGCCTCGGCCGTGGACGTATCCATGCTGACCGGTGAGAGCGTGCCCCAGGAAGTGGCCGAGGGCGACGCCGTCACCGGAGCCACCGTCAACACCAGCGGTCGCCTCGTGGTCCGCGCGGAACGCGTGGGGGCCGACACCCAGCTCGCCCACATCAGCCGACTGGTCTCCGAGGCCCAGGCGGGCAAAGCCCCCGTTCAGCGGCTTGCCGACCGGATCGCGGCCGTGTTCGTCCCCGTCGTCATCGGCATCGCCGTGACGGTCGCCGGATTCTGGATCGGGAACGGCGGAGGCGCGGCCGCCGCGCTCACCGCCTCGGTCGCCGTGCTGGTGGTGGCCTGCCCCTGTTCCCTCGGGCTTGCCACCCCCACTGCTCTGCTCGTGGGTACCGGACGTGGCGCACAACTGGGCATCGTCATCCGGGGACCTCACATTCTTGAATCGACCCGGCGTATCGACACCGTCGTCCTGGACAAGACCGGCACCGTGACGACGGGCCGGATGCGGCTCGTCGCGACGGCATACGCGGAGGAAACGGACCGCGATGAACTGCTCACGCTCGCGGCCGCCCTGGAGCAGGCTTCCGAACACCCCATCGCGACGGCGGTGACCGCCGCGGCCGCCGAGGTGGCACCCGTGCTGCCCAAGGTCGACGCATTCCGCGCCAGTGCCGGCTTCGGCGTGGTGGGCCGCGTGGGGGAGCGCGACGTGGTGGTCGGCCGGCCGAGCTGGGTCGGCGAGCGCATGGAGATGCCGGACGGCCTGCGGAAGAGCTTGGACGATCTGGAGAACAGCGGCCGGACAGCGGTGGCGGTCGGTTGGGACGACGAGGTGCGCGGACTCCTCTTCGTCGCCGACGAGGCCAAGCCCACCAGCCGTCGGGCGATCGACGAAATGCGACGGCTCGGGCTGACGCCCGTACTCCTCACCGGTGACACCACCGGGGCGGCCCGGCGCATCGCCGACGACATGGGCATCACCGACGTCCACGCCGAGGTGCTTCCCCAGGACAAGGCGGCCGTCGTCCGCCGCCTCCAGGAGGAAGGCCGCACCGTAGCCATGGTGGGCGACGGCATCAACGACGCCGCCGCCCTCGCACAGGCGGACCTGGGCATCGCCATCGGAGGGGGAACCGACGCGGCCATCGAGGCGAGCGATATCACCCTGGTCCGCGGCGACCTGCGGGACGCCGCCGACGCCGTACGCCTGTCCCGGCGTACCCTCGGGACGATCAAGGGCAATCTGTTCTGGGCCTTCATCTACAACCTGGCGGGCATTCCCCTCGCCGCGTCAGGCGTCCTCAACCCGATGATCGCCGCGGCGGCCATGGTGCTGTCCAGCATCTTCGTGGTGACGAACAGCCTGCGGCTGCGCCGCTTCACGTCATCGTCGCAGACGGACGCCCGCCGCTCCAGGACGAGAGCGGCTACGGCGCCGGCCTCTCCCCGGGACCTCGCGGGTGTCTCGTGATCGTTCACTCCCTGGGGCTGCCGGTGGCCCTCGTCGACGTCGATCAGGCCATGAGCGGCGAGTGGCGTGACCACGAGCACCTGGTGGATGTGGTCAGGGTGCAGGACCCGCCCCACCACGCATGGCCATGGCTGAGGGAGGCGGGATTCCACCCGAAACCTCAGGTGATCATGTGGCGCGCCGAGGTACAGGAGTCGGAAGACACCTACCTCGCCGCCCTTTCCGGGAAGGACCGCTACGACATCCGCTCCGCCTACAGGCGGGCGGGCGAGGCGGGCCTCCTGATCCGTACCGAGACACTGACCCCCGAACTGCTCGATCAGTTCATCGAGCTGTACGAGCGACAGGTCGCCGGCATGAGACACGGGTGGGCAGTCGCCGTCCATCAGCGTGCCGACATCCTCGACGAGGCCCATACCTACTGTGCGGTCACGGTCCGCAGCGACAGCACCTTGGTGGGAGCCTGCCTGGGTCAGGACCTGCCGGAGCGTCAGGAGATGCGTGCGCGCTTCTCGGCCGTGACACCGGGACAGCGGAGCGACAGTCTCTCCCGGGTCCTCTACTGGGAGACGATGCGAGAAGCACGGCTGAGGGGGAGGCGCTGGGCGACGCTCGGCCGGGACGTCAACCTGTACGGGCACCTGGGCAACGCGGGGTTGTTCAGCTTCAAGTCGAGGCTCGGCTTCACGGCAGTGCCCGGCCAGTTGGTGGAGCCCGGTACCGGTTCTCACCAGGCCGACCGAGTGGTTGGCTTCACCGCCCTGTCCGATCCCGCGCTCCTGCTCTCCTACGCCGCTGTGGACGGGGAGGAAGCGGCTGTATCGGCGCCGCTGCTGGGCAATCTGTTCAGCGCCCGGGAGGTGGACCCCCGTCCCTTCCGAGGAGCTGGGCTGGCAGGGTTGACTCTGCATGAAGTCCGTCCGCCCGCGTGAGTCGGGCATGTCGTACGACGTTGCGCGGCGCCCCTGCCCGATGAGCGGCGGCTGGGGCTCGCGGTCGGCCGAAGTCGGAGTCCACCGGCGGCCGGGTCACGCCTTTGCTGATGCTGCGGAAAGTATGCGTCCCATCGCTGCGAACGTTGCCGGATCGGCCCGGTAGTAGATCCAGGTGCCCCGGCGCTCCGAGATCAACAGCCCTGCCTCCCTCAGCCTCCTGAGGTGGTGAGAGACCGTCGGTTGGGAGACTCCGACGTTGGACACATCGCAAACACAGGCCTCGCCGTCCTTGTGCGACGCGATGGCTGACAGGAGGCGCAGGCGGATCGGATCGCCGAGCGCCTTGAAGAGCTCAGCGGCTGCTTCGGCCTCTTCGCTGTTCAGGGGACGCTCGGAGAGCGGTGGACAGCACGACTCCACCGTGCGGTCGTCGACGAACGGGGTCGTGGACAATGCTCTCGTCCTGTTCATAGCCCTATATTGACATATCTCTAATCAGAGTGGCAGTGGCAGGTGCTGACCGGCTTGGGCACTGTTTCCTGGATGGGCCTTGACCCCTGATGTCGGCCACACGAGACACTGGATCCTGAGGATCTGAGAACGGACATCTCGTGGTCATGAAGAACTACCCGCCGGAGTTCAGGGCGGACCTGGTCGCGCTGTACGAGTCGCGGCCCGACGCGGCGATCAGGTCGGTCGCCGCCGATCTGGGGATCAATCCGGAGACCTTGCGGAACTGGGTCCGGGCGGCCGGAACGAGTCGGCCCTGGGGGCGCCGGACGCGGGAACCGGCCCAGCCGCCGGTCCCGCTGGAGGCGGAGAACGCGGCTCTGCGGAAGAAGGTCCGCGAGCTCGACGAGGAACGCGAGACCCCGCAAGGGCGAAAGAGCTGGCCGACCGAGCGCGAGGCCCGACTCGACGCCTTCCGATGGCTCCACCGCTACAACACCCGCCGCCGGCACTCCCGCCTCGGACAACGATCGCCAATCGCCTTCGAGAATGTCTTTCACGTGACACCAACTACGCTGGCACCAGCCGCATAACCCGTGTCCAGGATTCGGGGTCAAGGCCCGTCGTCCCGGCGCCACGCACGTGTTCTCGCGTACCGGGCACAAGCCCGAGTGCGTCCCGTACGAGGACGTGCGCCTGGCACACCGAGAGCACGCGCCTGACCTTCGCGGGGCCGCCCTCCGGGCGACGACGGCGGTCCGACGACAGGACCTGGGGTCATCAGGCGTCGTTCTGCGGCACCCGGAGGGACACCGGTTCGTCCTGGCCGTCCCACACCACCTTGATCACGGCTGGGACGGGATCTGCGTAGTCGCCAGCCATCATGAACGTGTGCGGCTCGTTCTCGCCCAGCGACAGTCCGGCCGGCCAGGGCCTCATCGCCGGGTACTCTCCCACCGCGCGGATGTTCTCAGCGCGGGCAGCGCCTTGGTTGAACAGCAGAAACATGCTGCCACCGCTGTACTCGACGCGTAGGTCCACCCGCGGGCGGGACGCCTCTTCCTCCGCCGCACGCCGGTCCGCCGCCTCGCGTCGCTGATCGGCCAGCGTCTCCTCGGCCACCGTGGCCGACCGTTCCGAAGCGAGGCGCGACAACCGCGCCTCCTCCACCGAAGCTTCAGCGGCGGTGACCGACTTCTCGGCCGCGTTCGCGGAACGTCGACCGTCCCGCTGCGCCCTGAGGCTGATGACCAGCGCGACCACGGCGACCAGCCAGGCCAACCATGCGGGCCAGTCCCCCCAACCCAGCGTTGCGGTCCACGACCGCGCGTATCCCCAGTTCATGGATGGACCGTACTGCCGCAGGCCTACGCGGCGCTGCCGGGCCCCGGGAGGACCATTGCGCACCCGCACCACCACCATCACCACCGCGCTCACGGCAGCGCTGCTCACCCTCACCGGGTGCAGCACCGAACCTGAACCGGCGGGATCTGCCGCGGGCTCAGTGCGGAGGGCCGCTCGCCGTCCGGAACGGCCCTCCACTCATGGTGCAGCGATCAGTTCCCGGTCAGGAGGCGGCACCGGCCGGCGCGGCCGCGAGGCCGTTCTGCCAGAGCTGGTTCACCCGGGCCCGCTCGTTGGCGTCCGGCTGGGCGTTGGTGCAGGACGGGCCGGGGCCGCCGCCGGACATCAACTGGCTGCACGGCCCGGAGTAGTTGTCCGGCAGGCCGAGCACATGTCCGGTCTCGTGCGTGGTGACGCGGGTCGAGTCGTACTGCTGGTTCTGCCGGTAGTCCAGGAAGATGAAGCCACGGCCGTGTCCGTCGGTCGAGGCGTACGATCCGCGCGGATCGTTTCCTTCGCGGTACGTGAAGTCGGCCCTGGAGCCTTCCTGAAGCCGGACGTTGGAGACCGAGCTGTTCCAGATCCGGGTGCTGTTGGCTATCTGGGTGCGGA
This sequence comes from Streptomyces sp. NPDC026589, assembly GCF_040638385.1. Classification (NCBI taxonomy): domain Bacteria; kingdom Bacillati; phylum Actinomycetota; class Actinomycetes; order Kitasatosporales; family Streptomycetaceae; genus Streptomyces; species Streptomyces sp. NPDC026589. The sequence goes on from NZ_JBEZYG010000005.1 coordinate 64,103, forward strand.
AGCTCGGGGCGTAGGCCGCGCTGTACGTGACCGTGACGGCCTGGGTTCCCGGGTTGGCGGCCCGCTTCTCGGCGACCGACTTCATGACCGCGTCGAAGAAGGCCCGGTTCGCGGCGGCGTTCTCGCCCGAACCGTTGTACGCGGCGATGCCGGCTGGGGTGGAGGTGGCAGGAGCAGGAGCGGCGGAGGCCGCGGGAGCTGAACCCAGCGCGGCAACCAGGCCGAGGCCGACAAGGGCGGAGGCGATGGCGGTCGGGACGTGTCTCATGGGGGATTTCTCCTACTGTCCGATGAAGCCGCGCCCTGGAGTTTGTCCGCTGAACGGACGGGGCGCGGGACGGTACGGGGAGAGTGTGGGGGAGCGGACACCTGCCGGGAATGATGCCAACTCGCGATGACACCGCCCTATCCCCCGTCCTCCGGCCAGGGGCGCGCCACCATGACATCGGCTCAAGGCCGCCACGTGGCCGAGGAGGCCCCGGGCCCGCTCTCCGCCGCCCCGACGCCGTGCCAGTGACCGGGCCGACGATCACGACGGGCGCGGGGAGCGGCACCACTCGTTATCTCGGACCGTTCCGTTGCCGCGGAGGGAAACGGCTGCGCCGATGGGCGTTTGACGACAGGGCCTAGATCGGGCGGATGTCGGACCGGGGACGGTGGTCGGTGCCGAGGCCGGCGGTGATGGTCAGGATGGACGCGGGCCCCGCCATGTCGACCGCGTGCCACGCCCCGGCCGGGTTGACGGTGGCCTCGCCCGGCCGGAGCGCAACGCGGTCGGGCACTCCGTCCACGTCGCGGGTGACCGTCACCGACCCGCTGAGGCAGACGACCAGTTCGTCGCCGGCGGGGTGGCGCTCCCAGTGGTCGCCGGGGCCGTCGCCGTCGAAGATCGCCACGGTCCGGCCCTCGGCGCCGTCCGCCGCGACCGCGGCGCTGTAGGCCTGGAGCACCTCCGGGCCCCAGGCGAAGCCCTCGACGGGTTGGGCACTTGAGCCCAGCCCGAGGTGCACGGGGGTGGTCCGCAGGTCGATGGCGTTGCGTTCGTGGTTGATGAGTCTCATGCCGGCGATCGCCACAGGACGGCCATCGGGTGGTCTTGAAGGAAAGGGAACGGGAGCCGGCGCGACGGGCAGCCGGCCGACGACTACCCGGTCCCGAGGAGGACTTCGCCGCGACGCCAGGCTGTCGGCGACCGGCCCGTGAAATCCCCCCAGTCCCGGACGAGATGGGCCAGGTCGGCGTGGCCGGAGAGGGCCGCCACCTCCAGAGGGTCGGACAGGCTGATCACCGCGGTGAGCGCGCGGCCCGGCGGACCGCAGTGCACCCCCGCCGGGAACCCACGAAGGTCGAAACCGACATATGAGCTGACGTATCGCCGCAAGGCGGGCGCCGGACGCGAATCGACCCTCGTAGCCCTGTCGTCCTCCACCCTCGTCAGTGTAGGAACCGGCGGTCTGCCGGTGGGCTCTCGTGTTCGACTGTCGCGGGTTCTCCGGAGACTGATCACGCCCGTTGGAACTCGTATCCGGGCGACATCGGCGACCATCCCCGGGATACTGGTCGCCCATGGAAGAGGTCGAAGTCGTCGTCGCCCACGCCGAGCGCGCGACTCTGCGCGTCGGCGACGTGTTCCTGAAGGTGGACGCCGATCAGGCGCGTATCGACGTCGAGGTCGAGGCGATGTCCCTCGCGCCGGTTCCGACCCCGGAGGTCCTGTGGCGCAAGCCGCCCGTGCTCGCGATCGCCGCACTCCCGGGAACAACGATCGGGCGTCTCGGCGGGCCGTCGACCGGGGCGTCGTCGGCGTGGGCCGCGGCGGGCGCCGCCATCCGGAAGCTGCACGACGCGCCGCCGCCGCCCTGGCCCGGTCGGGCCGGGAGGAGCGCCGTCGCGCTGGCGGCGGAACTCGACGACGAGTGCGCGTCGCTCGTGACGAGCGGCCTCCTGCCCACTGACCTGGTCACCCACAACCGCCGGGTCGCCGAGGCCGCGCTCCGGCCGTGGACCCCGGCGTTCACGCACGGTGACCTGCAGATCGCGCACGTCTTCCTCGACAGCGACGAGGTCACGGGCATCATCGACTGGTCCGAGGCGGGTCGGGGTGATGCCCTGTACGACCTCGCCACCTTCACGCTCGGACACGAGAAGCACCTCGACGACGTCCTCGCCGGCTACGGCACCGACATCGACCTCGACGTGATCCACGCGTGGTGGTCGTTGCGAAGCCTGCTGGCAGTTCGCTGGCTGATCGAGCACGGCTTCGACCCGTTCGCGCCGGGCTGTGAGGTCGACGTGCTGAGATCCCGGATGTGAGGCGATCGGCTTCCTCGCCGCGGAGAGGAACGACAAGGCCGCCGCCTACGCCGCTACGGCTCCCGACGCGGCACCACGAATGGCGCCGGGATACGAATGGTGCCGAGAATGTGGTGGGGACCGTGAGAGCCCGCACGGAGACTCAGCCGTGGCGGGGATGGAGGTAGGCATGCCGAGGCCTTTGTGGACCGGTGCGATCAGCTTCGGCCTGGTCACCATCCCGGTGAAGGTCGTCTCCGCGACCCAGGACCACTCGATCCACTTCCGCCAGGTCCACCTGGAGGATCTCGGGCGGGTGCGCACCCGGAAGGTCTGCGAGCTGGACGGCGAAGCACTGTCGCAGGACGAGATCGGCAAGGGCTACGAGCTCTCCAAGGAGCAGACGGTGCCGATCACCGATGAGGAACTGGACCGGATTCCGCTGCCCACCGCGAAAGCCATCGAGATCGTCGCTTTCGTGGACGCCGACAGCGTCGACCCGATCCGGATCAGCGACTCCTACTACCTCGCGATCGACGGCAAGGTCGCCGAGAAGCCCTACACCCTGCTGCGCCGGGCGCTGGAGCGCTCGGACAAGGTGGCCGTCGCGAAATTCGCCTGGCACAACCGCGAGCGGCTGGGGCTGCTGCGGGTCAGGGAAGGCGCGATCGTGCTGCACTCGATGCGCTGGCCGGACGAGATCCGCAGCCCCGAGTCCCTGGCCCCGCGAGAGGTGGAGCTGGACGACGACGAGATCGAGCGGGCCGTCCAGCTGACCGACTCCATGGCTCTGGACAGCATCGCCGGGTTCCGGGACACCTACCGGGACGCCCTGGAGGAGCTGCTCACGGCGAAGTCGGAGGGCAAGGAGCTTCCGGAGCCCGCCGAGGGCGAGGAGCAGGAGGAGGGCAAGGTCGTGGATCTGATGGCCGCGCTGAACGCGTCGGTCGAGGCGGCGAAGGAAAGCCGCGGGGAGGACGGGGGCGGGGAGGCCACGGTGCACGAGATGCGGCCCCGGAAGAAGACCGCATCGACGAAGACGGCCTCGTCCGGGAAGCCGGCCGCCGGCCGGAAGACGGCGGCGTCCAGGAAGGCCACCGGCCAGAAGGCGGGCGCCAAGAAGACGACCGCGGCGAAGAAGACGACCGGCGCCAAACGCACGGCGAGGAAGCGGAGCGCCTCCTGACCGAGGACCGAGAGGATTCCGTGACGCGTCTGCCCCGCATCGCACCGATGCTCGCGACCCCCGGGCGGCTGCCCCCGCCCTCGGAGGACACCTCGTACGCGTACGAGGTGAAGCAGGACGGGCAGCGGTGCATGGTCTACCTGCCCGGCGACGGTTCGGTACGGCTGCGCTCCCGGTCCGGCGCCGACATCACCCCCGCCTATCCCGAGCTCGCGGGCCTGGGGACGGTGCTGGGCCCCCGCCCCGCCGTGCTGGACGGGGAGATCGTCGCCCTGGACGACGAGGGGCGCGGCGACTTCCAGCGGCTGCAGCCCCGGATGGGGCTGGCCGGCTCCGGGGCCAGGGCGGCCCGCATGGCCGCGAAGACGCCCGTGCACCTGATGCTCTTCGACGTCGTGTTCCTCGGCACGAGCCGGCTCACCCGCACCCCGTACTCCGAGCGCCGCGCCGTCCTGGACTCCCTGGGCCTGGGCGGGCCCGCGTGGTCGACCCCGGCGGCGGTCGTCGGGCACGGGCAGCGGGCGCTGGAGATGACGCGGACCGCCGGCTTCGAAGGGATCGTCGCCAAGCGGCGCACCTCCCTCTACGAGCCGGGTGTCCGCTCCCGGGCGTGGATCAAGATCCGGCACGTGCGGACCGAGGACATCGTCGTCGGCGGCTGGCTGCCCGGCCACGGCCGCCTGACCTCTCTGCCCGGCGCCCTCCTCATGGGCCGACCGGACCCCGGCGGGGGACTCCGCTACGTCGGCGGCGTCGGCACCGGCTGGAGCGACGCCGAACGCACCACCCTCGGGGCCCTCCTCCACGCCGCGGCGACCGACACCTGCCCGTTCACCGAGCGGCCGACGGTGACCGGGGCCCGGTGGGTGGAGCCCCGGCTGGTCGGAGAGGTCCGCTACACGACCCGCACCAGGGCCGGGCGGCTGCGCCAGCCCTCCTGGCACCGCCTGCGCCCCGACCTCACACCCGATGACCTCCGCTGAGCCGCGCGGGGCCGCCGGTCCTCCGTCGAGCATCCGCCGTACGGCCTCGGGCCTCGACTCCGGGGAGATCAGCGGCCACTGCCATCCGTGGCCCGACAACCAGGGCCGTTCACCGTTCGCCCGGGAGCACCTTGTTACGCTCGCCCTATGCTGAGACTCGGAATGCCTGTCGTCGGTGTCACCGACATCCCCCGGGCGGTTGCCTTCTGGAGCGCGGCGTTGAACCTGGTCGCCAGTCAGACGTGGGCGAGCGAAACGTGGCGAACGCTCGACCACGCCGACGGCTCCGGCCGGGCGCTCGGCCTGTTGCGCAGCGACTCCCCGCCCGAGCCACGCCCCCGTATCCATCTGGACCTGTTCACGGATTCGGCCGAGGAGCAGCAAAGTGAGGTCCGGCGACTGCTCGGTCTCGGTGCGCGGAGCGTCGACTGGGACCTCTACCCGGCCGATCCCGACTTCGTTGTCCTGGCCGACCCGGACGGCAACATCTTCTGCGTCGTGGACCTGAGCCACGCACCCAGCGGCGCGAGCTGAACGGCGCGACGAGCTGACCCCGGATCCGCGGGGCGACCTGACCGCATCCGCCGCCGCATCCGCCGGAGGACGGCCTGACCGGCCGGCCCTGGGGGCCCCGTACCCGTACTGACGGCCGACGTCACGCGCGCTTTCGCGGCCGCCGTTCGGTTCCGGCGAGGGCGCGGTCGAGTGCGGCCACGCCCAGGCCGGCCAGCACGATCTGGATGAGCCACTCCGACCAGTCGACGCCCCGCGTGTCGCCCACACCCAACACGGACGCCAGCAGCGAGCCGAGGAGCGCGGCGGCCATGCCGACGACGAGCGTCCACAGGACGCCGATGTGCTGACGGCCGGGCAGGACGAGACGCCCCAGCAGGCCGACCGCCGCACCGATGATCAGAGCGCTGACGAGTCCGGAGATGTGCATGGCCGGCTCCTTCGTGGTCGACGTGTCCGCTTCGCGTACCCCGAGGGGCGCTGAGGACTCTCGGGGTACGAGACTCGCCGACACGTCACGACAGCGCCGAAGTCGCCGCCGCACAGGGGCATCCGGCGTCATCGGAGGCGGCTCGCCACCATCGGCCCCATCGTTCGTGCATACGTCCGGAGCGCAGGGGCAGGCGAATGTCAGCCATGGACGACGGAGGCCGATCGCAAGCGGTCATCCCCGGCGACAGGTGAATGATGAGCACCGAGAAGAAGACCGATGAGAAGTCCGATGAAGAGCGTGACGGAAAGCGCGTCGACGTTCCTACCGCCATGAGGCAGGCCTCTGCGCAGCTCACGGAATTGCTCCAGTGCGAGCCGGGTTCTGTTTCCGCGGTGAAGGCAACCGAGGACGGTTGGTCGGCGGACGTGGAAGTGGTCGAGCTGGAAAGAGTGCCGGACACCATGAGTGTGATGGCCTCCTACCGGGTTGAACTCGACCCGCGGGGAACGCTGCTGTCCTACGAGCGACTGCGCCGCTACGCCAGGGGCCAGATCGACCGTCGCTGAAAATTACGTCGTCAGACGTAATGAGACCTCAGACGTAACAAAGATCAGACGTAACAAAGATCACCGAAAGGAGTTCCCCATGGCACTCGTTCAGCAGAGCAATGCGACGTCCGGTGGGAGCGGATCGGGAAATCTCTACGACGTTCTTGAACTCATACTCGACCGCGGGCTGGTTATCGACGCATTCGTACGCGTCTCCCTGGTCGGGATCGAAATTCTCAAAATCGACGTCCGGGTGGTGGTCGCGAGTGTCGATACCTACCTGCGGTTCGCCGAAGCCTGCAACCGACTCGATCTGGAGTCCGGACGCAAGGCGCCGAGCCAGCTCACGGACCTGGTCGGCGACATGACGGAGAACGGCGCCAAGGGCAAGTCCAAGGGTGCGCTCAGCGGTGCCGTGGAGGCGGTGACCGAGTCGTTGCAGGGCAAGCGCGAGGAGCCCGAGGAAGAGCCGCGCAAGCGCCCGGCCCGTAAGTCGACGTCCAGCCGCCAGACCCAGCGAAGCGGGGAGTGACGGTGCCCACCTACATCTACGCCATCACCGGCGCCGACCACCCGCTGCCCCTCAACGGCCTGCGAGGCGTGGGCGACCCGCCCTCCGCGCTGCGCACCCTGCACACCGACCTGCTGGCCGCCGTGGTCAGCGACGCACCTCCCGGACTCCGCGCCAAGCGGCGCGATGTGATGGCTCATCAGGGCGTCCTGGAGACGCTGATGGCCGGTGGCGCGACCCTGCCGATGAGGTTCGGTCTGGTGGGTCCCGGCGACGAGGAGGTCACCGCGGCCCTCGACCGGGAGGCCGACGCGTACGGGGACCGGCTGGCGGAGCTGGACGGCCGGGTGGAGTACAACCTCAAGGCCGGCCGCGACGAGGAAGACCTCCTGCGGGAGATCATGACCGAGTCCGACGACATCCGGGAACTCAACGAACGGACGCGTGCCCAGGGCGGCCACGACGACCGGGTCGCCCTGGGTGAGCTGGTGGCCCGGGAGGTGACCGCCCGCCACCAGCGGGAGGCGGAGGACGTCGCCGCCCGGCTGGCGGACGTCGCCGCCCGCAGCTCGCACGCGGAGCCGGCCCCGCAGCAGTTCCTCAACCTGTCCTTCCTCGTGCCCCGGGCGGAGACCGACGCCTTCGTGGCAGCGGTCCGACGCGAGGCGGAGCAGCGCGGCGACGCGTACGCGTTCACGTTGACGGGCCCGCTGCCGCCGTACAGCTTCGTCTGACCGCCGGGGGGCGGCGGCCCGGGCCCGTCCGGCCTTCCCCAGGAGCGGAGGTGATCTGTCAGCCATGGGCCTCATCAGCACCATCCTGACCCTGCCGCTGGCTCCCGTACGGGGGACGGCCTGGGTCCTCGACCAGGTCGTCCAGGCCGCCGAGGAGGAGTACTACGACCCCGAGCCGGTACGTGCCCGGCTTGCCCAGTTGGAACAGGACCTGATCAACGGCCTTGTCGACGAAGACGAGTTCGACCGGCGCGAGGACGAACTCCTCGACCAACTCGACGAGATCGAGGAGTACCGCAACAGCGCACGGCACACGCCGTGACCATCAACCACGACACACGTGATCCGGGGGGAGAGCAGAGGTGCATCGCACATGACGAAGAACGCCAAGATAGGCGCGGCTCTGGTGGGGGGATACCTGCTGGGGCGCACCAAGAAGGCCAAACTCGCCCTGGGGTTCGGGATGTTCCTCCTCGGCAAGAAGATCGACCTCGACCCGCGGCAGCTCGGCAGGATGCTGGCCGACTCCCCGGTCCTCGGCTCCCTCAACGACCAGGTGCGCAAGGAACTGGTCGACGCCACCCGGACGGCGGCCACCAAGGCCGTCACGCAGCGGGCCGGCAGTCTGGCCGACTCCCTGCAGCAGCGCACCCAAGCACTGGGGGCCGCTCCAGGGGCCGACGGGGAGGAGCCCGACGAGGAGGACGACGAGACCAGGGCAGCAGCCGACGACGAAGCCGAGGCGGACCGGGACGAGGACACGGGCGGGGACCAGAAGCGCAAGCGCACTCCCCGGAAGACCGCCGCCGCGTCCGACTCCAAGCCCGCGTCCAGGAACCGGTCCTCGTCCGGCGGTAGCCGGTCCGGGAGCGGGGGCAAGTCCGCCCCCGCCCGTAAGCGCGGCGGAACCGCCCGGAAGACCGCGGCCTCCGGCGCCCGCAAGGCCCGGGGAGGCGACGATGCCTGACTCCACCCTCGGCGGTATCAAGGACGACGTGGTCAAGAGCCCGGCCACCGACCGCCTCAAGGACGAACTGCAGAACTATCTCCGGGCCCGTGCCGAACACGCGGTGACCCAGCTGGGACACCGTCTCGGCGACTCGGTGTCCAAGCTCGCTGAGCCGGGCGGCGGGGGCGGTGCGCTCAAGAGTCTGGCCAAGGGCGGCCAAGCCCTCGGGGAAGGCAAGTCACCCGGTCAGGCGGCCCTGAGCGCGGGCGCCTCCCATCTCAAGGACACCGTCAAGGACAAGGTCAAGGGATTGTTCGGCAAGGGGCGCAAGTCGGGTGGGGGCAAGTCCAAGAGCGTCACCATCGTCGAGGACATCGACGTCGGCGTGCCGGTCCGTGAAGCGTACGACCAGTGGACGCAGTTCCAGGAGTTCAGCTCGTTCGCCAAGGGTGTCGTGAGCGTGGAGAAGGCGGACGACACCACCAGCAACTGGAAGGTGAAGGTCGCCAAGTCGACCCGCAGCTGGAAGGCGAACGTCACCGAGCAGGTGCCCGACGAACGCATCACCTGGACCACCGAAGGAGCCAAGGGCACCGTCAAGGGCGTGGTCACCTTCCACGCGATCACCGACGATCTCACTCGTGTCCTGCTGGTCCTCGAATACTTCCCCAAGGGGCTGTTCGAGAAGACCGGCAACATCTGGCGCGCCCAGGGCCGCCGCGCCCGGCTCGACCTCAAGCTCTACCGCAAGTTCATCATGATGCGCGGCGAGGCGACCGACAGCTGGCGGGGCGAGATCCGTGACGGAGAGGTCGTCCTCAGTCATGACGAGGCGCTGGACGAGGAGGAGTCCCGGAACGACGAGGGCTCCGCATCCGACGAGGGCGCCCCCGACGAGCCGTCCGAAGACGAGCCGTCCGAGGACGAGCAGCTCCCTGACGAGGACGACGACCTCGCGTACGAGGACGAAGAACCGCAGGACGAAGAACCGCAGGACGAAGAGCCGCGGGACGAGGAGTTCGGCGACGAGGAAGACCACGAGGAGAGCGACGAGGAGGAGGAAGACGAGGACGTAGAGCCGGCGGACGAGCTGGACGAACCGGCGGAGGAGCCCGCAGACGACGAGGACGCCGGGGACCAGGGCGACGAAGCCGCGGCCGAGGAGACGGAAGAGGAGACGGAAGAGGAGCCGCGGCCGGCCCGGCGCTCCCGACGCCGTCAGGCCACCGCCGACCGGTGACCGGGCCCGCGCACAGAGCCGCACCGACACCGTACGGAAAGGCGTGAGACACCGTGTCCGATTCACTCGCCGGCCGGATGCCGGCCCCGCCCCGAGGGGCCGGCCCGGCATACGGGCAACAGGGCTCGTCGGCCAACCTCGCCGACATCCTGGAAAGGGTGCTGGACAAGGGCATCGTCATCGCCGGTGACATCCAGATCAACCTGCTCGACATCGAGCTGCTCACCATCAAGCTCCGCCTGCTCGTCGCCTCCGTCGACAAGGCCAAGGAGATGGGCATCGACTGGTGGGAGCACGATCCCTCGCTCTCCTCACGGGCCCGCCCCACGCGTGGGACCGAGGCCGGTCCCGGGCACGACGCGCTGGCCGACGAGAACGAGCGGCTGCGTGCCGAACTGGCCCACCTGCGGTCGACGGCCGGGATCCCGGGCGCCGGGGCGGCCGGAGACCGGGCCGCCCCGGCGGAACAGGAGGAGGAACGATGAACAGCGGACCGAACGCAACCGTCCATGTTCCGGGCGAAGGCACCGGAGAGATGAGTTACGTCTACGCCGTCGGCCGTGCGGGCCCCGCCCTGGACGGGCTCGCCGCCCGGCTGCCGGGCGTGGACGGCCGGCCGCTGCGCCCCGTCGGCGGAGGCGGGCTGTGCGCACTCGTCTCCCCCGTGCCGGCGGACACGTTCAGCGAGCGGGGACTCACCGCGCAGATGGAGGACCTGGACCGGCTCGAAGCCGTGGCCCGGGCCCACCACGCCGTGGTGGACGCCGCGTTCGCGGAGACCTCCGTCCTGCCGATGCGGCTGGCCACGGTCTATCTGGACGACACCCGGGTGGCCGACATGCTGGTCAGGCAACGCAGCGAGTTCCAGGAGCTGTTGGGCCGCTTGGAGGGCCACGTCGAGCTGGGCGTGAAGGTCTACGCCGATCCCCGTACGGCCACCGCGACGGCACCGGCCGCGGCTGCGCCGTCGGGTGACGGAGCGGGCCGCGCCTATCTCCGGCAGCGTCAGGCGCAGCAGCGCGACAGCCAGGACGTCTACCGGGCGGCCTCCGACCTGGCCGCCCGGGCCGCGCGGCTGGCCGACGGAGTGGCGGCCTCACGGGCGGTGCACCGCCCGCAGCAGGGGCAGCTCGCCGCCCGGGCCGGGGTGAACGTCGCCAACGAGGCCTACCTCGTGCCCCGGGAACACATGGCGCGGCTCCACCGGGATCTCTCCGCACTGGCCGAAGGCACCCCCGGGGTCGCCATCGAGGTGACCGGGCCGTGGGCGCCCTACTCGTTCGCCACGGCCCTGGTGGCGGAGGGCGCGGACGGTGGTGGCCCACGGTGAGCACGGACATCATCGGCGGCGTTCTCGGCGAGACCGGACCCCGGGGCGGCCCGCCCGTCGCGCTGATCGATCTCCTGGACCGGCTGCTGAACGGCGGGGCCGTGCTCACCGGGGACCTCGTCCTGTCCATCGCCGACGTGGACCTCGTGCACATCAATCTGCGAGCGGTGATCCGGTCGATCACCGGTGAGGAGCCGGGGCCGTGGTGAGCCCGCCCCCGGTCGCGTACGGGGAAGCATGCCGACGGGCGAGGAGGCGGAGGAGGTGGACACGATGACCGAGGACGACCGCGCGCGAGGTGGGGGTGGTGTGCCCTCCGCAGCGGCCGAAGAGGTGGCACGCGCGGCGGCCCGGGCGTTCGGGCTCAGCCCCGCGCAGCCGGACGACAGCGGTCCCTCGACGGCGGCCCAGCGCCTGCACACCGACCCGGACACCGTGGAGCGGGATCTCATCAAGCTGGTGCTCACCATCGTCGAACTGCTCCGTCAGCTCATGGAGCGCACCGCGATCCACCGCGTCGACCAGGGCGACCTGAGCGAGCCCCAGGAGGAGCGGATCGGCATGACGTTGATGATCCTGCACGAACGCATGACGGAGCTGTGCGACCGCTACGACCTGACGATGGACGACCTCAATCTCGACCTCGGACCGCTCGGCACACTGCTGCCGCACGACGGCGCGTGAGCGGGCAGAGCCCAGGTTTCATCGCAGTACCCAAGGCAAGGAGGAACCCATGACTGACGACAAGGACGCGAAGAACTCGACTCCGGACAAGGGCAGGACCACGACCGCCCGCAAGACGGCATCGGCCCGCAAGTCGGTCGATGCCACGGCCGAGAGGGCCGGCAAGCGGGCCGACGCGACCGCCGACGAGGCGCTGTCCGCGGCCGGGGGCGCCAAGGACGCCGCCGGGGGCGCCAAGGACGCGGTCTCGGACAGCGCCCGGGCGGCCGGTGAGACCACCCGCCGCGTCGGCCGTGCCGCTGCCGCCGGTCTCCAGAGCGGGCAGCACGCCGTGACCGCCAACGTGGCGAAGGCGGCTGGCGCGGCGACCACGGCCTGGACCGTCGTCAAGCACCGCAAGGCGGTCGCCGCCGGAGCCGCGGCGGGGGTGGCCGGTGTCGCCGGGGCGGCGTTCGCCATCGGCCGTTCGACGGCCAGGCCTCCGACGGGCCCGCTGACCCGACTGGCGCGCGGGCGGATCTGACCGAGTAGCGGGAGAACGCCCGGCCCGGTGCGGGGCCAGGACGTGGGGCGGGGCCGGAGAATCCTCTCCGGCCCCGCCCCACGTCCTGACCACGGTGAACCCTGTCCCGTACTGCCACACCCGTGACCCCGCCCGGCCGGCCCGGTGGCTGTTCACCGGCTCAGCGGATCACCGGATCAGCGGACGGCCACCAGGACGCTGTCGTCGCCGCACTGCCAGACGGTGGCGGCACCGCTGAAACCGGCTTCGCGGAGGAGCGCCGTCTGGGCGGCGGTCGTCAGGCCGTTGGGCTGCCTGAAGGTGCGGTGCGCGATCGGCGAGCGAGCCCGGGCCTCGGCGAGCGGGGCGAGTTCCGGGGCGGAGAGGAACGTCTTCCACCAGCCCGCCCAGGCCTCGCTGCCCTGACGGCCCGTCCGGTGGGCGCGGCGGGCCCGGACGTGACGGGCGATGTCGATCAGCTCCGGGTCGGCGGAGGGCCTGCGGTTGTCGGCGTCGACGAAGACGCCGCCGGGACGCAGCCGGGCGGCCAGGGTGCGGTAGAGCACGGTGAGTTCGTCGGGGGCGAGCCAGTGGAGCGCGGTGGACGAGACGGCCGCGTCCCAGGGCGCCGGTGCGATGTCGTCGGCCCAGCCGGGTGCGGTGAGGTCGCGCGCCAGGAGGCGGATGTCCGTGCCCGTGACGGCCTCCTCCGCGAGGCCCAGGAGAAGCGGGTCCGCGTCGACGCCGACGGTGTCGGCGTGCGGGAAGGCGCGGGCCAGCCGGGTGGTCAGCGAGCCGGTGCCGCAGCCCAGGTCCACCAGGAGCGGCCGGGCGGCCGCCCCGCTCCGGTCGAGGGACCGGCCGACGATGTCGATGACGACCTGGAAGCGTTCCTCCCGGTCCGGGCTGTAGCGCTCCTGCTGCTGGTCCCAGCGTTGCAGCCAGGTGCGTGCGGTCTCACCGAGCATGTTCGCCTCTTTCGGTCGAGGGGCGGGGAGTATCGGGGAGCACGTCGTACGACGGGATGAACGGGGGCGGGGTGGAACCCGGCGTGGCCGAGGCCGTCCGCCTGTCGCAGGGTGCTCAGCCACGGCCGACGAAGGGCATCGTGGTGGGGAGGACGGTGAGGGACTGCACATTGGTGGAGAGGGGCAGGGAGGCCATCAGCAGGAGGGCGTCGGTGAAGTGGGACACCGGCAGCGTCGCCTCCACCGCCTTGCTGCCGTCGGCCTGACGTGCGGGGGGCTGCGGGGCACCGTCCGGGGGCTCCACGTTCCCCACGTCGAGCTGACCGCAGGCGATGTTGTGGGCGCGGCCGTCCAGGGAGAGCGAGCGGGTCAGACCGAGGACCGCGTGCTTCGCCGCGGTGTAGGCGGCGGAGTGCGGGCGGGGTGCGTACGCGGACGGCGCACCGTTGTTGATGATCCGTCCGCCGGAGGGGTTCTGCTCGCACATGACGCGGAACGCCTCCCGTGAACAGAGGAACGTGCCGGTGACGATCGTGCCCAGCACCCGGTTCCAGTCGTCGAGGGCCACCTCGGCCACGGGGACGCGGGGCGCCGGGGCTCCGGCGTTGTTGAAGAGCAGATCGACCCTCCCGTACCGGTTGCGGGCGGCACGGAACAGCGCCGCGACCTCGTCGGGGCGGGTGATGTCGGTGGAGACGGCGAGAGCGTGCTCGTCCCCGGCCGGGGAAAGGGCAGCGGTCCCGTCCAGGGCGTCGGGACGCCGGCCCGCCAGCACCACGTTCCAGCCCCGGCCGAGCAGCGCCAGGGCGGCGGCACGGCCCAGCCCGCTTCCCGCTCCGGTGACGACTGCCGTACCACTCACGGCGCCACTCACGCCGCCACCTCGTCCAGCCACAGGCGTAGGACCCGCCGGTGGTGCGGTTCGGGGCCGTCGGTGAACGGGGAACGGCCGTGCATGACACGGCTGTTGCGGATGATCAACAGGTCTCCGGAGGTCAGGGTGACCGGGTAGGCGGTCTCCGGGCGGTTGAGGACCTCGTCCAGGACGTCCAGTGCCTCGGCACGTGCGGCGTCGAGCGGGGGGCGCCCGTCGCGTCCGGCGGAGGCCCGCACCGTACGGGACTGGTAGTAGCAGGTGACGGCGCCGTCCGGTCCGGTGGTGAGGATCGGGGTGAGGACGAGCTGGCTGCCCGCGCGGCCGGAGCGGTCGAAGTGCCACTCCTGGCCGAGGAGTTCCAGCACGTCCGGGCGTTCGGCGGCGAGGACGTCGTGGATGTACGGCGCTCCGGCCACACGTGTCGCGCCGCCCCGGGCGGCCGGCCGCAGACAGAGCAGGACGAGGAGGTCGCAGGTGTCGCAGTGGAAGGCGATCTCGTCCGGGTCCCCCTCCCGGTGCCGCAGCACCTGCGTCACATCCCCCGCACCGTTCTGCGGCACGATCTCGCCGAAGTCCCGGACGAGCCGGGAGACCCGCTCGGTGACGTCCGCCTCCTGGCGGACGTCCGCGACGGCGCCGGCGGGGAAGAGTTGCCGCACGAGGGTGAACCCGAAGGCGTCGAGCCCCGTGCGGATGCGGGCGCGCAGGTCTTCCCAGACCGGGTCGGGCTCCCTCCCCGGGCCGCCGGCGGCCGACCACAGCCGGGCGCGGTCCCGCTCGGTCGGTGCCAGGCGCCACACCTCGTGCCCGGCCTTGAGCCTGCTGGTGTCCCAAGCCCCGGAGGGGGTGGGCGCGTTGATACGTGAAGCGTTCTCCATCGGGGTCCCTTTCGCTGTCCTGTACGTCGTGCCGGTCCGGCCCCGCACCGGGTGGGGGCCCGGACCGATACCGCGGCGCGTGCTGTTCAGCCCTGTACCCGGACGGCGGCCGCCACGGCCTTCGACCAGAGGGTGAGCGCCTCGTCGATCTGCTCGCCGGTGACCGTCAGGGCGGGGATCATCCGGACGGTGTTCCCCCAGACCCCGCAGGTCAGCAGCAACAGGCCGAGTTCGGCGGCGGCCTGCTGGGCCCTGCGCGCGGTCTCCGGATCGGGTGACCCGTCGGGCCGGCGGAACTCGCTGCCCAGCATCAGCCCACGCCCGCGGACGTCGGCGACGGCCGGGGTCCGCGCCGCGACGGTGTGCAGGCCGCGGGCGAGCCGCATGCCCTGCTCGGCCGCGTTGGCGACCAGCTTCTCGTCGCGGATGACGTCGAGGGTCGCGAGGGCGGCCGCGCAGGCGACGGCGTTCCCCCCGTACGTACCGCCGTGGGAGCCGGGACGGGCGAGGCTCATGAGATCGGCGCGCGCGGCGATCGCCGAGAGGGGAAAACCGCTCGCCAGGCCCTTGGCCGTCACCAGGATGTCGGGGGTCGCGGCCCCGGTCTCGTACGCGTGCGCCCAGAACCGCCCGGTGCGGCCGAACCCGCACTGCACCTCGTCGAGGACGAGGACGATGCCGTACCGGTCGGCGCGTTCGCGCAGTCCGGCGAGGAAGCCGTCGGGGGCGGGAACGTAACCGCCTTCGCCCAGTACGGGCTCCACGACGAACGCGGCGGTTTCCTCCGGGGCGCTGGTGGTGGCCAGGACCCGGTCGAGGCCCCGCAGGGCGTACTCCACCGCGGCGGATTCGTCCAGGCCGAGCTCGAAGGCGTGCGGGAAGGGCGCGACCGCGACGCCCGGCATCAACGGGCCGGTGCACGCCCGGAAGCGGGAGCCGGCCGTGGTCAGGGAAGCGGCGCCCATGGTCCGGCCGTGGAAGCCCCCGTCGAAGACGATGGCACCCGGGCGCCCGGTGGCCTGCCGGGCGAGGCGCAGCGCCGCCTCCACCGCCTCGCTCCCGGAGTTGGCGTAGAAGAGGGTGTCCAGGCCCTCGGGCAGGACCTCGCCCAGGCGTTCGGTCAGGGTGAGCAGCGGTTCGTGCAGGACGGTCGTGTACTGGCCGTGGATCAGCCGGCCCGCCTGTTCGCGAACCGCCTCGACGACCCGCGGATGGCAGTGGCCGGTGCTGGTCACGCCGACGCCCGCGGTGAAGTCGAGGTGGCGTCGCCCCTCCGCGTCGTAGAGGTACAGCCCTTCCCCTCGGACGGCGGTGACGGGAGTGGCCTGCTTCAGTACGGGTGACAGCCGGGGCATGGTTCACCTCACGGTTCGGGGGCCTGCGGCGGGAGCCTGCGGCCCGTGACGGGGGTACGTGCGCTCAGTGGCCGGCGAGGTCGGGCCGGGGCAGGAAGCCGGACTCGGTGGCCCAGGCCAGCGCGGAGGCCCACCACCGGGGCGTCGGGGCGGTGAACCGGACCCCCAGCCGGTCGAGTACGGCAAGGGTGTGCGAGGAGTCGGTCCGGACGTTGCGGTCCTCCAGCAGACTCCAGGCTGCGGCCAGCCGGACCTCTTCGGGGTGGTCGCCTTCCGCCCGGTCCAGCGCGGCTGCGAAGTCCTTCGCGTCGCGCAGCACGATCCGGTGGCCGGACCGCCTTATCCAGCCCACCAGTTCGTCGTGGCCGACCTGGTGCGGGGTCTCGACATGGTGGGCCCCGGGGGCCGCGTCCGCGTACAGGGCCAGAGCCGCGATCCCGGCGGCCACCGTGTCCACGTGACTGAAGGCGAACGTCGCCCCCTCCAGGCGCGGGGCGGCTCCGGCCAGCAGATAGCCGCGCAGGGTCTGGTAGACGCGGTTGGTGGCGATCCCCCCGTGGAACGCGCCGGTGCGGCTGTGGGCGGCGACGTGGCCGCTCCGGTGGATGTGGCAGCGGCGGCCGGAGGCGGCCCAGGCGCGGACCGCCTCCTCGGCGAGGAACTTGGACCGCTCGTACGGGGTGCGGAAGTGCTGGCCGATGCGCAGATCGGCCTCGCTGAACCGGCGGTCGGGGGCCGCCGGGTCGATCCCGCCGGCCACGGCGAGCGTCGAGATGTGGTGGAACCGGACCCCGCCCATGGCCTCGGCGTCGATCCAGGCCAGCAGCCGCCGCACCCCGTCGTGGTTGACGCGTTCCAGTTCCTCGGGCGGGGCGACCAGGCGGACGTCGGCGGCGGCGTGGACCACGACCTGCGCGTCCCGGGCGAGGGCACGCCCGGCCGCGGAGAGGCCCAGCCCTTCGCGGCCGATGTCCCCGGCCACCACCCGCAGACCGGGCGAGGCACGGCGCAGCCGGCCGGCGGCGTCCTGGTCGCGCTCTCCGCGTACCAGACAGGTGACCTGCGCGCCGCGCTCCAGCAGGGCGTCGAGGAGGTGCCCGCCCACATAGCCCGTCGCCCCGGTGAGCAGTACGCGGGCCGGTTCGCGCACCACGCGGACCGCGGGGGACGAGGGCGTGGAGGGGGGTGTCCCCGGGTGGAGGGGCTGACCGGAGGTGGAGCGGGCGAGCCGGACCGGGCGGGGCGCCGTGGCGGCGGCCGTGGCCGCGACCACCTGGGCGAACCCGGCCATGACCCCGTCGGCCTCGGTGTCGGGGACATCCGGCCGGGCGTGTACGAGGTCGGTCACCAGCCTGCCCTCGACGATGCGGGCCGTCAGCCGCAGCCGGTACACCGGATCGCCGCTGGGACACCGTGCGGTGCCCACCTGCTCCGCGGCGGGGTACCAGCCCAGAGTCGGCTCGGCCGGAAGCCGGAACGTACCCAGGAAGTTGAAGGCGGCCTCGGGACGCGGTCCGCCGATGTCCATCGGCAGCAGGCGCGCACGGCGCAGCCGGCGCTCCGCCCCGGAGACACGCGCCGCGATCCCTGCGCCGGGCCCAGCGGTTCTGGCGTCGGGCTCCGCGCCGGCCGCCGTGGCCGGGGGGCCGGCGCTCACCCGGGTGATCGCGGTGAACCAGCCGACGGTGTCGAGGTGTTCGCCGCCGGTGTCCCGGCCGTGCGTCTCCACCTCGACGAGCGTCCGTGCGGCGCGGAGCCGGCCGGGGCCCCCGGCTCCGCCCCGGTCCGCCTCGCGGGTCACCGCGTCCGCGAACGCGGTGAACAGCAGCGCCTCCAGCCGCCGGGAACCTCCGTACCGTTCGACGAGCCGGGCGGTGGCCTCCTCGTCGAGGCCCCAGCTCACCGTCCCCGGCGGGGGAGGGGAGTCGGACCGGCCCCCCGGCGGCCGGGTGTCCGGGCCGCCGATCGGGAAGGGGTTTACCGGCAACGCCTGCTCGGGCCTGCTCGCGGCCCACCGGTAGAAGTCGGCCGCGGGCGGCAGACCGGGCGGCCGGCCCGACAGCGCGGCGCGGTAGGCATGCGCCAGGTCGTCGAGGATGACGCGCCACGACAGCCCGTCGACGACGAGGTGATGGGCGATCAGCGCCAGCCGGTCGTCGGTGCCCGGACCGCCCGAGAAGAGGTGGAAGCGGATGAGACGGCCGGCCTCGGGGTCGAGGCTCCGCTGCAGTTCGGTCCCCAGGGCCGCGATCTCCTCCGCGACGTTCCCGGGGCGCCGGACGTGGGAGAAGCTGACGGGATCCAGCTCGTCCAACGGCCGGGGAGCCCCCGGCCCGTGCGGGCCGACGGGGCGGCGCAGCGCCGGGTGACGCCCCACCACGGCCGCCGCCGCGGTGACGAGGGCGGCCGGGTCGACGTTCCTCGCGCAGCGGAGCAGCACCGACTGGTTCCAGTGGCGGGGGTTGTCGACGCCCTGGCCGAAGAACCACCGCTGGGCGGGGGCGAGCGCGCCGGGCCCGCCGGGCAGGTCCGTGCCGGGCTCTTCGGCAGCGGCCCGCGGCGCCGTCGCGCGTACGGCGGCCGCCAGACGCCGGGAGGTGGGGTGGCGGTAGAAGTCCGCGTAGGCGGCGTGGTGCCCCTGGCGGCGGAGCTGGGAGACCGTGCGCATGGCGAGTATGGAGTCGCCGCCCAGCTTCAGGACGTCGGCGTCCGGATCCACCGCGGGCAGGCCCAGGGCCTCGGCCCAGAGCTCCGCTATCTCCTGTGCCAGGGGCGGCACTTCGGGCCCGGGAGACGGCGGGTCCCCGGCCCGTCCGGCCAGCACGGCGTCGAGGGCGGCCGCCAGCCGTGGGGTGTCCAGCTTCCCGTTGGGGCCGAGGGGGAACTCCCTGAGCACGATGAGCGGCCGGGGCACGGAGTACGCGGGCAGGCGGCCGCCGAGGTGCGCACGCACGGCGTCGAGCAGGCGGTGCTCCTCCACCGGGCCGTCGGCGGGCAGGACGGCGGCCAGCAGCCGGTTGCCGGTGGCGGTGGCCCGTACGACGACGGCGCAGCGCTCGACGCCGGGGACCTGCCGGACGAGGTGTTCGACCTCGGCGGGGTCGACCAGATAGCCCCGGATCTTGGTCTGCCGGTCCAGCCGGCCGAGGAAGACGAGCTGCCCGTCGGGACGCCGTCGGCAGAGGTCGCCGGTGCGGTACGTACGGACCCCTCCGTGCGGGACGAAGCGCCGTGCCGTCTGCTCGGGGCGGCCGAAATACCCGGCGCTGACGCCGCGTCCCCCGATGTGGAGGTGGCCGGACTCGCCGTCGGCGACGGGGGACCCGGCGCTGTCGAGCAGGTCGAGGGTCGCCTCGCCCAGCGGCGTGCCGATCGGGACCGTCTCCTCGTCCTCCGGCAGTTCCCCGGCCGATGTGGCGAGGAAACAGGCCGCCCCGACCGTCGTCTCGGTCGGGCCGTAGTGGTTGAGCAGCCGGTGGACCCCCTCGTCGTGCAGCAACGAGGCGCCCAGGGACCGGGGGAGGGCCTCACCGCCGAGGATCAGCGTCCCCGGGCGGTAGGGAGCCGTCCCGCGCGCCGGATCCGGGCGGTCCCTCCACAGCTCCGCCATGTGGGAGGGGGTCGTCTTCACGACCGAACACCCCGCTTCGCGCAGCGCCGCCCAGCAGGCGGGGGCATCCCTGGCGTGCTCGTCGCCGACCACATGGGTGCGCCCGGCGGTGGCGAGAGCCAGCAGCCAGCTGGTGTGCCCCAGGTCGGCGGCGAGCGTGGTGAGGTGGGCGACGCACGGCGCGTCCGCCTCGGTGAGCTCCAGCCTGTCGCGCAGCGCCAGCGCGTAGTGCACCGCGTTGCCGTGGGTGACGACGACGGCCTTGGGCTCGCCGCCCGAGCCCGAGGTGAAGGAGAGATAGGCGGGATCGTCGCTTCCGACGCGAGGAGCGGGACGGTCCGGTGGAGGCGGTTCGAACGGTGCGGCGAGGAGGACGTCGGGGTCGGCGCGTTCGACGTACCGGACCCCGGCGGCCGACACGGCCCGGACCTCCTCGTCCGACAGCGCGGTGGTGGTGAGCACGCCGGCGGCGCGTACGGCCGCCAGCCTGCGCAGCCGGTCCTCCGCGCTCCAGGCCGTGTCGAGCGTCACCACGGCCGCACCCGCGCGGAGCACTCCGTGCAGCAGCACGAACAGCAGGCTGTCCCGGCGGCCCAGGACCGCCACCCGGTCGCCCGGTCCGATGCCCGCCCGCCGGAGTCCGGCGGCGACCCGGTCGGCCCCGGCCCCCAGCTCCGCGTACGTGATCACCCGGGTGTGGTCCGTGAAGGCCGGCCGGTGCGGGTGGAGCCGCTCGGCCCGGTGCAGGAGCCCGCACAGGGTGGAGGTGTCCGTGGCCGGTACCGTCGTGCGGCCCGGTGGCGCGTCGGCGGGTACCGGCGTCAAGGACCGGGGGCTGGCGGCGGACGTCGTCATACCGGTTTCCCTTCGCGGGGGGTCCCCAGGCAGGCGGGAAGGCTCTCGGCCGCCAGGTAGGCCGTCACGGCGGTCCCACCGCCCAGCCGCCCCGCGACCTCCCACCCGACCATGCGGTGCAGCCCGTCGAGGTGGATGAGTCCCTCCCGGGCCCGTACGTCGGAGTAGTCCGGGTGGTCCACCGGGCGGGCGCTGAGGTAGACCGCCGTGAACGGGGCACGGGAGAACCGGTCGAGCTTCGCCGCGCAGACCGGATTGGCCTCGGTGTATCCGGCCGGATCGGCACGGATCAGATCCGCGGCGCGACCGACCGTCAAACCCTCTCTCGGCACCAGTTCACGCGCACCGCCTTCACCGGTGTGCCAGGGGAGGACCACGCAGAGAATATCGGCCCGGCCGAGTTCGATCCGATACCAGGAACCGAACAGGGAATGCGCCCGGCGCAGATTCTCCTCACCGTCCTCATTGGTGTTCGCCCGGTGTGGACGGTCTGCCGGATGGTCCCGCCCATAAACACGCAGAACTTCGGAGAATGCGACGGCTTCCACAGCGCTCATGGAAGATCTTCCCACAGTCGTCATCGTCCCCCCGCTCCCGGAAACTCCGTGAAGTGCCGCTCATCGAAAAGTTCCGGCCATTGGCCGCGGTCGAGGTCCAGTTCCCTGGCCCGGGCGAGCATGTACCGCCAATACGGCTTCACCGGCCGCCACCGCGCACCGGTGCGGCAGTAGGAGGCGTCGACGAAGTACCGGTTGCGTCCGGCCACGGGGGACAGCGCGGGGCGGCGGGCGTGGAAGACCGCCGAGTTGATCAGAACCGTCGAACCGGGCGGCAGCCGGTCGATCACCACCTCCCCGGGCAGCGCGGTCGTGCCGAGTGCGGCGCGGAAGTCCTTGGGCACGTCCTCGCGGTGCGATCCGGGCAGCACGGCGAGGCTGCCCACCGCCTCGTCCAGCCCGCCCAGGTAGTGCAGCGCGTGCACCATCGGTAACGACCTGTCCCCGAGGTCGTTGGGTTCATGGTCGTGATGCCATGGTTTGCCGGAGTCCCCGGCCCCCTGCCGCTGGCTGTGCAGGTGGTGGTGGGCGAACGCACCGCCCATGACGTCGGCCAGAACGGCCATCAGGGGCGGATGCGCCAGCAGTTCGCCGTGGGCGGGGAGCTCCAGCTCCAGCACCGGGGGGCGGGCTCCCGCCTCCGGACCGGTACTGCAGGCGATGGAGCGGTCGCGCAGCCCCTCGTCCATCCACCGGTCCACCTCGGGCACCAGACGTGCCAGGAGCGGAGGGGGCAGGAGCGCGGGGAGGACCAGATAGCCGCGTTCCTCGAAGTTCTTCCGCTCTTCGGTGGGGTCGACGCGGGACCTGGCCCGGGAGTCCGTATTTCCGCCGAATTCCTTTTCGGCGGGGCTGAAGGAAGATCGCAAGATGTACAGTCCTCCGCTCCAGAGGTTGAGTACATTTCTCTTCGCGTGCCTGGCATGTCTGGCGTGCTCGGTGCGCTTCGCGTTCTTTGCCGAGGATGTGATCGACATTCGCCGAGACCGCTCGATCGGCGTCGGAGTTCGGGCCGGACGGCCCAGAGCGTGGAACGGGATGCGACGCTATCCCGAGGTGACCCGGACCACAAGCAATGATTTTCGGTCACCGAATTCGATCATCGTGGGTGCTGGTCATCTGCTGCCCACCTGATTGCGCGGTTCAAGCGGATATCAAGGAATTCCGGCCGCCGGCTCCCGGCTCCCGCTCCCTGCTCCCGCCCCCGGCTCCCGGTCCGGGCTCGCCTCGGTGGCTGCTTCGCCGCCCCGGGCGCCTCCCCCGCCCGGCCCCTGCCCGGCGTGCCCCCGTCGAGAGTGCCTGGCTTGAATTATTCGAACGTTCGAGCGAATATCGAAGGGTGTGGGCAGGGTCGACAGGTAGGCAGGTAGACGGAGGCCGCGTGCGGCCCGCGTGCTCGACGTGCTGCTGAAGTCGGCGCCGGTGTCCCGCCGCGTCGGTTCCGTGCGTTCGATCGAGGCGCACTCTCACGGGAGGGTGGCTTCTCGCCACGTCAAGATCGGTTGGCTGAAACTGCCCTATCGAACTATTGTGCGAATGGATCGGATGCAACGTTCTGACAGCGGGACGCCAGACGAGCAGGGGGTGCCAGAGCAGATTCGGAGGTGCGCGATGGCTGTTTTCACGCATCTCCACGTCGCTTCCGGGTTCTCCGCCCGCTACGGTGCCTCGCATCCGCAGGACCTGGTGCGCCGGGCGGCGGAGCTCGGCATGGGTGCGCTCGCGCTGACTGACCGGGACAGTGTCACCGGCGCCGTGCGGCACGCGAAGGCGTGCCTGAGCGCCGGGGTGCGCCCGATCTTCGGGGTGGATCTCGCCGTCCCGGCGTTCGACACGGCAAAGACTCCTCGCCGCTCGCGCACACCGGTCCGCGGTGGTGGGCACGTGGCGGAGCCGCGCCTGAGGATCACGCTGCTGGCAGGTTCCGTGAGCGGGTGGGCGCGTATCTGCCGTCTCGTCTCCGCGGCCTACGCGCATCCGGTCGACGGCTTTCCGGTCGCCTCGTGGGAGGCGCTGCGGGAGGGCTTGGGCGAGGATGTGGTGGCGATTCTCGGGCCGGCCTCCGAGCCTGTACGTGCGCTGGCCGCCGGGCGGCCGGACGTCGCGGAGAGGCTGCTCCTCCCGTGGCGGGAGGTCGCGGGCCGAGGACTTCTCCGGCTGGAGGCGGTCGCCTACGGCCTGTCCGGGCTGGGCGCGGGATCGGTGCGGCTGGCCGCGCACACCCTTGCTCTGGGCGACCGGCTCGGCATCCCGACGGTGCTCACCAACGCGGTGCGGTACGAGCGGCGCGAGCAGCACCGCCTGGCCGACGTGCTGGACGCCGCCCGGCTGCTGCGTCCGATCCCGCAGCGTGGACCGCTCGACCCGGGCGAGCGGTATCTGAAGTCCGGGGCCGAGATGGCCGAGGTGGCGGAGCGGGTGGCCGCGGCCACGAGCGCCCCGGCCGGCCGAGGGCGGCGTCTGATCGAGGAGACGGCGGCTACCGCCGAGCAGTGCGCGGTGGACCCGGTGCGCGACCTCGGCCTGGGACGGGCACACTTCCCCGAGCCGCACGTGGTGGGAGCCGGCACCCGGCCGGGGGACGGGATGCGTTTGCTGCGGCAGCGCAGCGAGGCCGGGATGACCGCCCGCGGCCTCGACCGGGACGTACGGGCGATGGACCGGCTCGGCTACGAGCTCGGGGTGATCGAGCGCCGCGGATACGAGGCGTACTTCCTCGCGGTGGCCCAGGTCGTCGCGGACGTGCGGTCCATGGGGATCCGGGTCGCGGCCCGCGGCTCCGGTGCCGGGTCCATGGTCAACCACAGCCTTTTCATCGCCACGGCCAACCCGCTCTCGCACCGGCTCCTGTTCGAACGCTTTCTCAGCGAGCGCCGCACCGCCCTGCCCGACATCGACCTCGATGTCGAGTCCGACCGGCGCCTGGAGGTCTACGACCGGATCTTCGAACGGTTCGGCTCCGAGCGTGTGGCGGTCACCGGGATGCCGGAGACCTACCGCGCCCGTCACGCCCTGCGCGATACGGGGCTCGCGCTCGGCATCCGCCCGCAGACCGTCGACAGGATCGCCAAGAGCTTTCCGCACATCCGCGCGTGCGACATCGGCTCCGCCCTGTCCGAGCTGCCCGAACTGCGGCAGCTCGCGGCCGAGGCCGACCAGTACGGTCCGCTGTGGGAGCTGGCCGAGGGCCTGGACGCCCTGCCGCGCGGCTTCGCCATGCACCCGTGCGGCGTGATCCTCTCCGACGCGAGCCTGCTCGGCCGCCTCCCGGTGCAGCCCGCTCCGGGAGGCGCGTATCCGACGGTGCAGGCCGACAAGCACGATGTCGAGGACCTCGGCCTGCTGAAGCTCGATGTCCTCGGCGTGCGCATGCAGTCGGCGATGGCGCACTCGGTCGCCGAGATCCGGCGCACCACAGGACGGCACATCGACCTCGACAGTCCCGACCACGTCGACCTCGCCGATGAGTCCACCTTCGAACTGATCCGCAGTACCAAGGTGCTGGGCTGCTTCCAGCTCGAGAGCCCAGGACAGCAGGATCTCATCGCGAGACTCCAGCCACGGCACATGCAGGACGTGATCGCCGACATCAGCCTCTTCAGGCCCGGCCCGGTCGCCGGGGGCATGCCCGCGAAGTTCATCGCCGCCCGGCACGGGGTCGAGGAGCCGCGTTATCCCCACCCCGATCTTGTGCCGATCATGGACGACACGTACGGGGTGGTGATCTGGCACGAGCAGATCATGATGATCCTGGCCACGATGACCGGCTGCGACCGTGCTGCCGCGGACGTCGCGCGCCGCGCCCTCGCCGACGCCGGGCGGCTGCCGAAGGTGGAGGCGTGGTTTCGCCGCTGCGCCGGCGAGCTCGGCTACACCCCGGACGTGATCGGCGAAGTCTGGGGCATCGTCAAGGAGTTCGGGGCGTACGGATTCTGCCGCGCGCACGCCGTGGCCTTCGCGGTCCCGGCCGTCCAGTCGGCGTGGCTCAAAGCGCACTACCCCGCCGCGTTCTTCGCCGGGCTGCTCCAGCACGACCCCGGCATGTGGGCGCCCCGCGTCCTGGTCCAGGACGCGAAGCAGTTCGGAGTGGCGATCCTGCCGGTCGACGTCAACACCTCCCGCAGCGCACACAGCGTCGAGCCGACCGCGAACGGCTGGGGCGTACGGCTCGCGTTGTCCACGGTGCGCGGGATCACCGAGGCGGAGAGCGCCCGCATCGAAGCCGGGCAGCCGTACGCCGGGCTGCAGGATCTGTGGCTGCGCGCCCGCCCGTCCCTGCCTCTCGCCCAGCGCCTCATCAAGATCGGAGCTCTCGCTCCGCTGCAAGGCGGGCTGACCCGGCGGGATCTGCTGTTGCAGGCCACCGAGCTGCACCGCTCCGCACGCAACCGGACCGCGATCGACGGCCAACTGCCGCTCGGCGACGAGACGCACACGGGCGATCCTGCCGGGCTGCCCGAGATGACCGGCCGCGACGTGATGAGCGCCGAGATCGACGTGCTCTCCATCGACGTCAGCCGCCATCTGCTCGAACACCACCACCGCCTGCTCGCCGAGCTCGGCGCGACCGACGCCCACCACCTGCAGGCGATGCACCGCGGACAGCAGGTGCTGGTCGCCGGCGTGCGGGCATCGACCCAGACGCCGCCGATCCCGTCCGGCAAGAGGGTCATCTTCGTGACCCTGGAGGACGGCTCCGGCCTCGTGGACCTCGCGTTCTTCGAGGACTCCCACGACACCTGCGCGCACACGGTGTTCCACTCCGGACTGCTCCTGGTCCGCGGAGTCGTCGAGGAACGCGGCCCCCGGCGCACCGTGGTCGGGCAGGCGGCCTGGGACCTCGAGGAAGTCGCCACCACCCGCCGCGACCTGGGCCCCGAAGCCGCTCTCGGCCTGCTCGGCCGCACCACACCCGCCCCCACACCCGCCCGCGGTGACAGCACGCCGGGTGCGGGCCGGACACTCGAAGACGGAACGGCCGGGGCGAAGCTCAACGCCTGGAGCGATCTGCGGCCCGCCGGTTCCCGCTCCGCCGACCTGCGGCGCCTGGGACATCGCTCTCCCGGATCGGCGGGGTGAGCGCCATGACCACCCGAGCCCGAAGCATCCTGCGCGTTCAGCTCCACGACCTCGGCCCGGCCGGCCAGGAGACGTACGAGCGTGCCCTCGCGCTGCTGCGTGATCTCACCCCGCTGGTACAGGCCCTCCCGCCGGACGCCGCCGACCTCGATGTCACCGGTGCCCTGCGGTTCTTCGACCGGGACACGGGCGGCCTGGCGACCATGGCCGCACTCCGCCTGGCCGCACACCTCGGGCTACGCGCGACGATCGGCGCCGGCCCGAACCGGATGCTGGCCGCGATGGCGGCCGACACGACCGCTCCCGGCCAGGTCACCGTCGTCGCCCCGGCCTCCGGGGCAGTCGCCGCGTTTCTCCGTCCCAAGCCTGTCGGCGCCCTCCACGGGGTCGGCCCGGCCACCGCCCGTACGCTCGGGGAGTACGGCCTCCACCGCATCGGCGACCTTCTCGACGTTCCACTGCTGACGCTGCAGCGCATCCTCGGCAAGGCCACCGCCGTGACACTGTCGCAACGGGCCCGCGGCCTGGACCCGCGCCCGGTCACCTCCGATGCGGCGCCCAAGTCCACCGGTTTCTCCCACGAGTTCAGCCACGACGAGCTCGACCCCGCCGCACACCGCCGGGCCCTGCTCGACCTCTGTGAACGTCTCGGGCTGCGGCTGCGCACCACCGGCCAGGTCGCCGCGCGGCTCGCGCTGAACATCTCGTACGCCGGCGGCGCCACGACGCAGCGCTCGCGCACGCTGGAGGAGTACACCGCTCACACGCCGGCACTCGGCGCCGCCGCGTACGACCTGTACTCCCGCTTCGGGCTGCAGCGCGCCCGTGTCCGCACGATCACCGTTCGCGCGGACGTCACCGATGCCCAGTACGCCGTCCAGCAGTTGCTCCTGGACCCGGCGGACGGCAAACGGCGCCGCATCGAGCAAGCTGCCGACCGGGCGCGGGCCCGCTTCGGCGATCAGGCGATCCGCCCGGGCACCCTCGCCCAGCCGCGGCGGTGACCGCGGCCCTTCTGCGGCAGGGCGTCCAGGAACGGGCGTCGCGGGCCGGGACCGCAGCGGTGCTGGAGCATCTCCCGGACGCACGGAGCACGTCTTTTCGCTCATGATCATCAGATGTGGTGAACTCCCCGGCTCCCAGGAGTGATACGCCCATACCGCCCACCATGATGAGGTCGTCCCGCCCACCTCCCCCAGGAGTACGACGATGTCAGAGACGTCCGAACCCAATGTCGGCGCCTTCACCCTCGGCGGCCCGCTCACCGCTGAACCGGCCGGGCCCGTCGAGGTACCGGAGCACGAGGAATGGCCCCTGCCGAACGGCTTCGCCTGGGTCTTCCCCGGCGAGGGCAACAACGGCAACCTCGTCCGGCCCGTGATCATGGCCGACGGCTTCAACCTCGGCCGGAGCAAGCTCGACGTGCTCTATCACGGGCTGGAGAGCGGCAGCTTCCCGTTCATCAGCGAGCTGCGCCGTCGCGGCAGGGACGTGATCCTCCTCGGCTTCGAGGAGCGCAGCGCGTCGATCCTGGACAACGCGGAGGCGGCGGTGGCCGCCATCCTGCGGGCGACGGCCGAGCAGGTGGGCGACACCCGTCTCGTCGTCGGCGGATTCAGCATGGGAGGCATCGTCACCCGCTACGCACTCGCCAAGCTCGAAACGCAGCGGATGGACCACAGGACCGCGCTGTACTTCTCCTACGACAGCCCGCACCGCGGCGCTTCCATCCCCGTCGGCGTGCAGGCGTTCTCGCACTTCATCCCGTTCCCGAACGACTTCGCGCGGCAGATGAACAGCCCGGCCGCGCGTCAGATGCTGTGGCAGCACTACGACAAGGACACCGAGAAGATCACGGTCGCCCCGGAGCGCACGGAGTTCCTGGCCGCCCTGGACCGGGTCGGCCACTGGCCGCAGATCCCGATGAAGATCGCCGTGGCCAACGGCCGCGCCGACGGCATCGGTCTGCCGGACGTGAAGCCCGGCGAGGTCGCCCTGCGCATCGACCGGATCTACCCCGGCACCACCTTCTACACCCAGGCCCAGGGCGACGACGTGACGGCCGCGTACCTGAACCGCAGGTTCCCCAAGGCCGAGAGGACCATCGCGACCAACGGCTTCCCGGAACTGGACGGCGCGCCGGGAGGAACCCTGCACACGTACAAGATCCTCTCCGGGGCGATGGAGAAGCTCGGCGGCAAGATCGACCTGCGCCACGAGGAGGTCTGCTTCGTCCCCACGGTCAGCGCGGTCGCGATCCGCGACATCGAGAAGCAGGACGACCTGTACGCGAACGTCGGTGACCTGGACCCGCAGGAGAGCGAACTCGACGATTTCCTCTGCTCGTCCACGACCACCGCGCACACGGGCATCACCGAGGAGCTGTGCACCTGGATCCTGGACCGGCTCCCCAGCTGACCTCGTCCCGCGTCCGGCGGGGCTGCCGTCCGATCGCACCCGGCGGGCGGCAGCCTTCGGCCGCGCCCACAGGCCGGCCCGGGGGACGGTCGCCGTAGCCCGGGCCCGTACCGTGCGGCCATCATGGGATCCATGACTTCTCCGCCGCGACGCTGGGCGCGGGCCGAGCGCCTCGACGCCGCCAGGACGCTCGACGCCCTTCGGGAGCGGACCGGTGTCCGTCTGACTTTCGACGGCCCCTGCCCGGGCGGTCAGGTCGGCACCGCCTATGTGCGCTGGCCGGACCGTCGTCGTTCCGTGCTCAAGTGGCGACCGCACAGCCGCGTGGCGGACCTGGAGGCAGGGCCGCTCACCGTCAGCCGGGTGCTGCGACACGCAGGCTGTCCGGCACCGGCCACCGAACTGGTGGCCCAGGTCGGCCACGCGGTCGTCATGGTCCAGGAGCTCCTGCCCGGTACGAAGATCGACCACCTCGACCACGGCGTCCTGGTCCAGGCCCTCGAACTCAACCGGTTGCAGGCGGGCCGGCTCGCCGGCCACCCCGGCGTCCCCGCCACGGAGCTGTTCCTGTGTCAGGACGGGCCGGGCTACTGCCTGCACGAGCCCCTGCGCCGGCACGGACGCCGCAGCGCCGCGCTGGAACACCGGGTCGCCGCGATCGGCGCGGACCACCCCGACCGGCTGGCGGGCGACGACGCGGTGCACATGGACTTTCACCCCGGGAACCTCCTGGCGGCCGGCGGCTCGATCACCGGCGTCGTCGACTGGGACGGAGCCGCTCGCGGAGATCACCGCTTCGACCTGGTCACCCTGCGTTTCGGTATCCACGGCGGGGGAGCCGACTCAGGGGTGGTACGACACCTCGACGCCGTCCTCGACGCGGTCCCCGAGGACGTTCTGCGGCCGGCATGGGCCCACATGAGCCTCCGCATGGTCGACTGGGCCATCAGGCATTTCGCCCCGTCCGACGTGGAGCACTGGCTCGACCTCGCCGAACAGCGCGTGAGCTGACGGGTGCTGAGGAAGCGCCCGGCAGGGCGGTGCTTCCTCAGCCGCCGAGGTGCTCGGCCCGATGCGCGGCCCGATGCGCGGCCCAACGTTCCATCATCGACCCGAGTTCTTTCTCCAGGAACCGGAAGAACTCCAGGGTGTCGTTGATCCGGCTTCCCTGCGGGGTGTCGAGGCCGAACCGGTCCACGCCCTCCTGCATCGTGGCCTGCCAGTTCTTCAGAATGGTGTCCCGATTCAGCAGCGCTTCGTACCACTGGTCGCCCTGCACGCGATAGCGCTCACGCCGGGACCCGGGCTCCCGCTCGCGGCTGACCATGTTGACCTGGGCGAGATAGCGGACGGCTCCCGAGACGGCCGCCGGGCTGATCTTCAGCCGCTCGCTCAGCTCGGCGGAGGTGAGTGCTCCTCGCTCCGACGAGAGCAGGGAGGCGAAGACCCTGGCCGGCATGCGTGCCATGCCCGCCTGGACCAACTGGGCGGCGAAGCGCTCCACGAACAGGGAGACGGCCGCCTCATCGACGCCGCCGTCCACGCGGCTCTCTCTCCGCCGCTCATCCATGCTCCGACCCCGGTCCTTGTGGTTCCTGACGCCCGTGTGCGCCCGCGTGCTCGGCCACTCTATCCAGCGATTCATACGGTTTCTTAACTTCACACTCTTCTGAAAGAAGCGTACTTTCGGAATATGAAGAAGGCGATCACCGTCGCCGGACTGCACAAGTCGTTCGGTCGGACGCACGCCCTCACGGGCCTCGACCTCGCCGTCGAAGCGGGTGAGGTCCACGGCTTCCTCGGACCCAACGGGGCCGGCAAGTCCACGACGATCCGCATCCTGCTGGGGCTGCTGCGCGCCGACTCCGGCGGGGCCCAACTCCTCGGCAAGGACCCGTGGAAGGACGCGGTCGAGCTGCACCGGCGGCTCGCCTACGTCCCCGGGGACGTGGAGCTGTGGCCGGGCCTCACCGGAGGAGAGGCCATCGACCTGCTGGCGAAGTTGCGCGGCGGCCTCGACCGGCGCAGGCGCGACGAACTCATCGAACGGTTCGACCTCGATCCGGTCAAGAAGGGCCGCGCCTACTCCAAGGGCAACCGGCAGAAGGTCGCCATCGTCGCCGCGCTCGCCTCCGACGCCGAACTGCTCCTCCTCGACGAGCCCACGGCGGGCCTCGACCCCCTGATGGAGGTCGTCTTCCAGGACGTCATCCTTCAGGCCAAGGCGGCGGGGAAGACCGTGCTGCTCTCCAGCCACATCCTGGCCCAGGTGGAGAAGCTCTGCGACCGCGTCAGCATCGTCCGCCGGGGCCGCACCGTGCAGTCGGGCACGCTCGGCGAGATGCGCCACCTCACGCGTACGACCGTCGAGGCCGAGACCGAGCGCCCGGCCACCGGACTCGACGCCCTGCCCGGTGTGCACGGACTGGAAGTGCTGGACCGGAGAGTGAACTTCGCCGTGGACGGAGCGCACCTCGACGCCGCGCTCCGCAGGCTCGGAGAGTTCGGCATCCGGAGCCTGACCAGCCACCCGCCGACGCTCGAAGAGCTGATGCTGCGCCACTACGGCGACGAACTCGCGTCCAACGGCCATACGGGCAACGGCTACCCCGCGTCCTCCGACGCGCCGACGCACTCCGACGGGACCCCCTCCACCTCCACCGGCGGGAAGGGCGGCGTTCCCCGATGACCAGCACCGTCGCGCCGCTCGACGCCTCCGGAAGGCCCGCGCCCACCAAGACCGCCTCCGTTGCCTTCACCGGTACCGGGACCCTGGTCCGGTTCGGACTGCGCCGTGACCGCGTCCGCATGTCCGTATGGCTGCTCGCCCTCACCCTGGGCACGCTGACCACGGCGGCCCAGTACAAGACGCTGTACTCCACTCCCGAAGAACGCGCCGCGGCCGTCGGCTCCATGGACAGCCCGGCCGCGCTCGCCATGACCGGCCCTCGTCACTATCTCTCCGACTACACCGCCGGAGCGATGCTCGGTCACCAGATGCTCGGCTTCATGGCCGTTCTGGTGGGGCTGATGAGCATCCTGATCGTCACCCGCCACACCCGCGACGAGGAGGAGACCGGCCGCGCCGAACTGGTCCGCTCCACTGTCGTCGGGCACCACGCTCACCTCGCCTCCGCACTGGTGCTCGCCGTCGTGGCCAACCTCGCGCTCGCCCTGCTGCTGGCTCTGGGCCTCACCGCGTCGGGCGTCGACGGAATCGGCGCCGGCGGGGCGCTGCTGTACGGCCTCACCCATGCCGCGATCGGGCTCGTCTTCGCCGGGATCGCCGCGGTCACCGCACAGATCACGGCGCACACCCGGGGCGCCTCGGGCATGGCGCTCGCGGCGATCGGCGCCGCCTACGTGCTGCGGGCCTCCGGCGACGTGGGCAACGACGCCCTGTCCTGGCTGAGCCCGATCGGCTGGATCCAGCGCACCTACGTCTTCGTCGACGACCGGTGGTGGCCGTTGGCGCTCTGCCTCGCCCTCGCCGCGCTGACCGCGGCGTACGGATTCGTCCTGAGTACCCGACGCGATGTCGGCGCGGGCCTGCGCGCCGCGCGGCTCGGCCGGCGTACGGCGTCCGACGCCCTCACCCGGCCCTTCGGCTTCGCCCTGCGGCTGCACCGGGCGACCCTGCTGGGCTTCGGCGCCGGGCTGTGCCTGATGGGCGTCATGTACGGCTCGATCCTCGGCGAGGCGGCCGACATGGTGAAGGACATCGCACAGGTCCAGGAGGCGCTGGCGAAGATCGGCGGCGCCACCGTGGCCGAGTCGTTCGCGTCCATGGTGATGGTGGTCGTCGCGGTGGTCGCCGCCGTGTACGTGGTGATGGCCGCGTTGCGACCGCGCGCCGAGGAGAGCGCCGGCCGCGCCGAACCGCTCCTGGCCACCGGCCTCTCCCGGAACCGCTGGCTCGGAAGCCATGTCGCCGTCGCCCTGGCCGGCGGCACGGCGCTGCTGGTCCTCGCCGGGCTGTGCTTCGGCCTCTCGGGCGCGGCGTCGGCGGGGGACGGCGGCCTGGTCCTCGCCCTGGTCGGAGCGGCCGCCGCTTACGCCCCCGCCCTCTGGGTGACCGTCGGCGTGGCCGTCCTGCTCTTCGGCTGGTTCCCGCGTGCGGGAGCGGTGGCGTGGATCGTGCCCGTGTACGCGTTCCTCGTCGGGTACCTGGGGCCGATCCTCCAACTCCCGGACTGGATGGAGAACCTGTCTCCCTTCGGCCATGTGCCGCGACTCCCGGCCGCCGGAATGGACTGGACCCCGCTGCTCGCCCTGACCGCCGTCGCCGCCGGACTGATCCTGCTGGGGCTGACGGGCTTCCGTCGCCGGGACCTGGAGACCAAGTGACGCTCACGAATGCCGTGCTGTCGTCTCATCACCATCCGGTCCACAGCAGGTGGTTGATCAGCAGAGCCGGAATCGCCGACGCGGCCAGCCACCACCGCACACTCCGGCGGGGGAGCAGCGCCGTCGCCGGCAGCAGCCACAGCAGGAACGGCTGCCAGATGCGCTCGGTCTCCGCCTTGCTCATGCCGGAGAGGTCGGCGGCGAGCAGCGCCGCCAGCGCCGCCAGGACGAGCAGCGCGAGCCTCGCTTCCGGGGAGGCCGCCGCGGAGCCGCCCCGCAGTGCCCGTACGGCGTCGGGCGCGGCCGCCGCGCTCCGGCGCAGCCCGACGACGGCGGCGAGCCCGGCCGCCAGGGTCGCGCAGGCCAGGTTGGCCCAGACCCAGTAGCCGTACGGGCGGACGCCGCCCGCGCCCTGGTAGTAGCGCTCGACCAACAGGTGGTAGGCGGTCCACCAGTTGAACCCGGCGAGCGTGAAGGCCGCCGGGACCACGAGGGCGCCGAGCAGGAACAACGGCACCGGGCGGGCGGTCCGGGTGAGCACCAGCACCGCCAGCAGGACGGCCGCCATCAGCCCCAGCCCGTAACTGAGGTAGCAGGTCCACCCGAACAGCAGACCCCCGCCGACCGCCGCGACGGCCGGGAAGCGGGCCCGGCGGGTGGCGGCCAGCGCGAGCAGCGCCACCGACCAGGCGGCCACGGCCGTGAAGTAGCCGTCGGCGGAGACGCCCGCCCAGACGGCGGCCGGGGCGAGGACGAGGAAGGGCGCGGCGCGCCGGGCCAGGCGCTCCTCGGCCAGCACCCGCACGGTGATCAGGGCGGCCAGCACCCCCGAGGTGCCCACCACGACGCAGAAGACGGCCGCCCAGGCGCCGCCACCGAGACCGATGCGGTCCAGCCACACGAAGGTCAGCGTCGCGCCCGGCGGGTGCCCGGCGATATGTGCGGGCCAGTTGCCCGGTTCGCCGATCACGATGTGGTTCGTGAAGTCCCGCAGGGTGGCGGGAATGTCCTCGAAGCGGTCGATGACCCGCAGGTACTCGTGCTTCGTGGTGAGCCGTTTCGCGACGCCCCGGTACCAGCCGTCGATCAGTGCCAGCGAGAAGACCCAGGCCATCGACCCGGCCCAGGCCGCGGCCAGCAGCCCCCGCCACGGCAGCCGGGCGGCGAGCGTCGGGCCGTGGACGACCACGAGGACCGCCATGATCAGAGCGGCCGGCGTGCCCGGCCCCAGGTGCGGGTCCCAGGAGGCCAGCAGCGGCGGCCACTGGGCGCGCAGACTCCCGTCCCGGTTCTGGATGACATGGCCGACGACCGCGGCGGCCGTGACCAGCAGCACGCCCGCCGCGGCGGCGACCAGGTCGGCCCGGGCCGCGCGCCGGGCGCGGTCGTGGTCCGGTGGTGCGGGCGGGCCGTGCCCCGTGCCGCCGGCGGTGTCCGTGTGGGTGGCGTTCTCGGTCTTCACGCTGGCACGCTATGCACACCGGGGCGGGATCGGGCGGTACGGCAGGGCCGCGTCACCGAACCGTCAGATTCACTCTTCGGGCGGCGATGCCTGTTGCGGCGATGCCCGTTTCCCCGTCCTTCCGGCGCGACGTCAGAATTCCGTCAGGAGTCGCGTCCGCCCGTCGACGCCGATCCCCGCCTAGCGTCGGCGTCATGCCCGAACGCCGTCGCATCCGTTCCCTCCCCGACTCCCTCCGCGCCCCGCGCACCCCTGCCGACCCGGCATTCTGGCGCAGCCCCGTGCGCGGAGTGCGCTTCACCGCCGTGCTCGGCGTCATCCTGCTCGCCGGACTCACCCTGCTGTTCGTCACGGGTCTGCTCTCCTACGCGGCCTACAACCCCGACCTGAACCGGGTCAACGACAAGACCCCGGGCAAGGGGTGGCTCGGCTTCTACCTGTTCTCCTGGCCGACCGGCCCGCACTGGCTCTACCGGCTGACCCAGGGCCTGCACGTCACCGTCGGCATCGTGCTCGTCCCCGTCCTGCTCGCCAAACTCTGGTCCGTGGTCCCGCGGCTCTTCGCGCTGCCGCCCGCCCGCTCCGTGGGCCACGCCCTGGAGCGGATCTCGCTGCTGCTGCTCGTGGGCGGGGCGCTGTTCGAGTTCCTCACCGGACTGCTCAACATCCAGCTGGACTACCTCTTCCCCGGGTCGTTCTACACCCTGCACTTCTACGGGGCCTGGGTCTTCCTCGCCGGGTTCGTCACCCATGTGGTGCTCAAGACGCCCCAGGCCGTACGGGTGTTGCGAGGCGGCATCCCGCGCGGCGAACCCGACATCCTCGCCGCCCCCGACCCGCTGCCCGCCACCCTGTCCCGGCGTGGCGCGCTGGCCCTCGTGGGGGCCGGTTCGCTCCTTCTGCTGGTCACCTCGGCCGGTCGCAGCTTCGACGGGCCGCTGCGCCGCATCGCGCTCCTCACCCCGCGCGGCGGCACCGACCCGGGGCCCGGCCCGAACGCCTTCCAGATCAACAAGACCGCCGCCGCCGTACGGATCAGGCCCGCCGACACCGGTGAGCGCTGGCGGCTGACGGTACGGGGGCCGGCCGGGGAGTTCCGCTTCTCCCGGGCCGAACTGCTGGCCATGGAACAGCACGGCGCCGCGCTCCCGATCGCCTGCGTGGAGGGCTGGTCGACCTCGGACCAGCGGTGGCGCGGAGTGCGGCTCTCCGACCTGGCGGCGCTCGCCGGATACCCGGACCGGCCGCCGGGCGTGTTCGTCGAGTCGCTCCAGCGCGGCGGCTCGTTCCGCAAGGCCGCGCTCCGCGACAACCAGGTCCGCGACGGCCGCTCGCTGCTGGCGCTGGAGGTGAACGGCGCACCGCTGTCGCCCGACCACGGCTACCCGGCCCGGATCATCGTCCCCGCCGCGCCCGGGGTGCTGAACACCAAGTGGGTCGAGACCCTGACGTTCGGAGAGCTGTGATGTCCACCCGAGCCGTACCGCCCGCCTCCGCCCGCCGCCCGCGCTTCTCGCCGCGCCGCCTCTACGGCGAGGGCCCGTTCCACCTGCTGCTGCTCGCCGTCACGTTCTGCCTGGCCGGCTACGCGGGCGTACGGCTGCTGGACGGGGACACCGTCGGCGTGCTGCTCTGGTTCGCGGGGTCGGCCGTCCTGCACGACCTGGTGCTGCTGCCGGTGTACGCGGGGGCCGACCGGGCGCTGCGCGCCGCGCTCGGCCCCCGGCCGGCCCTGGTGAACTTCGTCCGGGTGCCGGCGTTCCTCTCCGGGCTGCTCCTGCTGATCTGGTTCCCGCTGATCGCCCGGCGCACCGAACAGCGGTACGAGGCCGCCGCCGGCACCTCCCCGGACGTCTACTTCGGCAACTGGCTGCTGATCACCGGCGCGCTGTTCGCGCTCTCCGCGCTCTGGCTGCTGGTCCGGGCGGTCCGCTCCCGTACGGGCCGGCGCAGCGAGACGAAGGTCCGCCCCTCCGCGCCCCACTGACCGGCCGTGAGCCAGCCGCCCGCGCGGGCGTGCCGCAGCAGGGCCGGCGTGCCGATCCGCGCCCACGGGAACGGCTCGGCGTCGCGCGCGGAGGCGTGGGCGGTCCTTCCGTCCGGTCCGTCCCGGCCGTCGTCGAGACGGACCCGGACCCGTTCGTCCACGTCGACGGGGGCGGTCTCGGCGATCAGGAGCCCGCCGACGCCGAGCAGATCGGCCGCCCGGCCCAGCAGGGCGGCCGGATCGCCCCCGATGCCGATGTTGCCGTCGAGGAGCAGAAGGGTGCCCCAACGGCCCTCCCCGGGCAACGGGTCGAACACGCTGCGGAGCAGAGCGGCGCCGCCGAGCCCGCGCGTACGGGCCACCGCCGCCTCGCTGACGTCGATGCCCAGCGCCCGGTGCCCGAGCGAGGCCAGCTCCGCCACCAGCCGCCCCGGCCCGCAGCCGATGTCCAGCACCGGCCCCTCGCACCGGTGCAGCGCGGACAGGTCGGCGGAGCCCGCGTCGGAGCACCAGCGCTCCACGTCCAGCGGCAGCAGCCAGCCGTCGTTGCGGCGCAGGAACAACGGACCGCGGCCGGTGCGCAAGGCGTTGGCGTACGGGTCGGCGCCCCACGGAGCGGTGCGGATCGGCGCGGCCCCGGGGGCGTCCGTGGAGCCGACGGCCGTTCCGTGGGCGTCCGGGGCCTCGACGCGGTCGGCCGGGGCCGGTGCGGCGAGCCCGGACGAGGGCACGGTCGTACTCATCGCACCCCCGCCCCGGTGAGCCGGCCGAGCGCCGCGGCGAACCGGCCGCCCGGCGCCGCCGACGCGACCCGGTGGGCGTCGGCCGCGGTGTCCACGTCGACCAGTACCGGCAGATCGCACACGGCGAGCCCCGCCTCCACCAGTCTGCGCCGCTGCACCGCACCCGTTTCCGGGACGGACATCGGCACCCCGCGCAACAGGGCCGGATCGGGATCGGCCAGGCCCAGGGCCCAGAAGCCGCCGTCCTCGGCCGGACCGAACCAGGCCCCGGCGCCGTCCCAGGCGGCCGGGGCGAGAGCGGGGGCGAGCAGGTCGGACGTGATCTGCGGGGTGTCCATGCCGACCAGGAGGGCCGGCCCCGTACACCCGCCGAAGGCCGCGGCGAGACGCTCGTCGAGACCGCCCGCGCTCTGCGGCACCACCTCGAAGCCCCGGGGCACCCAGGGGCCCGGCCGCCCGTCGAGGACCAGCACGCGCCGCCGGGCGGGCAGGGCGAGCACGGCGTCCAGGGTGTCCGCGAGGGCCGCGGCGGCGAGCTCGGCGGCCTCGGCGGGGGAGAAGGGCGGGCAGAGCCGGGTCTTGACCCGCCCCGCCACCGGCTCCTTGGCGATGACCAGGAGCTCCGTGGGCCCGTACGCGCTCATCGAACGGCCTCCGCCCCCGCGCGCCCGGCCCGGTCCGGTGCCCGGTCCGCCGGTGGCTCCCGCAGCACGCCCCGCATGTCGCGCACCGCCTGCCAGGTCCCGCGCCAGGTGCCGGTCACCTTCGACTTCCCGGTGCGCGGCCGGTAGGGGACGTCGCTCTCGGCGACCCGCAGCCCGGCGTCCGAGGCCCGGACCACCATCTGGAGCGGATAGCCGCTGCGCCGGTCGGTGAGGTCCAGGGCGAGCAGATCGCTCCGGCGGGCCGCCCGCAGCGGGCCGAGATCGTGCAGGCGCAGACCTGTGCGGCGGCGCAGCATCCGGGCCAGTGCCAGATTGCCGGCGCGCGCGTGCGGCGGCCAGGCGCCCCGGCCCTCGGGGCGACGGCGGCCGAGCAGCAGATCGCACTCGCCGTCCGCGATCCGCCGCACGAAGCCGGTCAGCAGCGCGGGGTCCAGCGAGCCGTCGCAGTCGCAGAAGCAGACGAACTCGGCCTCGGCGGCGAGCAGCCCGGCGTGGCAGGCAGCGCCGAACCCGCGCCGTTCCTCCGTGACGACGTGCGCGCCGAGGGAGCGGGCGAGCTCGGCCGAACCGTCGGTCGAGCCGTTGTCGACCACGATCGCGCGCCAGCCGTCGGGGACGCGATCGAGCACCCAGGGCAGCGCGGCCGCCTCGTCGAGGCAGGGCAGCACGACGTCGGCCCTGGGGAGGCCGGTGTGCGGGGCGGGCGGAAGGGGAAGAGCGGCAGAAGAATCGGTCACCCGCATCACCCTACGGAGACAACTCCGGCATTCAGGGCATCAGGTTCTTACGAAACATGGACATCGGCCGGATGGGGGTGTTCGGCCCCGGGTGTCCCGGGGCCGAGGTGCCACAGTGGAGGCCATGGAGAACACCCCGCCCGTCCGGCATCCGGCGTCTGTCCCGCAGGGGGCGCGCGGCCGGGTCCTCGTCGTGGACGACGACCCCACCGTCGCCGAGGTCGTCGTCGGCTATCTGCACCGCACCGGCTACACCGTCGAGCAGGCCGGCGACGGCCCCGCCGCGCTGGCACGGTTCGCGGCGCACCGGCCCGACCTCGTCGTCCTGGACCTGATGCTCCCCGCCATGGACGGGTTCGAGGTCTGCCGCCGGATGCGCGAGCACGGCCCGGTCCCCGTCATCATGCTTACCGCCCGCGGTGACGAGGAGGACCGCGTCCTCGGACTGGAGACCGGAGCCGACGACTACGTCACCAAGCCGTTCAGCCCGCGCGAACTCGTCCTGCGGGTCGACTCCGTGCTGCGCCGCGCCCGGGCCGCCGTACCGGCGGACGGGGTCGGTCCGCTGTCCGCGGGCGGGCTGAGCCTCGACCCGGCCGCCCGGCAGGCCTACCGCGACGGCCGCGGACTGGCCCTGACGCTGCGGGAGTTCGACCTGCTCGCCTTCCTCCTCCGGCACCCCGGGAAGGCGTTCGGACGGGAGGAGCTGATGCGGGAGGTCTGGGGGTGGGACTTCGGCGACCTGTCGACGGTCACCGTCCACATCCGCAGGCTGCGCGGCAAGGTCGAGGCGGATCCCGCCCGCCCCCGGCTGATCCGCACCGTGTGGGGCGTGGGCTACCGCCTGGACGCCGAAGCGGACCGTACGGAGGAGGACGCGGCCACCGCCCCCGCGCCGCCGACCGGGGGCCGTTCGCGGTGAAGGACGTCCTGCGGCATCGCGCTCTTCGCCTTCCTCGGCGCGGCGGCCGCCGTACTCCTCGGCGCGGGCGTCCTGCGCACCCCGCCCGCCGGGGCGGGCCTCGGTTTCGCCATCGTGCGCGGCATCGTCGAGGCGCACCCCGGGCGCGCCGAGGTGCGCAACGTACAGGGCGGCTGCTGCTTCTCCGTCACGCTCCCGACAGCGTGACGGCGCTCTCCTGCCCACTGCCCGCCGAACCACGCAGCGGGGCCGCCGCGAAGTCCCGCATCCCCTCGGCGAAGGAGACCCGGGGCCGCCAGCCCAGCTCCTCGCGCAGCGCCCGCGAGTCCGCCGTGACATGGCGGACGTCCCCGAGGCGGTACTCCCCGGTCACCACCGGGTCCGGCCCGCCGTGCGCGCCGGCCAGTGCGGCGGCCATCTCCCCGATGGTGTGCGGGTCGCCGCTGCCGGTGTTGTACGCGGCGAAGGACGCGGGCCGCCGCTCCCGTACGGCCTCCAGGGCCACCGTGTTCGCCGCCGCCACGTCATGGACGTGGACGAAGTCGCGCCGCTGGCCCCCGTCCTCGTAGACCCGGGGGGCCTCGCCGCGTGCCAGGGCCGAGCGGAAGAACGAGGCGACGCCGGCGTACGGGGTGTCGCGCGGCATGCCCGGCCCGTACACGTTGTGGTAGCGCAGCGACACCGCCCGGCCGCCCGTCGCCCGTGCCCACGCGGCGGCGAGGTGCTCCTGGGCCAGCTTGGTCGACGCGTACACGTTGCGCGGGTCCGCGGGCGCGTCCTCGGCCACCAGACCGGGCGTCAGCTCCGCCCCGCAGTCCGGGCAGCGCGGCTCGAAGTTCCCCGCCCGCAGATCGGGCTCCGCGCGCGGTCCGGGGCGGACCGTGCCGTGCCGGGGGCAGGCGTAGCGGCCCTCGCCGTAGACCACCATCGACCCGGCCAGCACCAGGTCCCGGACCCCGGCAGCGGCCATCTCCGCCAGCAGCACCGCCGTACCGAGGTCGTTGCACCCCACGTACAGCGGGGCGTCCGCGAAGTCCTTGCCGAGGCCGACCATGGCAGCCTGGTGGCACACGGCGTCCACCCCGGCCAGCGCGTCCCCCACCGCCCCCCGGTCCCGGACGTCCCCGACGACCACGCGGTCGCCCGGCGGCTCCGGAGGCGTGCCGCCGGCATGGGCCGAGGGCAGCAGGGCGTCCAGCACCACGCTCTCGTGCCCGGCCGCGGCGAGTGCGGCGACGACATGTGACCCGATGAACCCGGCTCCGCCGGTGACCAGTACGCGCATGACGGCCACGCTAGGGCCCGGTGAGGGCTCGGGCCGGGCGCGGCGCGCACCCGTCACGGATCCGTAAGGACCTGTCCGACGTCCCGGTCAGCGCACCCGCTGGCCGGGGGCCGCGTCGAGACGCACGAAGGGGATGGCGCGGCCCGCCCGCCGGTAGGCGTCCTTACTGCCGTCGGCGACGTCGAGCCCCATGAAGGCGCACAGCCGGCGGGCGGTGCGGGGGTGGGCGGGGGCGTAGCGGGCCATGATCTCGCCGCCCTCGTCCGCGCTGGGGAAATGGGCGGTGACGGCGTAGTGGCGGTTGCCGACCTGGATCGTGGTCTTCGGCGAGGCGCGCAGGTTGCGGTACCAGGCGGCCTCGGGGCCGAAACCGGAGGCCAGAAACCAGGTCCCCTCCCCGCGGTCGTGCGCGACGACCTCCAGGGCCACCCGTCGGTCCAGGCCGCTGTTCCGGCCGGTGTGGTGCAGGAGCAGCAGGCGCCGGCCGAAGACCGGGCCGAGGCCCACGCGGTAGAAGGCGATGGGCAGGCGGGCGAGGCGTCGCCGCCAGCCGCGCGGCAGGGGTGGACGGCGGGGGCCGGTGTTATGTCGTGGCGGCATCACAACGCCTCCTCTGGACGCGAAACGGGAGTCGGCGGCACAGCGGGCCCCGGCTCGACTCTTAGCCTGTGCAATCTTTGCACAGTCTAAATCCAGGAGACGTGGAAGACCGAGGGGGCGGGGCACGCCCTGCCGGGAGCAGGGTAGAAAGGTGCCATGGCCAGGAACCCGGCTCCTGCGGAGCGCATGGACGATGTGGACGCCGTGACCGGGGCGGTGCTGACGGCATCCAGGTTGCTGGTCGCGGTGTCGGCGCGCTCGCTGGCGGACGTCGAGGAGCGGGTGACGCTGCCGCAGTTCCGGATGCTGGTGGTGCTGTCCTCGCGGGGGGACACCAAGCTCGTGGCCCTGGCGGAGTTGCTGGGTGTGGCGCCGTCGACGGCGATGCGCATGGTCGACCGGCTGATCGCGGCGGGCCTCGCGGACCGGCAGGCCAACCCGGACAACCGCCGGGAGACGCTGCTCCGGCTCACGGAGGAGGGCCGTCGCACGGTCGGGAACGTCACCGCGCGTCGACGTCAGGAGATCGCGTCGATCGTCGAGCGCCTGGCTCCGCGCCAGCGGACGGCGCTCATCGAAGCGCTCACCGACTTCAACCGGGCGGGCGGCGAGCCGCCGGCGCCGCTGCCGGACGGAGGCGCCGGACCGCACCCCCTGGGCTGGGGCGACGCGACGCCGGCGGGCTGACCAGCCGGCCGGGACGTCCGCCGGCGCCAGGCTCCGCGGGCGGGCGGTCCTCCTGGACGCGCTCGCCAGGGACATCACGCATATGGTTGCATCTTGAACAATCATGTCGTGAGAGAGGAGCGTTCCCTTGAGCGAGCGGCCGGTGGGCGACATGGCGGGTGAGCGGCCCGATGCCTGGGCCGAGGCCGTGGTGGCCGGGCTGGGCGCCGCGAGGGCCGCGGAGCGCGCTCTGGCGGAGGCCCTGCGGCCGGCCATGTCCCTGAAGGAGGAGAAGGCGCAACGGCGGGCCGAGGCGGTCCGGGCGGCGGCCATGGGGCTCGGAGCCGAAGGCTGTGCTTCCGCCGCGGGAATCTCCGAGCGTCTGCTCGCGTCCTGGCGGGCCGAGGACCCGGTCTTCGACGCCGCCCTGTCGGCGGCCAGGTCCCTGGCGCATGTGCATGACGTGGTACCGGACGTCGCCACCAACCCGGCTGTGCTCAGGGTGGCACTGGACGCCATTCTGGACGGCGTGCCGTTCGTCGCGGTGGGTGCTCTGGTGGGGGCGAAGCGGGATGCCTTCTATCGCCTGAGGCGAGGCAACCTCCGGCTCGGCGCGCTCTTCGGCGCCGCGCAGAGCGCGCGCCGCCGGACCATGTCGCCGGGCCGGAAGAAGAGGGCGGAGCTCAAGGGATATCGGCTGGTCCGCATCGATGCCTCGACGGCCCCGGGCGCCGACCCGGCCCGCTGAGCGGGCGCCGGGCGGCGGCCGCCCGCCGGATCAGGGACGGCCGGTGAGGTAGCCGCCCATCGAGGTGAAGTACTCGGCCGCGGGCAGCTCGCGGCCGTCCTCGGTCCGTACGCGCGTGATCGCGAGGCCGTGGTTGCGGCCGGTGCGGGCGTCGGCCCCGGCGACGATCACCACGCCTTCGCCCTCCCGGTAGAACACCCGGCCGGGCGTGCCGCCGTAGCGGTTCTGGGACACGACGGCGGAGAGGACTTCCAGCCGCCGGCCCCGGTGGAAGGTGAAGGCGCTGGGGTAAGGGGCGGACTGGGCGCGGATCAGACGTTCGAGATCCTCGGCGGGCCAGCTCCAGTCGATACGGATGTCCTCGGCGGCCCGCTTGTGGAAGAAGGTCGCCTTCGACCGGTCCTGCGGGGTGAACTCGGTCTGTCCGGAGGCGATGAGGGCGAGTGCGCCGATGGTGACCGGGGCGATGAGGTCGACGGTGCGGTGGAAGAGGTCGGTGGCGGTGTCCGTCGGGCCGACCGTTATCGCCTCCTGGCGGACGATGTCGCCGGCGTCGAGTTCGTCGTCCATCAGGTGCGCGGTGACGCCGACTTCGCTCTCGCCGTTGATCAGCGCCCAGATCAGCGGCGAGAATCCGGCGTACTTCGGCAGCAGCGAGTCGTGGACGTTCAGCGTGCCGTGGCGGGGGAGCCCGAAGATGCGCGGCGGTATCCAGGTCCGCCAGTTGTTGGCCACGATGATGTCCGCGTCCGCCTCCTTGAGGCGCTCGAACAGCTCCTCGTCGTCGGGGCGTTCGCGGATAAGGACGGGGACCCCGTGCTCCTCGGCGAGATCGGCGACGGAGTCGCTCCAGATCTTCTCGTACGCGTGCTCGCTCCTGGGGTGCGTCACGACCAGCACCACCGTGTGCTCGGATTCGAGGAGGGCCTGCAGGGTGCGGTGCCCCCAGGTCTGGTAACCGAACATGACGACCCGCATGGGTTCCTCCTCGGGGCAGGGATGGGCCGGGCAAGTAAAGCAAGCCTCACCTGAGTCGGCAACAGGCCGTGATGTGAACCGTGGATGACGGATCGTCAGCAAACTGTCGCCCCGGTCGCGCTATCGACAAGGCCTGCCGGTCAGCTTAGGCTCACCTAAGTCGAAGTGGGCGGTTCCGTCGGCCTGCCCGCCTTTCGCCACCAACCCCCACGCCTGACAGGCGATTTTCCCAGACGAATGGGAGTGACATGTCACAGGTTCTTCCTGGCGACACACCACTGGTCCACGACCTCATCGGCATCGGCTTCGGCCCGTCGAATGTGGCCATGGCGATCGCGCTCAGCGAGCACAACAGCAAGGTCGGCAGGCAGGATTCGGTCACCGCCCACTTCTTCGAGCAGCAGTCGAGCTTCGGCTGGCACCGCGGCATGCTCATCGACGACGCCACCATGCAGGTGTCCTTCCTCAAGGACCTGGTGACGCTCCGGAACCCGGCCAGCGAATTCAGCTTCCTCTGCTACCTGCAGAGCAAGGGCCGGCTGATCGACTTCATCAACCACAAGAACCTCTTCCCCCTGCGGGTGGAGTTCCACGACTACTTCGAGTGGGCCGCGGCCAAGGTCGACGACCTGGTCTCCTACGGCCACAAGGTCGTCGCCGTCACACCGTTCGTGCACGACGGGACCGTGGAGTACCTCGACGTGACCGTCCGGTCCAAAGAGGGACTGACTGTCCACCGGGCCCGCAACCTCGTCATCGGCACCGGCCTGCGCCCCCTCATGCCGGAAGGCGTGGAACGCGGCGAACGCGTCTGGCACAACTCCGACCTGCTGCGGAAGGTCGACGGCCTGGAGAACGCCTCGCCCTCGCCCGCGAGGTTCGTCGTCGTCGGCGCCGGCCAGAGCGCCGCCGAGAACGTCGCCTACCTGCACCGCCGTTTCCCGGACGCCGAGG
Organism: Streptomyces sp. NPDC026589; assembly: GCF_040638385.1. NCBI lineage: Bacteria > Bacillati > Actinomycetota > Actinomycetes > Kitasatosporales > Streptomycetaceae > Streptomyces > Streptomyces sp. NPDC026589. Next base: position 108,699 of record NZ_JBEZYG010000005.1, read on the forward strand.
TCTGCGCGGTCTTCTCCCGCTACGGCTACAGCCCCGCCGACGACAGCAGCTTCGCCAACCGGATCTTCGACCCCGACGCGGTCGACGACTACTTCGCCGCCCCCGAGGAGGTCAAGAGCCGGCTGATGGCCTACCACGGCAACACCAACTACTCCGTGGTGGACATCGACCTGATCGACGACCTCTACCGCCAGATGTACCGCGAGAAGGTGCTGGGCACCGAACGGCTGCGCTTCCTCAACGTCTCCCGGGTCACCGGAGTCGAGGAGAGCGCCGACGGGGTCAGGGCGACCGTCAAATCCCTGGTGACCGACGAGGAGTCGGAACTGGACGCCGACGTCGTGGTGTTCGCCACCGGATACAGCCCCGCCGACCCGCTCGGCGTCCTCGGCGAGGTCGCGGAGCGCTGCGCACGTGACGACGCCGGCCGCGTACGGGTCGAGCGCGACTACCGGATCGTGACCGACCCCGGCCTGCGATGCGGCATCTACCTCCAGGGCGGTACGGAGCACACGCACGGCATCACCACCTCGCTGCTCTCCAACACCGCGATACGGGTCGGCGAGATCCTGGACTCCCTGCTCGACCGCCGGGTCAAGTCCACTTCCGACGAGTCCCGGCCCGTGGTGGAGGGGACCGGCGGCGCCACCCCGCGTTAGCGCCGTCGACGCACCGGCAGTTCCGGCCTCCGGCCCGCCCGGTGACCTGCCGGGTGGGCCCCGCGGGGCCACTCCGATCAAAGGGATATCGTTCCTCGACATGTTCACGACTGAGGTGGAGCGCCCCGTGCCCGGGGGGACGACCGACACCCGCCGACGGCGGGTCGTCGGGCTGGGCGTCCTCGCGGTGGCCCTGGTGATCGCGGCAGCGGTGTCCTTGGCCGTCGGGGCGCGCGCGTTGAGCCCCACCGAGGTCTGGCACGGGCTGTTCGCGGACCCCGGGCCCGACCAGAAGCTCACCGAGATCCGGCTCATCGTGCAGACCGTGCGCGTGCCCCGCACGGTCCTCGCGATCGTGGCGGGCCTGGCCCTGGGCGTGGGCGGCGCGCTGATCCAGGGGTACACGCGCAACCCGATCGCCGATACGGGACTGCTGGGCGTGAACGCCGGAGCCTCCTTCGCCGTGGTGTCGGTCATCGCCCTGTTCGGGTTCACCGACCCGTTCCAGTACGTCTGGTTCGCCTTCGTGGGCGCGGGGATCGCCGGCGTCGTCGTCTTCGGCCTGGCCAGCATCGGCAGGGGCGCGGGCAACCCCCTGACCCTCGCTCTGGCCGGACAGGGCGTCACGGTGTTCCTCGCGGCGATGACCACGGCGGTGGCCCTGTCCGACCAGAAGTCGCTGAACGCGCTGCGCTTCTGGAATGCGGGTTCCGTCGCCGGCGTCGGCTTCGACGTCATCCGGCCGGTGACGGGGTTCATCGCCGTCGGGCTGGTCCTGGCGCTGATCACGCTGCCCGCCCTCAACCTGCTCACCCTGGGCGACGACGTGGCGCGCGGTCTGGGAGTGAACATCGCGGTGAGCCGGACCATCGGCATCGTCGCCGTCACGCTGCTGGCGGGGGCCGCCACGGCGGCCTGTGGCCCCATCGCCTTCCTCGGGCTCATGGTGGCCCATGTGGCCCGCTATCTGACCGGCCCCGACTACCGCTGGCTGGTGCCGTACGCGGGGCTGCTCGGTGCCGGCGTGCTGCTGGTCTGCGACATCGTGGGCCGCCTGGTCGTGCGGCCGGGAGAGCTGGAGTCGGGCGTCGTCGTCGCCCTCCTCGGAGCCCCGTTCTTCGCGCTCCTGGTGTGGCGAGGAAAGTTCAGAAGCGCATGAGGCGGGTCCACGAGCACATGAGGGAAGTCCAGGAGCCCATGAGCGGAACCGAAGTGCGAGCGTCCATGCCGTCGGGCGTGCGGCTCGGCCAGGTGTCGTTCGTCTGGCGTCCCTGGCTCGTACTGGTCACGCTGGTGCTCGCGGTGGCGGCCTTCCTGGTCTTCTGCCTCTCCATCGCCGTCGGTGACTTTCCCATCGGCCTCTCCCGGGTCGTCGCCACCCTCTTCGGCCGGGGCGAACAGGTCGACGCGTTCGTGGTCATGGACCTCCGGATGCCCCGGGCGCTGGCCGGTCTCATCGTGGGCATCGCCCTGGGCCTCTCCGGGGCCATCACCCAGTCCGTGGCGCGCAATCCGCTCGCCAGCCCGGACATCCTGGGGATCACCACCGGAGCCGGCGCCGTCGCGGTGTTCCTGGTGACGACGACGGGCGGCACCGCCGCGGCGATCGCCGGCTCGGTCGGGCTGTCCTCGGCGGCCCTCCTGGGCGGCCTCGGCACGGGGCTGCTGGTGTACTTCCTCGCCTGGCGACGTGGGATCGACGGCTTCCGGCTCATCCTCATCGGCATCTCCGTCACCGCGGCGATGCAGGCCGTCACGGTGTGGCTGCTGGCCTCCGCCGACATCCGGGATGTGGCGCGCGCCCAGGTGTGGCTGATCGGCTCGCTGGACAACCGGAGCTGGGACGAGGTCCGGGTGGCGTTCTGGTGCACTCTCGTCCTGGTCGTCGTCGTGGCCGCGGTGGCCTTCCCGTTCAAGCCCATGCACCTCGGCGACGACGTCGCCGCCGGGCTGGGCGTACGGTTCACGCGGGTTCGGGCCGTCCTGCTGCTCTGTGCCGTCCTGCTGGCCGCGGTGGGGGTGAGCGCGGCGGGTCCGGTGCCGTTCGTCGCCCTGGTGGCACCACAGGTGGCGATGCGTCTGGCGCGCCGGCCCACGCCGCCGTTGATCGCCTCGGGGCTGGTGGGCGCGCTGCTGCTGATCGGCTCGGACCTACTCGCCCGCGCGGCGCTGCCGATCGGTCTGCCGGTCGGGGTGGTCACCGCGGTGATCGGGGGACCGTTCCTCGTCTACCTGTTGGTACGGGCGAACCTCCGGTAGATGGTAGAAGTAAGGCTGACCTCAACAAGGGGGGCTTGTGGCCGCTCAGTTCACCGCCAGGACCGAAGCGGGCGTCGAGGACGTCCCCCGGCTGGCAGCCAGGGGCATCACCGTCGGATACGGCGACCGTACGGTCATCGACAAGCTCGACGTAACCGTTCCTCCGGGGGTGATCACCACGATCATCGGCCCCAACGGGTGCGGGAAGTCCACCCTGCTGCGGACCCTGAGCCGGCTGCTCAAACCGGCCGGCGGCTCCGTCGTGCTGGACGGTGAGGACATCGGCGGGCTCCGTACCAGGGACGTGGCGAAGAAGCTCGGACTGCTGCCGCAGGCGCCGGTGGCGCCGGAAGGGCTGACCGTCGCCGACCTCGTCGCCCGCGGACGCCACCCGCACCAGAGCTGGCTGCGGCAGTGGTCGTCGGACGACGCGGACGTCGTGCGGCGGGCACTGGCCATGACCGGGGTGGCGGACCTGGCCGACCGGCCCGTCGACTCGCTCTCCGGCGGCCAGCGCCAGCGCGTGTGGATATCGATGACCCTGGCTCAGGGCACCGACCTGCTGTTGCTGGACGAGCCGACCACCTACCTGGACCTGGCCCACGCGATCGACGTACTCGACCTGGTCGACGATCTGCACGAGTCGGGCCGCACCGTGGTCATGGTCCTGCACGACCTGAATCTGGCCACGCGCTACAGCGACAACCTCGTCGTCATGCGGGCGGGAGCCGTCCTGGCGCAGGGACACCCCCGGGACGTGATCACCGCCGAGCTGCTCCACGAGGCGTTCGGGCTGCGGGCCGAGGTGATCGACGATCCGGTGGGCGATCGGCCGCTCATCGTGCCGATCGGCCGCACACACGTCCGGCGCGGGCCCTGAACCGGCCCGCACCGCAGGGCCGCTGACCACCTGGCGGATCCAACTCGGCGTGACCGGTGGAAAGTTATCCGGTTAGGCTAGGCTGACCTCACTTGCTCGGGGTACAGTCTGGCTGCCCTCGTACCGGGGCGCAGTGGACAGTGCGAAAGCAAGGGATTTTGGATGCCTCTCCATCGAACGACGCTTGTGAAGCCGTGGCAGCGGCTGGCCGCGGCCGTGTCCGCCGCGACCCTCGGCGTCGGTCTCCTCGCGGGATGCGGTACCGATTCGGCGGACGAGAAGAAGAACGACGACGCCCCTGCCGCCGCCGGGGGCGCGTTCCCCGTCACGGTGGAGCACGCGTTCGGGTCCACCGAGGTCAGCAAGGCTCCCCAGCGGGTCGTCACCGTCGGCTACACCGACGACCAGGCCGTCCTGGCGTTCGGCGTCAAGCCGGTCGGCATGGTCGACCAGTACCCGAACCCGGCCGGGCAGACGCCCGACATCAACACGCAGTGGCCCTGGGTGAAGGACCAGTGGGGCGACACCCGCCCCGAGGTCGTCATGAAGAACGGTGACGCGGGCCCCAACTTCGAGAAGATCGCCTCCCTGCGGCCGGACCTGATCATCGCGGTCTACTCCGAGGTCGACAAGGCGGCCTACGAGAAGCTCTCCAAGATCGCCCCGACCGTGGGCCGCACCAAGGGCGAGAAGGAGCTCTTCAGCGCCCCGTGGCAGGACAACGCGGTGCACATCGCCAAGGCGCTCGGCAAGGAGAAGGAGGGCGCCGAACTGGTCAAGGGCATCCAGACCAAGCTGGACGCGGCCAAGAAGGCGCACCCCGAGTTCGGTGGACAGAAGGCCGTCGCTTTGTCCTGGTACAAGGACTCGATCTCCGCGTTCACCTCCACGGACGTGCGGGGCCGGCTCATCACGGGCACCGGATTCGGCTACCAGACCGAGATCGACAAGATCGCGGACGGCGGATTCTCCACCGAACTCTCGCCCGAGCGCATCGACCTCATCGACGTCGACCGGATCTTCGTCATCAACGACAAGGCCGACACGGAAGCGCTGAAGAAGTTCGAGCTGTTCAACAACCTCCCGGCCGTCAAGAACGGCAAGGTCTCCTACCTGCTGGACAGCGAGGGACCGGCGATCGGCGCGGCGATGTCCCAGGGCACCCTGCTCTCCCTGCCGTACGCGATCGACGAGCTCGTCGCCTCGGTCAAGTAACGATGACGATCCGACGCCCCCTCCCTCGGCTTCCTCGGCTCCCTCGGCGAGAACCGGTTTTCGTGTGACTACCACCAAAACCGCCCTCGCCGGGTCGACCCTGCGCACGGCCACCGGACGCGAGGCCACCCGCTGGGTGGCCGAACACTGCGGGCGGGCACGGTGGCTGACCGCATCCACCGTGCTCACCACGGTCGCCGGGGCCGCGCTCCAGGTGCTCCCGGTGCTGCTCCTCGGCCGGGTCGTCGACGGAGTGGTCGGGGGCGAGTCACGCTCGATACTGCTCACCGTCGGGGTGCTGATGGTGGGTGCGGCGCTTCTCGGCGCGGCGGCCTCCGCGGCCTCCACGTACCTGATCGGGAGACTCGGCGCCGAACTGCTCGCACGGCTCCGCGAGGAAGCCGTGCGAGCGGTTCTGGGGATGCCGAGCGCGCGCGTGGAACAGGTGGGGCGGGGCGACGTGCTGTCCCGCGTCGGTGACGACGTGGCCGTGCTCTCCAAAGGCATCCGTACGGCCATCCCCACCGTCTTCTCGGCCGGAGTCCTGGTGGCCATCGCGACGATCGGCATGTTCGGTCTCGACTGGCGGCTCGGCCTGGCGGGGGCCGGCGCCCTGCCCGCCTACGCCCTGGCGCTCCGCTGGTACCTGCCCCGCTCGGCGCCGCTCTACCGCGAGCAGCGGGTGGCCCAGGCCGATCGGGCCCAGGCCCTGATCAGCGGGCTGAACGGCATCGACACGGTCCGCGCCTACCGGATGGAGGACTCCGTACGGGAGAAGGTCACCAGCGAGTCGTGGCGGGTGCGGAACCTCGGCGTCGAGGTGTTCCGCTTCTTCGGACGGTTCGTCGGCCGGGAGAACCGGGCCGAGTTCATCGGCCTCGTCCTGATCCTGGTCGTCGGGTACGCCCTGCTGGAGGCGGACGCCGCCACCCTGGGCGAGGTGTCGGCCGCCCCCCTGATGTTTCACCGCCTGTTCACCCCGCTCGGCGCCATCATGTTCACCTTCGACGAGGCGCAGAAGTCCGGTGCGAGCCTCACCCGGCTGGTGGGCGTGTTCTCGGAGCCCTCCGAGGAACGGCTGGTGGGCGACGGCTCGGTGGCCGCGGCCGACCACGCGCCCCACCCCGTCACCGTACGGGACCTGACGTTCACCTATCCCGGGGCCGAGGACCCGGTCCTGCGGGGCGTGTCCCTGTCCATCCCGGCCGGGGGCTCCCTCGCCCTGGTCGGGGCGACGGGCGCCGGCAAGTCGACCCTGGCCGCGCTGGTCGCCGGCATCGGGAGACCACAGGCCGGGTCGGTGCGCATCGCGACGCACGACCTCGCGGGGACGGACGAGGCCGGCGCGCGCGCCCTGGTGAGCATCCTGACCCAGGAGACCCATGTGTTCTCCGGCCCGCTCGCCGACGACCTGCGGCTCGCCGCACCCGACGCGAGCGACGACGAGCTGAGGGAGGCGCTGCGCACGGTCGGCGCCGGGGGATGGCTCGACCTGCTCCCCGACGGTCTGGACACCCCGGTCGGCGAGGGCGGCGAACGCCTGGACGTCACCAAGGTCGCCCAGATCGCCCTGGCCCGGCTGGTGCTCAGCCGGTCACCCGTGGTCGTACTCGACGAGTCGACCGCGGAGGCGGGCAGTGAGGGCGCGGCCGAGCTGGAACGCGCCGTGCTGGCCGCCTGTTCCGGCCGGACCACGCTGTTCGTGGCACACCGGCTGACCCAGGCGATGGCCGCGGACCGGATCGCCGTGCTGGACGCGGGGCGCGTGGTGGAGGAGGGAACACACAGCGAACTGGTCGAGCTGGGCGGCCAGTACGCCCGGTTGTGGCGTGCTTGGCGCGAGGGCAGTTGAGCGCATTCCGGCCGAGAGCCGGGTCAATTCGCATACGTCGGAAGGGTGCTGAGACTTCGATGTCCGAACCGAACGGTTCTCGCCTGGAGCTTTCCCCCACTCGGCTGGCCGCCGTACGCCGACGGCTCGGCGACTACAGCGACCGGACCATCGTCGAAGCGTGCTCCGTCGCCCTCGCGTACTGGGCGACCGGCACCGCCCCGGACGGCATGGAGCTGACACCCGCCACGCCCTTTCCCGAGGTCCTCGGACGGCTTCACGATGGAACCGGCGTAACCGGCGGTCGACCGTCCGATGCCGAGTGTCGCGCCGTCGCCGTGCCGGCCGGGATCGACCCGGCCGAAGCCCAGCGGGCCCTCGACGACCTGGCCGACTTCCCCGACCGGCCCCTCGGCACCGTGGGCCCGTCCGGTCCCCGTGCCCGGGCCGAGGAACTGGCCCGGTGGAACGACACCCGGGCGGACCGGGTCCGCCCGACCCTCATGGAGCTGTTCCGCGAGCAGGCGCGCCTGAGGCCGGACGCCGTCGCGATCGTCGACGAGCACCGATCGCTCACGTACCGCGAAGCGGCGCGGTTGTCCGCCCAGTTGGCGCACCACCTGATCGAACGGGGCCTGGGCGCGGAACAGGTCGTCGGAATCTCGCTCGGCCGCTCCGCGGAGATGGTCGTCGGCCTCCTCGCCGTGCTCCGGGCCGGAGGCGCGTTCGTCCCCCTCGACCCCCAGTGGCCCGCCACCCGCAGGAACGTCGTCGTCGAGGACGCCACGGTCGTGCTGCAGCTCAACTCCACGGGCAAGGCCGACGCGGGGGAACCGGACGCCGTCTCCGTCGACCTCGGCGACTGGAAGTACGGGGCCCACCCCGGGGACGCGCCCGACGTGAGCGTCCCCGGCGCCTCCCTGGCCTATGTGATCTTCACGTCCGGCTCCACCGGACGGCCCAAGGGCGCCATGATCCGACACGAGGCGATCAGCGAACGCCTGTTGTGGCAGTCCGCCGAGATCCTTCACTTCGGCCATGACGACGCGTCGCTCTTCAAGGCCCCGCTCTCCTTCGACATCTCCGTCAACGAGATCTTCCTGCCGCTGGTCACCGGCGGCCGTCTCGTGATCCTGCGGCCCGGCGGCGAACGCGACCCGCACCACCTGCTCGCCGTCATCGCCGAGCAGCGCGTCACCTTCACCTACCTGGTCTCGTCCATGCTGGACGTCCTCCTGGAGATCGCGGGCGACTCCGGCCGCCTCGACTGCCTGCGGCACGTCTGGTGCGGCGGAGAGGTCCTCACCCCGGAGCTGTACGAGCGGTTCCGCGACCGCCTCGACATTCCCCTCTACCACGGCTACGGCCCCGCCGAGACGACCATCGGCGTCTCCCACGTCATCTACCGGGGAGCCGCGGAACGGCTGTCGACCTCCATCGGCAGGGCCAACCCCAACACCCAGCTCTATGTGCTCGACGACGAGCTGCGGCCCGTGCCGGTCGGCGTCGGCGGCGAGCTGTACGTCGGAGGACTCCTCCTGGGGCGCGGATATGCGGGCGCGCCGGGCCTCACCGCCTCCCGTTTCGTGGCCAACCCCTTCGCCTCGGACGGTTCCCGGCTGTACCGGACGGGCGACCTGGCGCGGTACGCCCCCGACGGTTCGCTGGACTTCCTGGGCCGCGCCGACAACCAGGTCAAGATCCGCGGCATGCGGCTGGAGATCGAGGACGTCGAGGCCTCCCTCGCCGAACACCCCGGCGTACGGCACACCTGTGTCGTCGCGAGGAAGAACACGGTGGGCGGCACCTACCTGATCGGATACGTCATCCCGTCCGGCGGCCACGAAGACCTGAGCGCGGACGATGTCAAGGAGTGGGCCTCGGCCAGCATGGTCGAGTACATGGTGCCCGCCCACCTCGTCGTACTGACGGAGTTCCCGCTCACCGCGAACGGCAAGCTCGACCGGAAGGCGCTGCCGGAGCCCGTCGTGGGCGCCGGAGCCCCCGTGGCGCCCGCCACCGAGAACGAGCGCCTGGTCTGCGAGGCGGTCGCGCGGGTGCTGCGGCTGGACAGCGTCGGCGCGGACGACGACTTCTTCCAGCTCGGCGGAGACAGCATCCTGGCGATCTCCCTCCTCAGCGCCCTGCGCGAGGCCGGCCTCCACGTGAGCGCCCGGCAGATCTTCACCCACACCGTCGTCGGGGCGCTGGCGGCGGTGGCGAGCGCCGAGTCCGTCGCCGCCGTGGACCACGGTGACGTCGCGACCGGCACCGTCGTAGGTTCGCCCATCGTGCAGTGGCTGGGCGAGACCACGGACGCGATCGACGGCTTCGTGCAGTCGGTCGTCCTCAACACCCCGGCGGAGCTGACCGCCGACGCCCTCGACGCCCTGCTCTCCGCCGTTCTCACCCACCACGACATGCTCCGTGCCGCGCTTGTACGCGGCGAGCGCTGGGGCTTCGACATCCCGCCGGCCGGGAAGACCGCACCCTGCTGGGAGGAGAGCGACGCCCCGCCGGCGGAGTGCGTCGCCCTCGCCACCGACGCGCTCGACCCGGACAACGGCGTCATGCTCCGCGCCGTCTGGCGCCGCGAGGCACGCCAACTCGTGCTGGTCGCCCACCACGTGGTGATCGACGGAGTCTCCTGGCGCATCCTCATGGACGACCTGGCCACGGCCTGGCGTCAGCACTCCACCGGCGCCCCCGTCGACCTGCCCCCGGTCGGCACATCCTTCCGGCGCTGGACCCAGCTGCTGGGCCGCGCGTCGTTCGACACCGACCGCGGGCACTACGCCACGCGGCTGCCCGCCGCCGACGCACCCCTCGGCAGGCGGGCGCTCACCGCGACCGACACCGTGGAACGGGAGCGGACCCGGACCGTCTCCGTCGGGCCCAGGACCACGGCCGCACTGCTCGGCGAGATCCCCGCCAAGTTCCACGCCGGCGTCAACGACGTCCTGCTGACCGCCCTCGCCGTCGCCCTCGCCCGCCGGCGCCGTGAGCGGGGGCAGGACCAGACGTTCGCCCACATCGAGCTGGAAGGGCACGGCCGCGAGGGGCGCGCCGTCGCGGCCGCAGCCGGGTTCGACCCCGAACTGTCGCGTACCGTCGGCTGGTTCACCACCCTGTTCCCGGTCGTCGTGGATCCCGGAACGGCGCCCGATCTCACCGCGCCCGCCTACCTCGCCTCCGCCCTCAAGGCGGTCAAGGAGGACCTCGCCCGCGTACCGAGCAACGGAATCTCCTACGGCGCCCTGCGCCACCTGGCCGACGACGGGCCGGCCGGCCCCGCGCCGCAGGTCCTCTTCAACTACCTGGGCCGCTTCGACGCCGGTACCTCGGATGACTGGCAACTCAGCAGTACGACAGGCCAGTTGGGCGAGAAGCGCGACCCGTCGATGCGGCTGCCGCGCGCCCTGGAGTTCAACGCGATCGCCGAACCCGACGAGAGCGGCGCGTACGAACTGGTCACCAGCATCTCCTGGCCCGACGGCGTCTTCACCGAGGAGGACATCACCGTCCTCGGCGACCACTTCCGCTCCGCCCTCACGTCACTCGCCGCGCTCGACGACGGCGGCCACACGCCCAGCGACTTCCCACTGGTGCCGCTGACCCAGGCCGACGTCGACGCACTGGACGGCCCGGCACTCCACGACATCCTGCCGCTGACCCCGTTGCAGGAGGGCTTCTACTTCCACACCGTCTACGACGACGACACCACGGGCGCCTACGTCGAGCAGCAGGTGCTGACCCTGGACGGCGACGTGGACGCCGACCGCCTCGCCGCGGCCGCCACCCGGCTGCTCGCCCTCTATCCCAACCTGGCAGCCCGCTTCACGGCCCTCGCCGACGGCAGGGTCGTCTCCGTCGTCGAGCGTGGCAGGACCGCACCCTTCGTCACCCTGGACCGCCCCGCCCTCACCGACGAGGAGATCCGCGACCTCGCCGAGCAGGACCGCAGGTCCGGGTTCGACCTCGCCCACGGGCCGCTGATGCGGTACACGCTCATCCGCGCCGGCGCCCGGCGCCCCGTCCTGGTGCAGACCGTGCACCACATCATCGCCGACGGCTGGTCGGTGCCGCCGATGCTCCGCACCCTGCTGGCCGAGTACCACGCGCCGGGATCGGTGTACCCGACCGGCGGCTACCGCGACTACGTGGACTGGCTCTCCGGACGTGACCAGGGCGAGAGCGACCGGGTGTGGCGCGAGGAGCTCGCCGGACTGCCGGGACCCTCCCTGGTCGCCGAGGGGCACACCCCCTCCCCGCGGTTCGCCGACGTCTCGGCCGAACCCGACGACGACATCGACGCGGCCGCACGCTCGGCCGGAGTGTCCCTGAGCGTGGCCGTGCACAGCGCCTGGGCGGCGACCCTCGGGTCCATCCTGCACAGCAGGGACGTCGTCTTCGGCTCCACCGTCTCCGGACGCGAAGCCGAGCTCCCCGGCATCCGGGACATGGTCGGCCTCTTCATCAACACCATTCCGGTGCGGGCCCGTTGGGCAGCGAACGACACGGCGTACGACCTGCTCGACGCCGTGAAACGGCACCAGGGCGCGGTCCGGGCACACCAGCACGTCTCGCTCGCGCGGATCGGCCGGCTGAACGGCACAGGCTCGCTCTTCGACACCCTGGTCGTCTTCGACATCGCGACCGACGTGGCCGACCTGCGCCGACCGGACGACACCCTCACCATCGCCGCCATCGTCAACGAGGGCGCACCGCACTACCCGTTGACGCTCGTCGTGGAACGCGCACAGGACGGCCGCTCGCGCTTCAACCTGATCTACGACGGCGACCTCCTGCGCCCCGAAGGCGCCGGAGCGATCCTCGACACGTTCACCCGGAACCTCACCGGACTGCTCGGCGGCCCGGACGACCCGGTCGACCTGCTGGCCGCCACGCCCGGCAGCGCCCCGGCACGCGAGGCGTCGACGACCCTGGTCGAGATGTTCGACGCCGCCGCGCACGGAGACCCGGCGGCCACCGCCGTCACCCAGTGCGCGCTGGACGGCACGACCCGCTCCCTCACCTACGGCGAACTCGCGCACGCCAAGAACGAGTTGGCCGCCGCACTGCGCGCTGCCGGGGTCGGTCCGGGGCACCGGGTCGCCGTCGCCGTCCCGCGATCGCTGGAGCAGGTCGTCGCCCTGGTCGCCGTCGTCACCGCCGGAGGCGCCTACGTACCGCTGGACCTGGCCTATCCGGACGAGCGGCTGGAGTACATCCTCGCCGACGCCGCCCCGCAGGTCGTCCTCGTGGACCGGGAGCAGCAGGGCCGCTTCACCGGGTTGCTGGACCGGGTGGGCGTGCGGGCCCGGGTGCTCGTCCAGGGCGACGAACACCCCCTGGACACCGACCTCCCGGCCGTCGCTCCCCGGGACCCCGCCTATGTCATCTACACCTCCGGCTCGACCGGGCGGCCCAAGGGCGTCGTCGTCCCGCACTCCGCGGTGACGACGCTCCTCGCCAACACGGTCGCGGACGTGGGTTTCGGACCGGACGACGTAGGGGTCCAGTTCCACTCCTTCTCCTTCGACTTCGCCGTCTGGGAGCTGTGGGGCACCCTCGTGCACGGCGGCGAACTGCTGGTCCCGGAGTACGCGCTGACCCGCTCGCCGGTCGACTTCCACCGGCTGGTCCGGCAACGCGGCGTGACCGTGCTCAACCAGACCCCCTCCGCCTTCCACCGGTTCATCGAGGCGGACCTGCACGCGCAGGAGCCGGTCACCGCGGTGCGCCGCGTCATCTTCGGCGGCGAGGCGCTCGACCTCGGACGGCTGCGCGGATGGGTGGAGCGGCACGGTACGGGCTCCCCCGAGCTGGTCAACATGTACGGCATCACCGAGACCACCGTCCACGTCACCCACCGGGTCCTGACGGACGAGGACTTCGCCCGGGGCACCGACGCCGCCCCCATCGGCGTGCCGCTCCCCGGACTGGCCACCCATCTCCTCGACGACCGGCTGCGGCCGGTGCCGCCGGGCCGGGTCGGCGCCGTCTACGTCGCTGGCGACCAGGTGTCCCTCGGCTATCTGGGGCGCCCCGGGCTCACCGCCGCGCGGTTCGTGGCGAACCCGTTCGCCTCCGACGGCTCCCGCATGTACCACACGGGCGACCTGGCCCGCCGGACGCTCGACGGCGAGCTGGAATTCGCCGGACGCGCCGACGACCAGGTGCAGGTGAAGGGATTCAGGATCGAGCCGGGCGAAGTGGAGAGCGCGATCCGGGAATGCGACGGCGTCGTCGACGTGGCCGTCACCGTGGCGGACGACGGCGACCACCTGGTCGCCCACGTCGTCGGCGAGCCGCCCGCGGACCTCACCGGCCTGCTCGCCGCCAAACTGCCCGCGCACCTGGTGCCGGGCCGGGTGCTGCCGGTGGACGCCCTGCCGCTGACCGTCAACGGCAAGCTGGACCGCAAGGCGCTGACCGAACGGGCCGCCCAGCACACCGACCCGCCACGGGGGATCCCGCGGCCCACCGGCGACTCCGCGCTCACCACCCTGACCGGCATCTTCGCCGAGACGCTCCCCGGAGCCACCGTGGACGCCGACACCGACTTCTTCGGCGCCGGGGGCGACAGCATCGTCGCCATCACCGTCATCAACCGGGCCCGGGCGCTCGGCCTGTCGATCGCACCCCGGGACGTCTTCCTCTTCAGGACGCCCCGCGCCCTCGTCGGCCACCTGGCCGAGCGCACCCCGCGGGCCCTGCCGGCGCCCACGTCCCGCCGCACGGACGGACCGCTTCCGCTCACGCCGATCATCCTGCGCCGGCGGGAGCTGGCCGGGGCGCTCCGCGGCTTCGCCCAGGCCCGGTCGGTGACCGTCCCCGAAGGCACCCGCCTCGATGACATCCGCCGCGCGGCGAACGCCCTCGTCGCCGCACACCCGGCCCTGCGCCTGCGCCTGCGCGTCGAGCACGGCGTGTGGGCCCTGCGCACCGAACCCGCCCGCGAGACGGCCGTCGGCACCCCGGACGCTCCCGACGCCACGACCGCGGCGAACGAGGCCGCCGACCGGCTCGACCCGGAGACCGGGGACGTCGTCGCGTTCTCCTGGCTCGCGGCGAGCCGCACCCTGGTCGTCACCGTCCACCACATCGCCGTGGACACGGTGTCCTGGCTGATCCTCCTCGACGACCTGGCCACCGCCCTCACCGGGGCGTCCCTGCCGGAGCCGACCACCTCCTACGCCGCCTACGCCGAAGCGCTCGCCGTGCGGACCGCCGAGCAGACCGACGACCCCGGCCACTGGATCACCGCCCTCCGGGCCCCGGCCCTGCTGCGCACCGTCCAGGGCCACCGCGACAGGACGGCCGTCCTCCCGCCCGGAGCGAGCGACCGGGTGACCCGCGGCGCACCCGGCGCGCTCGGGCTCGGACTCACCGAGCTGCTGGGCGGAGCCCTGCGCACCGCGCTGACCCGGATCCAGACCGCGCCCACCGACCTCGCCGTCGAGCTGGAGCGACACGGCCGGGTCCCGGCCGCCGAGCACCACGACTACTCCCGTACGGTCGGCTGGTTCACCTCCATCGCCCCCCTACGCCTCAGCGCCCACACCGACCCCGTCGCCTCGGCGCGCGAGATCGCCGAACGCCAGCCGGACGAGGACGGGCACATCGCCTACGGCCGCCTCAGGTACCTCAATCCGCAGACGGCCCCCCTGCTCACCGCGCAACCGCAGGTCCTGTTCAACTACCTCGGCCGGGGCGGCGAGTCGGACGCCCTGCCGATCACCACGGGCGACCGGAACAGCCCGTACGCCGTCGAGGTCAACGCCTGGGCCGATGAGACCACCGGCTGCCTCCACGCGGCCTTCACCCTCGCCGAGGGCATACCCGACGCGATCACCGAGCACTGGCTCGCCGCCCTGGAACAGATCGGGAACGCCACCGAGGGGGCCGAGCGCACCGCACCGGTCACCCCGCTCCAGCGGGGCCTGTTCTTCCAGGCCCAACTGGCGGGCCCGGCGGGGCACTACGTCGCGCAGAGCTACTTCGCCTTCGACCGGCGCCTGGACACCGACGCGCTGGCCGAGGCGATGGCGTACGTGATCGCGCGCCACCCCGTCGTCGGTGCGGGTTTCACCACCGACGACGACGGAAGCCCCGTCCAGGTCCTCAAGGCCGGACGGCGCGTCGCCGTCCGCACCCTCGCGCTGACGACGGAGGACGAGGTCGAGGCCCTGCGCACGCGGGACCGCGAGCAGGGCTTCGACCCGGGCGAGCCGCCGCTCGTCCGGCTGACCGTCGTCAGGATGCCCGACGGCCGCGACGGCCTGCTGCTCAGCTACCACCTGTTGCTCTGGGACGGCTGGTCCCGCGAGATCCTGCTGCGCGACCTGTTCGACGCGTACGAGGCCGTCGTGGCGGGCCGGCCGTGGGACACGACGCCGGCCGTGCCGGGCTTCGAGGAGTACGCCCGGACGCTCGCCGCGAAGGACCCGGCCGCCTCCGAGCGCTTCTGGGCCGAGCACCTGGCGGGGCTGCCGGGACCGACGCTGCTCGCCGGACCGGCCCCGGACCTCATCGAGGAGCTGCCGCGACCGCTCGTGCACACCCTGTCCGCCGAGCTGTCGGAGCTGCTGCGCGAAACGGCGCGGACCCGGGGGGTCACACTGAACTCGCTGCTGACCGGTGCCTTCGCCCTCTTCCTCGGAGCCCGTACGGGCCGCGGCGACGCGGTCTTCGGCGTGACCGTCTCGGGCCGCGAGGGCGAGGGACACGGCGACATCGTCGGCGTCCTGCTCAACACCGTCCCTCTGTGGACCCGGGCCCGGCCCGACGAGACGGTCGACGCGTACCTTTCGTCCGTGCAGGCGGCACGCGTGGCGGCGATGGACCACGAGCACCTGGGGCTCGGCGAGATCCAGCGGGCCGGCGGGCAAGACACCCTGTTCGACAACCTGTTCGTGCTCCAGAACTTCCTGGACCCGGACGCCTTCGCGGAGATGAACACCCGCCACGGCATCACCTCCGTCCGGGCGGACGACTCCACGCACTACCCGTACACCTGGGTCGTCACACCCGGCGACCGGCTCACGGTCAAGCTGGAGCACCGCCACGGAGACCCCGACAGCGCCCGCCGTCTCCTGGCGGACTACCTGCGCGTCCTGGAGGACGTCGCGCGGGCCACCGGACCGATAGGCGCGCTGCGCGGCCTGGGCCCGGACCCCGAACCCGCCGGGCGCACCGAGGTCGGCACGGACACCGTCGTCGACCGCTTCGACCAGGCGGCCGAGCGCGATCCGGGGCGCATCGCGCTCGTCGCCGACGGCGCCACGATGACCTTCGCCGAACTGCGCGAGCGCAGCCGGGCCGTGGCCGGCGTCCTCGCCCGGCGGGGTATCGGGCCCGAGACGACCGTGGGCCTGGCGATCCCGCGTTCCCTCGACTGGATCGCGGCGCTGTTCGCGGTGCTGCGCGTCGGGGCCGCGTACGTGCCGCTGGAGCTGGACCACCCGGACGAGCGGATCGCGGCCATCGTCGAGGACGCCCGGCCCGAGGTGATCCTCACCGTGAGCGCGGTGTCGCCCCGGCTGAACGGCGAACTGATCGAACTGGACCGCCCGTTGCCGGACGCCGAGCCGTACACGACGTTCGCGTCGGACGACCCGTACCGCCTGCGCCACCCCGCGTACACGATCTACACCTCCGGCTCGACCGGGAAGCCCAAGGGCGTCGTGACCGAATACGCGGGCCTCACCAACATGCTGATCAACCATCAGCGCCGGATCTTCGAGCCCGTCCTCGCCGAACACGATCACCGGGTCTTCCGGATCGCGCACACCGTGTCCTTCGCGTTCGACATGTCGTGGGAGGAGCTGCTGTGGCTCGCCGACGGCCACGAAGTCCACATCTGCGACGAGGAGTTGCGTCGCGACGCCCCCCGGCTGGTCGCGTACTGCGTCGAGCACGGCATCGACGTCGTCAACGTGACGCCCACCTACGCCCAGCAGTTGGTCGCCGAGGGGCTGCTGGAGGACCCCGAGAGGCGGCCCGCACTGGTGCTGCTGGGCGGCGAGGCCGTCTCCCCGACGCTGTGGCAACAGCTCGCGGAGACCGAGGGCACGGTCGGCTACAACCTGTACGGGCCCACCGAATACACCATCAACACCCTCGGCGTCGGCACCTTCGAATGCCAGGACCCGGTGGTCGGCGTGGCCATCGACAACACCGACGTGTACGTCCTCGACCCATGGCTGCGTCCGCTGCCCGCCGGAGTGCCCGGCGAGCTGTACGTGGCGGGCATCGGCATCGCCCGCGGCTACCTGGGGCAGAGCGCCCAGACCGCACACCGCTTCGTCGCCTGCCCCTTCGGCCGCCCCGGGCAGCGCATGTACCGCACCGGAGACCTGGTGATCCGCCGGCCCGACGGGAACATCTCCTACCTGGGCCGCACCGACCAGCAGGTCAAGATCCGCGGCCACCGGGTCGAACTCGGCGAGGTCGAGGCCGTGTTCGCGGCCCACCCGGCGGTCCGCTTCGTGGCGGCCCTCGCCCAGCCCGACCCGCAGGTGGACGGCGCGCACCGACTGGCCGCCTATCTGGTCCTCGCCGACTCCGCGGACCTGGCGCGGGTCGCCGACGAGGTGGGCGCCGGACTGCCGGACTTCCTGCGCCCCACGCACTTCGCCCAGGTCGACAGCATCCCGCTGACAGTGAACGGGAAGGCCGACACCAAGGCGCTGCCGGAGGCCAGGCCGCTGGGCGCGCTGACCACGGAGGGGGAGCGCGGCCCGGAGACCGGGACGGAGAGCACCGTCTGCGAGTTCTTCGCCGAGGCGCTCGACCTCGACGACGACGAGGTCAGCGCGGTCGGTGACTTCGTCTCCCTCGGCGGGCACTCCATGCTGGCGGTGCGGCTGATCGGGCTCCTCCGCCGCGAGTACGGTCCTGTCATCACCCTTCGCGACCTGTTCACCCTGCGAACCCCGGAAGCGATCGCCCGCCACCTCGATGAGAACTCCTGAACCGATGAAAACTCCTGACACCGAGCACCCCCGCCCCGGGGCCGCCATCCTGCGTACGGCGCTGCGCCGCAACATCGGCGCCATGGTCGCGGGCACCGTCCTCATGGGCCTGTACCAGGCCGCCGAGACCGCGTTCCCCATCGCGCTCGGACTGATCGTCGAGCACACGATGCAGGACCGCAGCCTCGGCTCGCTCGGCGTCTCGATCGGCTCGCTGGCCGTGATCATCACGACGGTGTCCCTGTCGTGGCGGTTCGGCATGCGCGTGCTGCAGAAGGCCAACACCACCGAGGCACACCGCTGGCGGGTACGGGTGGCCTCCTGCGGACTCCAGCCGGTGGCCAGGGACGTGGACCTCAAGTCCGGCGAGATCCTGACCATCGCGACCGAGGACGCCGACCAGACCGCCGACATCATCGAGGTGGTGCCCCTGCTGATCAGCTCCCTGGTTGCCGTCGCGGTCGCCGCGGTCGCCCTGAGCCTGGCGGACCTCCGGCTGGGGCTGCTGGTGATCGTGGGGACCGTCACGATCCTGACGGTCCTCGCCGTGATGTCCAGGCGGATCGGAGCCAGTACGCAGGAACAGCAGGCCCGGGTGGCCCGGGCAGGCGCCAAGGTCGCCGACCTCATCATCGGGCTGCGCCCGCTCCACGGCTTCGGCGGCAACCACGCCGCCTTCGGCTCCTACCGCAAGGTCAGCACGGACGCGAAACGCCAGGCGATCACCGTCGCCCGGGTGAACGGCGTCTACGCCGGCACCGCGCTCGCCCTCAACGCGGTCCTCGCCGCGGCCGTCTCGCTGACGGCGGGCTGGCTGGCCTTCGAGGGCCGGATCACCATCGGAGAACTCGTCATGGCCGTGGGCCTCGCGCAGTTCATCATGGAACCGCTGAAGATGTTCTCCGAGATGCCCAAGTACGTGATGATCGCCCGTGCCTCGGCCGAGCGCATGGCTCTGGTGCTGACCGCGCCACCCGTGACGACACCGGGCCCCGAGCGCCCGGAGCCCGGCGGAGACCTGGAGGTCGAGGGCCTGCACCACGGGACCCTCCGGGGGGTCGATTTCACCGTCTCGGCAGGAGAGTTCGTGGCGATCGCGGCGTACCAGCCGCGCGCGGCGGCCGACCTCGCCGCCGTCCTCTCGGTGAACGTCGCCCCCCACGCGTACGGGGGAGTGGTGCGGGTCGGCGGCCGGGAGATCGCGGACCTGTCGATCGAGGCGGTCCGCGAACACCTGCTGGTGAATCCCTACGACGGAGAGATCTTCGCCGGCACGCTCCGGACGAACATCGACCCGTCGGGCACCGGTCGGACGATCGAGGCGGCCGTCGAAGCCTCCATGCTCACCGATGTGGTCGCCCTCCACCGCGAGGGGCTCGACTACGCGATCCGCGACCGGGGCGCGAACCTCTCCGGAGGTCAGCGGCAACGGCTCTCCCTGGCCCGCGCGTTGGCCGCCGACACCGACGTGCTGGTCCTGCACGATCCGACGACGGCCGTCGACGCGGTGACGGAACAGCTCATCGCGCGCAACGTCGCGAAGCTGCGCAGGGGCCGGACCACGCTCGTGCTCACCAGCAGTCCGGCGCTCCTGGACGCCGCGGACCGGGTGCTCGTCCTCGACGAGGGCGTCATCACCGCGGAGGACACCCACCGCGATCTCCTCGCCGGCGACGAGGCCTACTGCCGGGCCGTGGCCAGGTGAACCACAGGGCGGTTTCCGGGGTGCGCCCGCGCACGCTCCGGGAACCTCTCAGCCGAGGGCCCAGGCGACGTCCCTGAGCAGGGCGTGCCGCCAGCCCGCCCGGTCGTGCCCGGACGCCGAACGCGACACCCGGACCGTGGCGCCGGCCCGCTCGGTCAGCTTCTCGGTCAGCTCGCAGTGCGGCAGCATCGGGTGCTCGTGCTCGCCCACGTCGAACGCGCACCGCAGCCCCGACAGGTCGGCACCCCGGCGCAGTCGCTCGGCGACGGCTCCGCCGAGGGCCCCGCCCAGCGGATCCGGCGACGCCTCCGTGCCGGGGGCCCACCAGAAGGATCCCGACTGACAGGCGACCCGCGAGACCAGCTCCGGGAACTCCAGAGCCGCGTACAGCGCGCTCAGACCGCCCAGGCTCTGCCCGGCGACCACCAGCCGGTCCAGGCGGGCCGGCACGCCGGACTCGGCGACCAGCGGCAGCAGTTCGTCCCGGACCGCCTCCCACAGCTCGGGGCGGCAGGCGAACTCGGCCTCGCGGTCCTTGGCCGGCAGGAACACGAGGGTCACGGGAGGCATGTCACCGGCGGCGACGGCCGCGTCGAAGGCGGTCACGGCCGGGTGCAGATACAGCCAGTCGTCCCCGTCGAGCAGCAGCACCACCGGACCGCCTCCGCCCGCCGGGTGGACGCGTACGGTCCGCCGTCCGCCGAGCCGGTCGCTGCTCCAGCGGATCCGGGTGCGGGGGAGGGGGAGCACGTCGTCCGAGCCGAGAGCGGGCCAGTGCGGCTGGTCAGGGGCGTCCGGCGTCGCGACGACGGAACGGTCCGCCCCGGCGCCGACCGGGTTGAACGGATCGGCATGGGCCATCTCCCCCGCGAGGACGCGGTAGGTCACCCGCAGCCGCGCGGGCATCCGCACGTCGGCGTACCAGCAGTCCGTACCGCCCCAGCGGCGCAACGGGACGGGCGACGACCAGCTCTCGAAGTCGAGCACGGCCTCGGAACCGCGCCACAGGAAGAGGGTCCGCCACCCGTCGTCGGCGGGGATCGACACGGGCGTACGAGCCGCCGCCCAGAACGCGCCGCTGCCCGGGCGGCCCGGGAGACCGAAGGCGGCGAACGGGTGCTCGTCGATCACCGGACGCATGAGCGTCTCCTTGTGAGAGCGGAAGAGGCGAGGCTGGGCTCCCCCTGGATGAGGTGAGCCTAACCCAGCGGCCCCTAAGGGGTGTTGGCGATCCGGCCCCCGAAGGCCGGCGGTCAGCCCGAGGAGGCCGCGCGCACCATCCGGAGCTGCCCGATCTCCGCGACGTTCTTCATCAGCTCGGCGTTCACCCACGCGGCCATGTGCGCCATGGTGTGGTCCGGCCCCTGCCCCCAGGGAGACGGGGCGGCGGCGTCGAGAGCCGCGTCGTCAAGGCCGTCCAGCACCCCCAGCCATGCCTCCCGCAGCTCCCGCAGCCAGCCGATCGCCCTCTCGGCGTCGCCCGGCCACGCGACGTCCTCGCGGTCCCGGGGCTCGCGGCCCAGGGAGCGCTCGATCGTCGTGCTCCACCACCAGCCGATGTGCCAGCTGAGCCAGCCGATCGTCGGCACCGGGACGGGGTCGGGCTCCGTCTCGGCCCAGTCCGGCATCCACCGGCCGTCGGCTCGCAGGTGCACCGTCCAGCACAACGGCGTCGGCTGCCAGAGGAAGTCCTCGGTGTCGAGCCGCTCCAAGTGGTACTCGAACAGCGACCAGGTCAGATCGAACTGGCGGCGCAGAAGGTCACATCGCGAAGCGTTCACCGGGCGACCCTGACACACCCGTACGCCCCCGGCAACGCGC
Organism: Streptomyces sp. NPDC026589; assembly: GCF_040638385.1. Lineage (NCBI taxonomy): Bacteria > Bacillati > Actinomycetota > Actinomycetes > Kitasatosporales > Streptomycetaceae > Streptomyces > Streptomyces sp. NPDC026589. The sequence continues at coordinate 130,048 of NZ_JBEZYG010000005.1, forward strand.
TTCTCCCGTCGTCCGGGCCGGCCGGCGGGCCCGGACGACGAGACCGGCTGCTAGTACGCGGCGAGCCGTTCCATCAGGGCGGCGCCGCGCGCGAGCGTCTCCTGCTCGTCCTCGTCGAGTTCGAGGTCGATGGCCCGGGCGAGCCAGTCGGCACGGCGGTCGCGCTCCGCCTCCAGCGCCGCCCGCCCCACCTCGGAGAGGTCGACGAGGGACTTGCGGCCGTCCGTCGGGTGCGCCCGGCGGACGACGAGGCCCTGGTCCATGAGGAGTCCGACCGCGCGGGCCATCGACTGGGGGCGCACTCGCTGGTCCGCCGCGAGGTCGCTGGTGGTCATGGCCCCGTCCCGGTCCAGGACGCCCAGAACGGCGACCTGACCGTGCGGGATCCGGTCCTCCTGCTTCACGCGCCGCGCGAGTTTGCCCATGGCGACGCGCAGATCGGCGGCGACGGTGGCGGGTTCCGGGGTGGGCATAGGGCACTTTAACCCGTGATCGGCAGGGGGCCGCGCGGGTGGCCCGCGGAGCGCGCTGGACAGCGCGACTGGACAGCACAACTGAACAGCGAGGCTAAGCAGCCATTCTGAACAGCACATCTGAACAGCACATCTGAACAGCTTTGCTGTAGAGTTGCGTTGTCGCGGCTCGCGCCGGCGTTGTCGCAAGAGTGCCGCGACGTGTGACTTCGGAAGGACCTCGCATGGCCCCCAAGGCAGTTGAGCCCACCGTCATCCAGTCCGTCACCGCTCGCCGGATCATCGACAGCCGTGGCAACCCCACCGTCGAGGCCGACGTCCGCCTCGCCGACGGCTCCCTCGGCCGCGCCGCGGTCCCGTCCGGCGCGTCCACCGGCGCGCGGGAGGCCGTGGAACTGCGCGACGGCGACCCCGGGCAGTGGCACGGCAAGGGGGTCGACCGTGCGGTCGCCCACGTCAACGACGAGATCGCCGCCGCGGTCGTGGGCCGCGACGCGGACGACCAGGCCGGCCTGGATGCCGCGCTCGTCGCGCTCGACGGCACGCCCGGCAAGTCCCGGCTCGGTGCGAACGCGATTCTCGGGGTCTCCCTCGCCGCCGCGAAAGCCGCAGCGGCGGCCCACCGCCAGCCGCTCTACCGCTATCTCGGTGGCGCCGACGCCCGCCTTCTCCCGCTGCCGATGATGAACATCATCAATGGCGGCGCACACGCCGACAATCCGCTGGACTTCCAGGAGTTCATGATCGCGCCGGTGGGCGCGAAGACCTTCGCGGAAGCCGTCCGCATGGGCTCCGAGATCTTCCACACCCTGCGACGCGACCTGCTCGCCGCCGGACACGCCACCGGCGTCGGCGACGAAGGCGGCTTCGCACCCGCGCTGCGCACGGCCGAGGAGGCGCTCGACTTCGTCATGAGCGCCGTCGAACGCACCGGGTACCGTCCCGGCGAGGACGTCGGCCTCATCATGGACCCGGCCTCGTCGGAGTTCTTCCGCGACGGCGCGTACGAGTACGCGGGCGAGGGGGTGCGCCGCACGCCCTCCGAACAGGTCGACTACCTGGTCAAGCTGATCGACTCCTACCCGATCGTCTCCATCGAGGACCCGATGGCCGAGGACGACATGGACGGCTGGCGCGAGCTGACCGCCCGCGTCGGTCAACGCTGCCAGCTCACCGGCGACGACGTGTTCTGCACCGACGAGGCGCAGGTGCGCGAGGGGATCCGTACCGGCGTCGGCAACTCGGTCCTGGTGAAGGTCAACCAGATCGGGACCCTGACCGAAGCCCTCGCCACGGTCGCCACCGCGCGTCGTGCGGGCTGGAGCGCCGTGATGTCCCACCGCTCCGGCGAGACGGAGGACACCACGATCGCGGACCTGGCGGTCGCGACCGGCTGCGGTCAGATCAAGACCGGCTCACTGTCCCGCTCCGACCGCACGGCCAAGTACAACCAGCTGATCCGGATCGAGGAGGAGTTGGGCGAGTCGGCGCGGTACGCGGGCGGGGCGCTGCTGTCCCGCTCCCGATAGCCGGGCGGGGATTCCGGGCCGTGGGGGCGACCCCGCCGCCCGGGGTGCCCCTGCGGGCGCTTCGCAGAGCCGTCGCTCAGGCGCCCCCGCGCGGCGCGTACAGGATCCACAGCGGACCTTCGGCGAGATCGACGCGCTGTCCGTCGGGGGTGGTGTACACCGTGTCCGCGCCGGCCGCGCTCCGTGCCCACCGGGCCTCGTACGCCCGGCCGTCCCGCAGGACGACCGCGCTTCCCGAACCCACGGTCTCGGTGAACGGGCTGGTGCTCCCGGACCGGTCACGGAAGTCCGACGGCCGTACGGTCACGTCCTGGACGAGGACCGTCCCGGCCCCGAGCCGTCCGCCCTCGGCGGTGCGGGCGGGGGAGCCGTCCAGGGAGACGAGCCACCGCTCGTGTTGCGCGGACCAGGTGAAGGTCACGGACGCGGACGGATAGCGAACCGTGCGGCTGTCCTCCGGCTCCCCGCCGGGAGGCGGCGCGCCGACCGCGAGCCCCAGCTCCTCGACGGCGCTCACACCGGAGGCCTCGAACGGGATCCGCTCCGGCCGCAGATAGAGATTGTGCGGCGCGGGCCGGTCCGGACCCCGGAAGTACGCCCCCGGCGCCTTCGAGGGCGGCACGGGGTCCAGCGGCGCACGGTCGATGACCGGCAGCAGCCTGCTCTGGGCCCCCGAGAAGGCCAGCGTCGGCCGGTCGAACTGTCGCAGCAGCTCCAGATCGGTCTCCCGCGCGCTGCGTACCGGCCCGATGACCGGCGGCAGAGCGGAGGAGTACACGGCGAGGATCCGGCTCAGGCCGGCCTCCACCTGCTCGACGTAGACGATGTCGGCCCGCTCCAGACCGGTGTGGGGACGTGCGGGCGCCACGTTGTCGATCTTCACGGCGAGTACGTCGGCCCGGCCCGTGCCGGAAGGAGAGCTGCTGCGGGGCGAGGACGACGAACCGTCGCCGCCCGTGCACGCGGCCGCGACGAGCAGCACGAGCGCGGTGAACAGCACTGCGGCCGAGGTCCTGACTCCGGCTGCGGACATGGCGACCGCCCTTCCGGGGCGTCGGCCGGCGGCGTCGGCGCAACGCCGTCGTGTCGCGGCCCCTCATCCATCATCACGCATCCGGCGGCGGCATGGTTGCGCGACCGCCGGTCCCGAGCGGAAACGGCCCGAACGGCCCCGAACGGCGGCGCAGCGCACAGGCGCCCGCGTACGGTCGGCCGACTTGGCCGGAACTGCTCTGCGCCGCGCCCCTGATTCCGCTTCCGTGGGGGCGGATCGCTCTCTACGGTTGCACCAGTGACGGGTTGTGCACCCGTACCGGCACGACAGGTGAGGCGGAGGGGGTTCGGTGGAAGCCGAGTTGACGGCACTGGCGGCATCGGGGGCGACGGCCTTCGTGGGCCTGATGGTGACGGAGGCCTGGACGCAGGCGCGCGGGCGGGTGGCCCGGTTCCTGGCGCGGGGCGACGACGTCGACGCGATCGACGCGGAGTTGGAGGAGTCCCGTGAGGAGCTGACGGCCGCACGCGCCGCCGCCGACGACGAAGCGGTCGCCGATGTCGAGGAGGAGTGGCGCATCAGGCTTCGCCGCGCCCTGCGCGCCAACCCGGAGGCGGCGGACGAGCTGCGGACCCTGCTCGAGGAACTGTCCCCCCTCGGGCCGGCCGGCCCCGCGGTGTCCGTTACGAACAGCATCAGCGGAGGAACCCAGAACGGCCCGGTGTTCCAGGGGCAGACGTTCTCCGCCCTGACGTTCAACAGCGGTCGCAGCGCCGATGCCCCGGAGCAGCGGCCGGGCACGGCATGACGACCGGGGACGCGGGCGGCCCCGATCGGACGGTCGCGTGCAACGAGCTGTCCGGCATGGTCAACGGCCCGGTCGTGCAGGCCGGCACGATCCACGGCGGCATCACTTTCCACGTCGAGCCGGCCGCCCCGGCCGGGGAGCGGACCGCCCCCGACGAGATCCCGCCACTGACCGTGCGATTCCGGAACCGGGACCGGATGCTCGACCTGCTCGACGGCTGGTTCGGTCCCGACCCCGAAGGCGCGAGCGTCGGATTCGCCGCGCTGTACGGACTGCCGGGCGTCGGGAAGACCACCTTGGTCTCCCGCTGGGCGGAACGGGGACGGGAGCGGTTTCCCGACGGGCAGATCTACGTGGACTTCGCCACCCTGCGGGGAGGGACGGCCGGCGCCGACGTCTCCGAGGCCGCGTGGGGCTGCCTGAAGTCCTTGGGTGTCGACGCGGCGTACATCCCCACCACGCTCGCCGACCGGACCCGTCTCCTGCGGACCCGGACGGCGGGTAAACGCCTGCTGGTCTTCCTGGACAACATCTCCGACCCCGCCCACGCGGCCGCGCTCCTGCCGAAGGGCAGGGGCAGTGTGCTGCTGGTGGTGAGCGGTTCGCGGCTGGGGGAACTCGCCATGGACGGCGCGCGGATGATGCCGGTGGAGCCGCTCGACCGCGAGAGCAGCCTGCAGGTTCTCGCCGATCGGTGCGGAGCCGAGACCGTCGCGGCGGACCCGGACGCGGCGGACGACGTGGTGCGGCACTGTGGCGGGCTGCCGGTGGCGTTGCACGTGGCCGCCGCCCGGCTGACGACGGAGACACGCCTCACCCTCGCGGGGCTGGCGGTGGAGTTGGCCGACGAACTGCGGCGACTGGCAGGAATGTCCTTGGGAAGGGAGCGGTCCGTGGCCGCCGCGTTCGACCTCGCCTACCGTGAACTCGCCCCGGAGCCGGCCCGGCTCTACCGCCTGATGGGCTGGTACCCGGGAGCCACCTTCGACGCGGGAGTCGCCGCGGTGGCGGCGGGCCTGGACCCGCGACGCACCGCGGACGCGCTGGACGCGCTGACCCGGGCCAGTCTGCTGGAGGAGACCCCGGACGGGCGCTTCCGTTTCCACGACCTCGTACGACTGCACGCCGGTGAACGCGCGGCGGAGGAAGAGACGCCGGAGGAGCGACCCGCTCTCGTACGGCGCGTGACGCTGCACTATCTGGCCCTCACCGCGCTCGCCGACCGGGCCGTCCGGCTGGACCGGCTGCGGATCGCCGAGCTCACGCGCCTGCTCGCCGACGTTCCCGACCCCTTCGCGGCCGAGGGCGGCCCGGAGCCGTTGGAGTGGCTGGAGGCCGAGCACCACAACATCCTCGGCGTGCTGCGGGCCGGCGCGCGCGAGGAGACGCTGCACACGGAGGTCTGGCAGCTCGCCGAGGCCTTCACTGCCCTGTTCCTCCACCACCGGCACCTCGGCGACTGGCGGGAATCGCTCGAACTCGGCGCGACCGCCGCAGCGGAGGCCATGGTCCCGGCCGCCGAGGCACGACTGCGCAGCCTGTTGTCGCGCCCGCTGATGGACCTGGGTGAGTACGGGGCCGCCCGGCGTGAGCTCGACACCGCCCAGGCCTGCGCCGAGGTATCGGATCATCTGGTCGTCCGCGCCTCCGTACAGGAGTTCTCCGGACGCTACTGGGACCGCATCGACCCCGCCAGGGCCATGGCGGCCTACAGGAGCGCGCTCGAGCTCAACACGGCGGCGAAGGAGGGCCGCGGCGCTGCCATAGCCTCCTACTTCCTCGGCTGTGCCCAGGACGCCGCGGGAGACTCCCGTGAGGCTCTGGACACCCTGCGCGGGGCCCACGAACAGCTCACCGCACGCGAGGACCTGAGGATGGCGGCGAGGGTCCGGATGGCCATCGGCCTGGCCCACGACCACCTCGACGAGACGCAGGAGGCGATCGCCGCACTCAGCGAAGCCGCCGAGGTCCTTCGTGCGCAGGAGGCGACCCACTACGAGGCGCAGGCTCTCGTGGCTCTGGCGGACATTCAGGAACGCTCGCAGGACGACCCCCGCGAGGTGCGAGCCCGTCGTGCGCGAGCCCTGGAGATCTACGAGGCCGGTGGCAGCCCTCAGGCGGAAGAGCTTCGGGAGCGCCTGGAGGAAGGGCGGGAACAAGGACCGGGGGAAGAGCCGACGGCCGGTTGACGTACGGCGGGCGGGTACTCACGCACAGTTTCGCTCAGTCCGCGCCGAAGCCCGGTGACGGTGCGTGCAGTCGCAGGGACACGTCCTCGTCGCGCGCACCGATGCGCAGGGTCACGAGCACGCCGTCCAGGGGAGCGGCTGCGCGCAGCAGTGAGTAGACGACCGCGGCGGTCGGGCCCGGGTCCGCCGGTGTCCCGGTCGTGGACGCCTCCACGATCCTGCCGTCGCGCATCCCCACCAGACAGCCCCCACCACTCAGAGCGGTCGCCGCGAGACGGCATCCCGGCAGACGCGCCAAGGCATCCTCGATCCACCGGAACGCAGCCGTGGAGGAAGGAGCCGGATCTCCGCGCAGTAGTACGGAAGCGCTCTCCACCAGTCTCCGGTCCCGCTCGCGCTCGTCGCAGGCGAGATGACGGAAGCGTCCGACGGTCTCGTCCTCGCCCTCGCCCTCGTTTCTGTGCACGCCTCCGTACGGTGCTACCGCCGCAGGCCGTCGGCGTACGGTGACGGTGTCCGGTTCCGCACTCGGGTTGACGGTGCTGATGACCGTCCAGGCGGTCACTGCCGCTCCGGTCGCCTCGGGCTCGCCCAGATACAGCGCGGGCGGGGGAGCGGGCATGGGTTCCGTGAGGTCCAGCAGGTGATAGAGCGCGGTGCGCAGCCGGGCCAGGGCTTGCCCCGGCCGGTCGAACGCTCCCGCGGCGATCGCGGCGAAGCGGTCCGGGGCCTGTCCCGCCAGGGCGGACGTGATCTGTTCACGTACGTCACCGAGGGCGTTCAGACGGGGCGCGGCCCGCCCGAGGTCGGCTGCGGCGGTGCCGTCGACGGCCTCGCTGCCGAAGGCCCCGAGCAGTACAGGCTTGCCGAGCGCCGCCCCGTACAGCGTCACCGAGCCGTGATCGCCCACCACGACGTCCGCCGCGACCAGCGCGGGCCGCCAGGCGTGAATGTGCGGGATGAGCATCAGCCCGGCTTCCAGGGCCGGGGCCAGGACGGTGCGGATCTGCCAGGAACCGTGGCCGGACCAGACGTTGGGGTGAACGATCGCCGCGACCCGGAACTCGTCGTACGGGAGTGCGGCCAGGACCCGGGCCGCCAGGTCCGGGTCCTGGCCGATCAGTGAGGTGCGACCCCAGGTGGAGCTGAGCACCACGAGCCGGTGACCGGCGGGAACTCCGAGCGCCTGCCGGTACGCGTCCGCCCGCCCGGCGCTGACGAGCAGCTCGTCGTAACAGGGGTCACCCACGAGCAGCGTGCGACCGGCCGCCTTCGGATGGGAAGAGAGCAACTGCCCCTCCTGGCTCGGATGCGAGATCGCCAGCCAGGCGCGTCCGGACTCCAGGAGGCTGTCCGGCACCACTCCGGACAGCCGGTCACGCGGGCCGCGGGAGTCCGGTACCTGCTTCTGGAAGCCGATGCCGTGCGGTAGCACGAGGACCGGGCAGTGTCCCTCGGGCACATCGATGTTCTCGCTGGCCGTGAGGATCAGATCGGGCTCGGCCTGCCGCACCTGAGCCCAGGGGATGATCCTGCAGCCCGCGTCGTGCAGCAGCTCCAGTACTCCGTCGCTGAACGCGGAGGTGGGATCATGGGCGAAGACCACGGTCACCCGTGCGTCCCCGCGCAGCAGGGCGGGCAGGCATTCGAGGACCCGCACGGTCGAGGTCACCGTACGGGCCGCTACGACCAGAGTCTTCTCACCGTGAAAGGTGCTCCACCGTCCGGCGTCGGCGCCGACAGGGACGCGGAGGGGCTGGCTAGCGCGCATGGCCACCCCGAAAGGCTACGGGTACACGGCCCTGACGCGGCTCGCGGCTCGCGGCTCGCGGCTCGCGGCTCGCGGCTCGCGGCTCGCGGCTCGCGGCCATCGTCGATGTATCGCATCTCAAACGGTGCTGCAACCCTCTCAGGGTTCGAACCGGGGCACATGGCGGTCATATTGTACGGGAATCATCAGTGGCCAGGTTGTGGGTCAGGGAGATCGGACGGCCACCCCGCCCGCCGCCCTCACGCTCCCGCGGTGAGCTCCCCCCGGCACACCGGGCACCGTTCCCTGCCGTCCCAGGCGTCCCACCCGAAGGACGCGGGCGAGAACGTCCGGTCCTTCAGTTCGGCGCGCACCGCCACCCGGTAGGCCCACACCATGTCGAGGTAGGGGTGGTAGGCGTCGTGGAAGGCCGACGAGGTGTGAGTGGCGCCGGTGCCCACGACGTGCTGGACGGCGCGCAGCTGCTGGAACATCGCCTGTCCTGCGCCGGCCACGTCGGCGGAGGCGTCGATGAAGAAGCGCTCGCGCACCTCGTGGACGGCCGCTTCGTCGAGTGCCGCACGGGCGGCCAGGTCCGGGTCGACCGTTGGATCCTGCGCCTGGGCTATGCCGCGCAGCCGGGTGTGGCATCTCCCGACGGCGGCGATGAACTCGATGTACACCGCGCGCCGTCGCTCCTCGGCCCCGCGGTCCTTCTCATGGCGCTGGCGCAGGCGGTCGGCCAGCACGGTGCCCGATATGGCGATGAAACCGCCGCTCGCCGTCGCGAGAAGCGTGCCCCAGTCCATCGTTGTTCCCCCCGGAAACGATCACGGTCTCTTCGCCCCCGAATCTATCCCCGCCGGCGCCCCGCCGCCCGGTTTCCAGGAAGCGGGGCTTGCGGGCGGCCCCTGGCGGCAGGGCTCCTGATGGATGGCCTGGTCCAGACCTCTTGACCGAAGGTCTGGACCATTCTACGGTTTGGCAGGGTCACGACATAGGGCGGGGCGGGGCGAACCTTTCGCCGCGTCGGCGGCGGACCCGGGCTGGAAGGACGTACGGATCATGGGTCGTACCTCACGACTGCTGGGCCTCGGCCTGGCCGCGGCGCTCGTCGTACCGATGCTGGTCGGAGCCGCGCCGCCGAGGGCCGCGGAGACGAGCAGCGCGGCCGCCGAGACCTGCGCGGTCAAGTCGAAGCCCACGGGCAAGGTGCTCCAGGGGTACTGGGAGAACTGGGACGGGGCGGCCAACGGCGTGCACCCGCCGCTCGGCTGGATCCCGATCACCGACTCCCGCATCACCCAGCACGGCTACAACGTCATCAACGCGGCCTTCCCCGTCATCCGCTCCGACGGCACCGTCCTCTGGGAGGACGGCATGGACAACACCGTCAAGGTCGCCACCCCGGCGGAGATGTGCCAGGCCAAGGCCTCCGGGCTCACCACCCTCATGTCGATCGGCGGAGCCGCGGCAGGGATCGACCTCAGCTCCAGCAAGGTGGCCGACCGGTTCGTCCAGACGATCGTCCCGATCCTGAAGAAGTACAACTTCGACGGCATCGACATCGACATCGAGACCGGCCTCGTCGGCAGCGGCAACATCAACCAGCTGTCCGCGTCGCAGTCCAACCTCATCCGCATCATCGACGGCGTCCTCGCCGCGATGCCGCCGAACTTCGGCCTCACCATGGCCCCCGAGACGGCGTACGTCACCGGCGGCAGCGTCGTCTACGGCTCGATCTGGGGCTCGTACCTGCCCATCATCAAGAAGTACGCCGACAACGGCCGCCTGTGGTGGCTGAACATGCAGTACTACAACGGCAGCATGTACGGCTGCTCCGGCGACTCCTACTCCGCCGGCACCGTCGCGGGCTTCACCGCCCAGACCGACTGCCTGAACAAGGGGCTGGTCATCCAGGGCACCACCATCAAGGTGCCCTACGACAAGCAGGTCCCCGGCCTCCCCGCCCAGCCCGGCGCCGGCGGCGGCCACATGTCCACCGGGCTCGTCTCGCAGGCCTGGAACCACTACAACGGTTCCCTCAAGGGGCTGATGACCTGGTCCCTGAACTGGGACGGTTCCAGGGGCTGGACCTTCGGTGACAACGTGAGGTCACTCCAGGGCCGTTGAGCCCCCACCCGTATGGTCGCCGCGCCCCCGGTCCGCTCCGGACCGGGGGCGCGACGCCGCTCCGGCCGGGGAGCGACACGAGGAAGGCGTGAACCGGTCGCGCACCGGGACGGCCGGGAGAGCAGAATCGGGTACGGACCGGGGTGATCGTTTCCCCGGTGCGCCGGGCCCGTCTCCCCACGGGCCGGCCGACGACGAAGACGTACGAGGAGCCCCGATGGTGCACGAACGGGCCGGTCACCCGGCGCAGTCCGCAGACCTGGTCGACGTGGCACGGCTGGTGACGGCCTATTACGCCCTCCACCCCGATCCCGCCGAGCCCGCCCAGCGGGTGGCCTTCGGGACCTCCGGCCACCGCGGCTCCGCGTTCGCCGCCGCGTTCAACGAGGACCACATCGCCGCCACCACCCAGGCGATCTGCGACTACCGCGCCCGCCAGGGCACCGACGGCCCCCTGTTCCTCGGCGCGGACACCCACGCGCTGTCCGAGCCCGCCCGGGTCACCGCCCTGGAGGTGCTCGCCGCCAACGGGGCCACCGTCCTCATCGACAGCGAGGACGGCTACACCCCGACCCCCGCCGTCTCGCACGCCATCCTCACGTACAACCGGGGCCGCACCGAGCACCTGGCCGACGGCATCGTGGTCACCCCCTCGCACAACCCGCCCGCCGACGGCGGCTTCAAGTACAACCCGCCGAACGGGGGGCCGGCCGCCTCCGACGCCACGTCGTGGATCCAGGACCGGGCCAACGCCCTGATCGAGGCCGGACTCGGAGTGGTCCGCCGGATGCCGTACGCCCAGGCCCTGGCCGCCGACACCACCCACCGGTACGACTTCCTGACCGCGTACGTCGACGACCTGCCCTCCGCCCTCGACCTCGACGCCGTACGGGACGCGGGCATCCGCATCGGCGCGGACCCGCTCGGCGGCGCGTCCGTCGCCTACTGGGGGCGGATCGCGGAACGCCACCGGATCGACCTCACCGTCGTCAACCCGCTCGCCGACCCCACCTGGCGGTTCATGACGCTCGACTGGGACGGCAGGATCCGCATGGACTGCTCGTCCCCGCACGCCATGGCCTCGCTGATCGCCCAGCGCGACGCGTACGCCATCGCCACCGGGAACGACGCCGACGCCGACCGGCACGGCATCGTCACCCCCGACGGCGGCCTGATGAACCCGAACCACTACCTGGCCGTCGCCATCGACTACCTCTACACCCACCGCGACGGCTGGGCGGCCGGGACCGGCATCGGCAAGACGCTGGTCTCCTCGTCCATGATCGACCGGGTCGCCCACGACCTCGGCCGCACCCTGGTGGAGGTCCCGGTCGGCTTCAAGTGGTTCGTCGACGGCCTCTACGACGGCAGCCTCGGCTTCGGCGGCGAGGAGTCCGCCGGGGCTTCCTTCCTGCGCCGCGACGGGCGGGTCTGGACCACGGACAAGGACGGCATCCTGCTGGCCCTCCTCGCCTCCGAGATCACCGCCGTCACCGGTTCCACCCCCTCCCAGCACTACGCGCGGCTCACCGGCCGCTTCGGCGACCCGGCGTACGCCCGCGTCGACGCACCCGCCACCCGCGAGGAGAAGGCCGTCCTGGCCCGGCTCTCCCCGCAGCAGGTCAAGGCCGACACCCTGGCCGGAGAACCCGTCACCGCAGTGCTCACCGAGGCGCCCGGCAACGGCGCGGCGATCGGCGGCCTCAAGGTCTGCACCGACAGTGCCTGGTTCGCCGCCCGCCCCTCGGGCACCGAGGACGTCTACAAGGTGTACGCGGAGAGCTTCCAGGGCCCCGGCCACCTCGCCCAGGTCCAGGAGGAGGCCCGGGCGCTGGTCTCCGAGGCGCTGGGCGACGCCTGAGCCCTTCGTTCGGATCCGTACGCCGACCGGTGCCCGGGCGCGCTCAGGCGCCCGGCACCGTCGGCTGCACCTGCCGCAGGAAGGCCGCGTTGTCCGGGGTGCGCCGGACCCTGTCGAGCAGCACCTGAAGGGCGCCCTGGCCGTCCCGCGTGCTCAGGGCGCGGCGCAGGGCCCTGACGGCAGCCAACTCGCCCTGACCAAAGAGGAGTTCCTCGCGGCGGGTGCCGGAGCGGGTGACGTCGACGGCCGGGAAGATCCGCGCCTGGGCGGCGGAGCGGTCCAGGTGCAGCTCCATGTTGCCGGTGCCCTTCAGCTCCTCGAAGAAGAAGTCGTCGGCCCGCGAACCCGTCTCCACGAGGGCTGTCGCCAGGATGGTCAGCGAACCGCCCTCCTCGGCACAGCGGGCCGCGCCGAACAGTTTCTTGGGGCCGGTCAGGGCCGCCGCGTCGACGCCACCGCTGAGGGTCCGGCCGCCCGCGCGGGCCGCGTTGTTGTGGGCCCGGCACAGCCGGGTGAGGGAGTCCAGCAGGATCACCACGTCCCGCCCCTGCTCGACGAGGCGGCGGCCACGCTCGACGGCGAGTTCGGCCAGGGCGATGTGCTCCCGCGCGGGCCGGTCGAAGGTCGACGCGTACACCTCGCCGCGTACGGAGCGGCGCATGTCCGTGACCTCCTCGGGCCGTTCGTCGAGCAGCACCACCATCAGGTGCGCCTCGGGGTGGTTGGTGGCGACGGCGGCGGCCACCTGCTGCAACAGCACTGTCTTGCCCGTCCGGGGCGGTGCGACGATGAGGCCGCGCTGGCCCTTGCCGACGGGGGAGACGAGATCGACGATGCGCGGTGCGGGCCCGCCGTGCGGCGTTTCCAGGCGCAGCCGCTCGCGGGGGTGGACCGGCGTCAGGTCGCGGAAGCGGGCACGGCCCCGCAGCTCCTCCGGGGCGAGCCCGTTCACCTGGTCCACCGAGGACAGGACACGGGGCCGGTCGCAGCCGCCCTCGACGACGTCGCCCTTGCGCAGCCCGAGGCGGCGGATCAGGGCGGACGACACCTGGATGTCGCCGGGGGAGGGGTGGCCGCCGTGGACACGGAGCGTGCCGTGTCCGTCGTCGGCGGTGTCGAGGAGGCCGGCGACCCGGACGGGCCGCTGCTGCCCGGTCACGGGGCGTTCGAGTGTGGTGGTCATGGGAGGGGTCCTTTCGCGGACAGGCGAATGAGGGGACCGGCGTACGGAGGGGCGGCGGAAATCACGCCACGCACCGGGGGCACGGAAGCCCTGGGCCGGAGAGACAGCGAAAACGCTGGGAAGAAGCTGGATCGCCGGTCGGAAAGGACGGGCGCGACAGCGATGGAGAGGAATCAGCACCGGTGCCCGATGAGAAGGGGCATACACACGTGCTCATCGCACTCTACCACCCTGCGCCGGGAGCGCGACGGAACATCCGTCGGCACATCCGTCGGTACATCGTTCGGATCGTCCCTCGACGCGTGTCGTGCGAGCGCCCGACACGCGTCGAGGGTGGTGGGAACTCCGATGCTCGGGTTCCCACCACCCTCGGTGGCAGCGGCAGGGCCGCAGCGTCAGCCGGTCACACCCAGCAGCGGGACCCAGGACTCCAGCGCGGGCTGCTCGGCGAGGTCGGTGTAGGCCACCTCGATGCCGTGGTCGCGGCGCCAGGCGGCGGCCAGTGACATCAGGCGGACGGAGTCGAGGCCGTAGTCGACGAGGTTCTCGTCGAGGGGGATCTCCTCCGGGTCCTCGCCCAGGACGTCGGCGACATCGGCACGGAGCTGTCCGAGTGTGAGCGCCACCGCGGTCACTTCCCTTCGAAGACGGTCCGGGCGGTCGTGACGACGGCGCACCTGCCCGCGGCCCAGCGCAGCGCCATCGCATGGTCCTCGGCCGAGAAGTCCGCCACCGCGTCGGCCACCACGAACGCCTGGATGTCCTGCATCCAGGCGTCGCACGCGGTCATGAGCACACCGATGTGGGCGTAGACGCCGGTGATGACGATCTGGTCGCGACCCTGCTCGCGCAGGCGCTCCAGCAGATCGGTGCGGACGAACCCGCTGTACTTCCACTTGGTGAGCACGGTGTCGCCCGCGTCGGGTGCGACCTCGTCCGCGATGGCCGCCAGGTGCTCGTCGGCCGGGAGCCCGGGGCCCCAGAAGTCCTGCTGGAGACCGCGCTCCTTCGGGCTCTGGCCGCCGGGCTGGGCGGTGTAGAGGACCGGCACGCCGAGCCGCGTGGCGTCCTTCTTCAACTCGGCGACATGGAACAGGAGTTCGGGCACGGGAGCGGCCCGACGGTCGTACGCCGACAGGAAATGGTTCTGCAGGTCGTGGACGAGGAGCACCGCACGCGCGGGGTCGACGGTCCAGTCGACCCGGTTGGCGGGCAGCTCGCCGGCGGTCGGCATGGGATAGGGGGCGATGGCGGGCAGAGCCATGGTGGAGAGGGTTCCGTTCGGGGAGTCGTTCAGCGGGACGGGGAGGGAGAAGTGGTGCGGGCCGCGGCGTTGCGCAGATCCTTCTTGGAGACCTTGCCCACACCGGTCTGCGGGAAGGCGTCGACGAACTCGACCCGGTCCGGCACCTTGTAGGAAGCCAGGCCACGTTCGCGTACGAACCGCTTGACGGCCACCGCCTTGAGCGGACCCGCGCCCGAGCGCAGGATCACGTAGGCGCAGACGCGTTCGCCCAGATACGGGTCGGGCTCGGCCACCACGTTGGCGTCGTGCACGGCCGGGTGGGCGAGGATGTGGTTCTCGACCTCCTCGGCGGCGATCTTCTCGCCGCCCCGGTTGATCTGGTCCTTGGCCCGCCCCTCGACGACGATGTGCCCGGTGCCGGTGACCCGCACGATGTCGCCGGTGCGGTAGAAGCCGTCCTCGGTGAAGGAACGGGCGTTGTGCTCGGGGGCGTTCCAGTAGCCGCGGATGGTGTACGGCCCCCGGGTCAGCAGATGACCGGTCCCGCCCGGGGCCACCTCCTGATCGTCGTCGTCGACGACGAGGATCTCGTCGTCGGGCGAGATGGGCCGCCCCTGCGTGGTGACGACGGTCTCGACGGGGTCGTCCAGCCGGGTGTAGTTGACCAGCCCCTCGGCCATGCCGAAGACCTGCTGGAGCGTGCAGCCGAGAGCGGGGCGGACCCGGCGGGCCGCCTCCTCGCTGAACTTGGCACCCCCGACGAGCAGGACGTCCAGGCTGCCGAGGTCGTGCGCGGTGCCCGGCGCGGCCTCCGTCCACAGCAGGGCCAGCGGTGGCACGAGCCCGGTGATGGTGACGCCCTCACGCTCGATCAGCGGGAACGCCACCTCGGGCGAGGGCCCCGGGCACAGCACCACACGGCCGCCGGCGTACAGCGTGCCGAGCGAACCGGGCGATGACAGGGGGAAGTTGTGGGCCGCCGGCAGGACGCACAGGTACACGCTCCTCTCGTCGACGGCGCAGATCTCGTTGGATCCCCGCAGCGAGTAGATGTAGTCGTCGTGGGTGCGCGGGATCAGCTTCGGTACGCCGGTGCTGCCGCCGGAGAGCTGAAGGAAGGCCAGGTCGTCCGGGCGCGGGGCGCCGTAGCCGACCGGCTCCTCGGCGACCTCGGACAGCGCCTCGAACTCGCCGGGATCCCCCTGGGCGACGAAGACATGGCGCAGGGTGCCCACCTGGGCGCGGGTCTTCGACGCCAGCTCGCGGTAGTCGTAGCCGCCGTGCTCGGCCGCGATGACGTACGCCACCGCCTCGGTGAACTCGCAGAAGTAGGTGATCTCGGACTCGCGGTGCGCGGGCAGCGCGAAGACGGGCAGCGCGCCGATCCGGAACAGCGCGAAGATCACCTCGAAGAACTCGGCGATGTTGGGGAGTTGCACCACCACCTTGTCGCCCTTGGCGATGTCGCGGGCGAGGAACCCCGCCGCCAGCCGGTCGGCGCGCCGGTCGAGATCGGCGTACGTCCACCGGCTTCCCGCCGCCGGATCGACGATGGCGACCCGGTCCGGGTGGTCCTCGGCGCGCTGCCGCAGCAGCTCCCCGAAGGTCTCCCCGCGCCACCAGCCGGCCGCCCGGTACTTCTCCGCGAACTCGGCGGGCCAGGTGGGCGCCACGTCCGTACTCACAGCTCGGCTCCCACGGCGCTCAGGAAGGTGCGGAACTTGGCCGCGGTCTCGGCGGCCTCCGCCTCGGGCTCGGAGGCGGCGACGATTCCCGCTCCCGCGTACAGCCGCAGCGTGCGCTCCTCGGCGTCGGCGCAGCGGATCGTGACGACCCATTCGCCGTCGCCCTCGGCGTTGCCCCAGCCGACCACGCCGGTGAAGAAGCCGCGGTCGAACGGTTCGGTCTCCGCGATGACCTGACGGGCCGTCGGCGTCGGTGTGCCGCAGACGGCGGGCGTCGGGTGCAGCGCGCACGCCAGCTCCAGTGCCGAGGCGTCGGGGGAGGCGAGGGTGCCGGTGACCGTGGTGGACAGGTGCCACATGGTGGCGGTGCGGATGAGCGTAGGGCGGGCCGGGACGGTGAGGTCCGTGCAGTGCGGGGCGAGCGCCTGGTGGACGGCGTCGACGACGACGGCGTGCTCGTGGAGGTCCTTGGCGGATTCCAGCAGGGTGGCCGCCCGGCGCACGTCCTCGGCGAGGTCGGCGCTGCGGGGGGTCGACCCGGCGAGCGGATTGGCGACGACCTGCTTCCCGCGGCGGGAGACGAGCAGTTCGGGGCTGGCGCCGATGAGGGTGCGCCCGGGGCCGGTCGGCAGCGCGAAGGTGTAGCCGGAGGGGTCGCGGCGGGCGAGGCGCTGGAGCATCGCGGGTAGGTCGAGCGGGGCCTCGGAGGTGAGTTCGAGGGTGCGGGCCAGCACGACCTTGCTGAACTCGCCTCGCCACATGCGCTCCACGGCCGCTGCGACGCCCTTGCCGTAGATCTCCGGTTCGGGCACCGGGCGTATCCGCCAGTCGCCCGCGGCGGGCGCGCTCGCGGGCAGGGCGATGAGCGGGTCGGAGGTGAGCGGCGGCGCGCAGCGCACCGACTCCGGGACGCTCAGGGCGGCCGGGGCGGCGTGGTCGAAGGGGATGGCGCCCATGACCACCGGCGACTCCTGACCGGCGGCGACCGCCGCGGCGAGCGTGGTGCCCACCCGCGCGGTCAACGGTCTCTCGTCGTGGGGGACTTGGCGTCCCGGGCCCCGTGCGAGCAGGGTGCGTCCGGGGGTGGCGAGAAAGTGGGCGCCCGGTGTGTAGGCGTCCAGCAGCGAAGTGGCCGCTCCTACGGCCGGATGGGCCGGATCGGCCGGGGCGGTGTGCGTGGCGACCTGGGATGCCGTCGACACGGGGACTCCATTCTCGATGGTCCCGTCAGCGGGTGCGGGGGCTGAATGGGAGGTGAGGGAAGGGGGAGGGGTGGTATCGGGCCGGTCAGCGCAGGGTCGCGCCGCCGTCGACGTACAGCTCCTGCATGGTGATGTGGCGGGCACGGTCCGAGGCGAGGAAGGCCACCGTCTCCGCGATGTCCCCGGGGTCGGCGATCCGGCCGAGCGGGATGCCCGTGCGGTAGGACGAGGGGTCCCCGTCGATGACGCGCTGTTCGGCGCCCGGACCGGTCCACAGCGCGCGTTGCATCGGCGTATCGGTGGAGCCGGGTGCGACGACGTTGCAACGGACGCCGCTGCGGGCGAGTTCGAGCCCCAGGCACTTGGTGAACATGGCGGCGGCCGCCTTGGAAGCGGCGTACGCGGCCATGCCGGTGCGGGGGATGCCGGCGGCGTTGGAGCCGACGGTGACGACCGCGCCGGATCCGCGGGCCGCCATGAGCGGGGCGACGGCCTGGGAGACGTGGAAGACGCCGGTGGCGTTCACCGCGAACGTCTCAGCCCAGTCCTGCGCGGGGAGTACCGCCGCCGGGCCGGTACGCAGGATGCCCGCCACGTTCACCAGGACGTCGACCGGGCCGAGTTGGCGCTCGACGCGGGCCACGGTGCTCTCCACCGAACCGCGGTCGGTGACGTCCATCACGTACGGGGTCAGGCTGCCTCCCGAGCGTTCGCCGTCGGGCAGTTTCTCCTGCGTCAGGGCCCACTCGGCGGCCAGCGCCTCGACGCCCGGCCGGGCGCGATCGGTGGCGGCCACCCGGGCGCCGAGGGTGGCGAGCAGGTCGGCGACTGCCGCGCCGATGCCTTGTGCGGCACCGGTGACCAGAGCAGTGCGGCCGATGAACTCGCCGCTTCTGCCCGGTATGTGCTCAGGCATGAGCAACCTCCTCCGGATCTTAGGTAAGGGTAACCTAAATTGAATCGACCACCCAGAAGGTGTCGGGCCGTCGATACATACTTAGGCTAGCCTCACCTTATGCATACGCCGCACACGGGGACCACGGCCTCGGCTCCCGAACATGACTCCTCGACCGTTCAGTTGGATGGAGGCGAAACCGACCGGACGGTGGAGACCGTGCCCGCCGGACGCGAGGAGGCATCCCAGGGAGCCGAGAACGGAACAGCCTCGGCCACCGGGCAGCCCACCACCGCCGTGACCGGGGATCCCCGCTCCACAGCCGACCCGCGAGGACGGACCGTGGCGGCGGCCGTCGGCGGACTGGTCCTCGCCGTCCTGCTGCTGACGGCACTCTCCCTCT
Organism: Streptomyces sp. NPDC026589; assembly: GCF_040638385.1. NCBI lineage: Bacteria > Bacillati > Actinomycetota > Actinomycetes > Kitasatosporales > Streptomycetaceae > Streptomyces > Streptomyces sp. NPDC026589. The sequence goes on from NZ_JBEZYG010000005.1 coordinate 148,399, forward strand.
CGATCGGCGCGGGCGAGGTCGGCCCCGACGGCGTCCTGGACTACCTGCTGGGCCGGGACGGCGCACGCGACAACGCCCGGCTCTCCCTCGTCGTCGGCGATCTGCGCCTCCCGCGTACCTTCACCGCGCTGCTCGTCGGAGCCGCCCTGGGCGTCGCCGGGTGCCTCCTCCAGGCGGTCACCCGCAACCCGCTGGCCGAGACCGGACTGCTCGGCGTCAACGCGGGCGCCTCACTCGGCGTCGTCGCCGGCATCGCACTGCTCGGCTTCGATTCCGGTTACGCCTACCTCGTCTGCGCGTTCGTCGGCGCGGTGGTCGCCAGCGGCCTCGTCCTCCTCATCTCCGGAAGGCGCGGCGGCGGCTCCCCCATGCGCCTGGTCCTCGCCGGGGCGGCGCTCGGCGCGACCTTCGGCGGGCTCACCAGCGTCATCGTCGTCAACTCCGCGGAGACCTACGACAGATTCCGCTTCTGGGTCCTCGGCTCCCTTGCCGGGGTCGAGGGCTTCGGCGAACTCGGCCGCCTCGCCCCGGTGCTCGCCCTCGGCTTTCTCGTCGCCCTCCTGGTCGCCCGCCCGCTCTCCGCCCTCGCCCTCGGCGACGACCTGGCCCGCAGCCTCGGCCACCGGCCACCCGTGATCCGTACGGTCGTCGCCGTCGGCGTCACCCTCCTGACCGCCGCCGCCGTGGCGCTCGCGGGCCCCATCTCCTTCCTCGGCCTGCTCGCCGGATTCCTCGCCCGCGCCCTGGCCGGTACCCGGCTCGCGGCCCGGCTGCTGATCGCCGGCCTCATCGGCGCCTGCGTCCTCACCGTCTCCGACATCGCCGCCCGCGTGGTCTCCCGGCCCTTCGAGGCGCCCGTCTCCGTCATCGTCGCCCTCATCGGCGCCCCCGTCCTCATCGCCATCGTCCGCTCCAGGCAACTGGCCTCGATGGGCATGACGGAACCGGCCACCGAGGAGCGCGCCCCCGACCGCCCCGGCCGTTTCCGGATCCCCCTGCCCCGCCCCGCCCTCCGCACACCGAAGACCAGGACGCTCCGGGTCCGCCCGGCCGACACCCTCGTCCTGCGGCGCGGCCCGCTGTCCCTGCTCGTCACCCGGCGTGCCGCGCTCGCCGCCCTCGCCCTCGCCGGGGCCCTCCTGCTCGCCGTCGTCCTCTCCGCGTACGCGGGCCAGAGCGACATGGGCGTCGGCCGCACCTTCCGCGCGGTGCTCGGCCAGGGCGACCGCTTCGACGTCCTGCTCGTGCAGAAGTTCCGGCTCGGCCGGATCGTCGCCGGACTCACCGCGGGCGCCGCCCTCGGCCTCGCGGGCTGCCTCACCCAGACCCTGGCCCGCAACCGCCTGGCCACCCCCGAACTGCTCGGCGTCAACGACGGGGCCACCGCCGCCGTCCTGCTCTCCGTCACCCTCAGCGCCAGCGGCTCCTTCGGCGCCTGGTGGGCCGGACCGCTCGGCGCGCTCGCCGCCGTCATCGTCGTCACCACCGTCTCCGGCGGCCTCGGCCAACGCGGCTACCGCGTCCTCGTCGTCGGCCTCGCCATGTCCGCGCTGGCCTCCGCGATCACCCAGGTCGTCCTGTCCCGCAGGTCCCTCTCCTCCGCGAGTTCGCTGTACGTATGGACCTCCGGCAGCCTCAACGGACGCAGCTACTCCGTCGCCGTCCCCGTCCTCATCGGCCTCGCGCTCCTGGTCCCGGCCGCCCTCGTCGTCGCCCGCCACCTGGGCGTCCTGCGCTTCGACGACGCGACCGCCTCCTCGCTCGGCTCCGCCCCCGGCCGGGTCCGGGCCCTCTCTCTGCTTCTGGCCGTCGCCCTCGCGGGCCTCGCGGTCGGCATCTGCGGCCCCGTCGGCTTCGTGGCGCTGGCCTCCCCGGTCATCGCCTCCCGGCTCGCCGGCCCCCTGCGCGTACCGCTCGTCGGCTCGATGCTCACCGGAGCCGTCCTCGTGGTCGCCGCCGACACCCTCGGCCGCATCGCCTTCGACGGCGTCGAACTCCCCGTCGGCATCGTCACCACCGTCCTCGGCGGCCCGTTCCTGCTGTGGGTGCTGCTCGGCCGCTCCGCCGCCACCCGCGTCTGAAAGACGGCCCGCACATGACCAGCCCACAGCACCGCGACCAGCCCATGCCTCCCGCACCTACGGGACCGACCGGAACCGAGGCGCACACCGTGCGAAGCCCCCTCCTGCGCAGACTCCTCGACGACGTGACCACGGGCAGCCCCGACGCCGAGGAGGCGTTCTGGAACCACGTGAGCACCACCGGCACCCCGCTCGTCGAGCCCGACCCCGAGGGCGACCCCGGCCACCGGCTCGTCACCTTCGTCCGCCGTGAGGACCCCGAGCGCCCCGCCACCCATGTCCTGGCCCTCGTCCACACGGTCACCGACAGGGACCGGCACGCGGGCGACCTCGCCCCGCACCTGATGGAACGCGTCGAAGGCACCGGCGTCTGGGCGATCAGCCACCGGCTGCGGGCCGACCACCGTGCCTCCTACCAGTTCCACGCCACCGACGGAACCCGCGAGGACGCCCTGCGCGCGGACCGGACCGCCTGGCTCCAGGTCCTCGACCACGCCGAACCCGACCCGCTCAACGACCGGGCCCCGCTGCCCTCCCGGGACGGCCGCAACCCCGCCTCCGTACTCGAACTCCCCGAAGCCCCGGCCCAGTCGCGCACCCGGCGGCGTGACGACGTGGACCGGGGGCGGACGCTCGACGCCGAGGTGGACGGCCGGCGGATCACGGTCCACCTGCCGCCCGGCCACCGCCCGGACGGCGGCCCCTACGCCCTCGCCGTCCTCCTCGACGGCGAGATGTGGGGCCCGGTCCTCGGCGTCGGCGACATCCTCGACAACCTGCGCGCCGACGGGGACCTGCCCCCCACCGTGGCGGTCCTGGTCGACACCATGGGCCGGCGCATGGAGGACCTGGCCTGCAGCGCGCCGTTCGTCGACTGGCTGGCCGACACCCTCCTGCCCTGGGCCGGACGGGAGTACGGGGCCGGGGCCGACGCCGCACGGACCGTCGTCGCCGGACAGAGCGCGGGCGGCCTCACCGCCGCTTTCGCCGCCTTCCAGCGCCCCGACCGCTTCGGCCTCGCCCTCTCCCAGTCCGGCTCCTTCTGGTGGCCCGACGACGAACGCGGCAGCGAATGGCTCACCGGGGAGTACGCCCGGGCGGAGCGCAGGCCGGTGACGCTCCACATGGAGGTCGGCCTCCAGGAGTGGATGCTCCTCGCGGAGAACCGCAGACTCCGCAATGTGCTGCGCGCCCGCGGATACGACGTCCGCTACCGGGAGTTCAACGGCGGTCACGACTACGCCTGCTGGCGCGGCGGCCTCGCGGACGGCCTGGCGGAGCTGCTCGGCGGAAGCTGACCGGTTCCACCGCGCCACTGCCCCGACAGGAAAGGAGGGCGGGGCGGCATCCCCCTTCGGATGCCGCCCCGCCCCTTCTCTCTTCGCGCTCTCAGCTTTTGACGGCCGGAGCCCCGGCCGCCGCCAGGCCCTCGCCTGGGTCGGGGCGCCCGTCCTCCTCGTCGTCGAACGGCGGCGGCTGCGGGGCCTCGCGCGGCAGGCGTAGCGCCATCAGCGCCCCCGCCGCGACGAGCGCCGCCGTCACCCAGACCGCGGTGCGGTAGGGGCCCGGATCAGCGGCCTCCGTCACATGACCGCCGCCGATCACCGCCGCACAGGCGGCGATGCCCACCGCGCCGCCCAGCGTGCGGACGATCTGGAACAGGCCCATCGCCTGACCCAGGTCGGACGGCGCGATCGACTCGAACCCGGAGATCTGCACGGTCAGCACGGCCGTGCCGAGCACCAGGCCGATCAGGAACATCAGCCCGCGCACGCTCCACGCGTTCTCCGCCACTCCGGGCACGGCGAGCGTCGCGAAGACCGCGGCGGCCAGCAGCAGCGCCGGCACGGTCAGCAGCCGGGGGCCGAGCCGCGGCAGCAGCCGGTCCACCACCTGCGAGGCGAGCATCAGCCCGACCGCCTCCGGGAACACGCTCAGCCCGGCATCCAGCGCCGACGCCCCAAGGCTCGCCTGATAGAGCAGCGGGAAGACGAACAGCACGCCCATCAGCCCGGCGGCCGTCACCCCGGCCAGCGCGGAGGCCGACCCGTACACCCGGTCGGCGAGCAGCCGCAGTCTCAGCAACGGGGTGCCCGCACGCACCTGGTGCAGGACGGCGGCCACCAGCAGGACGGACCCCAGGGCCGCGCTCACGGCGACGGCCGGCCGGGTCCAGCCCTGCGAGGGGCCGAAGCCGAGCGCGTACGTCAGCAGCCCCAGCGCCGGAGTGGCCAGCCAGAAGCCGACCGTGTCGAACCTCCCCTCCGGTCCCTCGACATGCTCCCGCAGGCCGAAGACGCCCAGCAGTACGGCGGCCGCCCCGATCGGCACGTTCACGAAGAACAGCCAGTGCCAGGAGAGGTGTTCGGTGAGCAGGCCGCCCAGCGGCGGACCGAGCGCCGGCATCAGCGCCGTCGGCACGATCAGCACCTTGGCCAGCTTCATCCGCTCGTGCGGCGGGAACGCCCGGAACAGCAGCGTCATCCCGACCGGCGTCAACAACCCGCCCGCCAGGCCCTGTACGGCCCGCGCCACCACCAGCGTCGTCAGATCGGGGGCCAGACCGCAGACGGCCGAGGCGATCGTGAACGCGGTCAGCGCGCCGAGGAACACCAGCTTCGTCCCGAACCGGTCGCCCAGCCACCCCGCCACCGGCAGCCCCACCGCGAGCGCGACCAGGAAGGCCGTCTCCACGGTGTTCGCCGCCGACAGCGGACGCCCGAAGTCGCCCGCGATCGTGTAGAGCGCCGGGTTCACGATCGTCGAGTCCAGGCCGTTCATGCACATCGCGGCCGTATAGACGAGGACGACCGCGACCCGGGGGCGTATCCGGGGCCGGATCAGCAGCCCGCTCACCGGGCGGAGACGGGGACGGGACCGGCCCAGTGCGCCGTGATCCAGTCCAGCGCGTCCTGGCGTGCGCACGGGCCGTGAGCCGTCGACCAGCCCTCGGGCACCGCGGCGAACAGCGGCCACAGCGAGTGCTGCCCCTCCGTGTTGGTCAGGACGAGGAACTCCCCGTCCGCGTCGAAGGGGTTGGCGGATGCGTCGCTCATCGGTGTCACTTCTCCAGCTCGGTCAGTCGGTCGGCGACCACGCGCGCGATGTGCGTGATCGGCTCGGGCAGGGTCATGTCCTTGTGGGAGCAGGCGACGTTCGTGTTGTCGATGCGCCCGCTCACGTACGGGGCCCAGGTGTCCGGCGTCAGGGTGTCGTCGATGGTGTCCACGGTGGCCCGGAAGAACAGCACATCGCCCCGGAACACCCGGTGGTCGTAGGCCCGTACGAGGTCGTTGGTGTTGAGGTACACCTCGCCGAGCGCCTCGATCCTCGCGGCGGACAGCGCCGCCAGCGGGGAGCCCTCGCGACGCAGCACTTCCACGACGTTCGCCGTGTTCAGCTCCTTGTCGCCGAGGCTGTCGGGGCCGTAACCGCCCATGGTGAGCAGCGATTCGAGGGCCTCGGCCCGGTCGGGCACCGGCAGGCCGCGGAAGCCCTCGGCCGGGTACGCGTCCAGGATCGCCAGCAACTCAACCTCCTGGCCCGCCTCTTGGAGAACCGCCGCGATCGCGTGCGCGATGATGCCGCCGGTCGACCAGCCGAGCAGCCGGTACGGCCCCTCCGGCTGGACCTCGCGGATCCGGGAGACGTAGTGCGCCGCCAGCTCCTCCAGCGTGGTCGGTAGCGGCTTGTCCGCCGTCGCCCCGCCGACCCCCTGCGCCTGGAGCCCGTAGATCGGCACATCGGCCGGCAGGTGGCGGATCAGCCCCGCGTAGCACCAGCTCAGACCGCCCGCCGGGTGCACACAGTGGACCGGGGCGCGGTCGCCGGGACGGGCGGGCCGCAGCGGCAGCAGCACATCGAGCGGGTCCTCCTCGCGCGAGACGTCCAGCGCCGCGTCCAGCGCGGCGGGCGTCGGTGCCTGGAACACCGTGCCGATCGACACCTCGATGCCGAACGCCGACCTGATCCGGCCGGCGAGGCGCACCGCGAGCAGCGAATGGCCGCCCAGGTCGAAGAAGTTGTCCTCCACCCCGGCGGACGGCAGCCCCAGCACCTCCGCGAAGACCGCGCAGAGCTGCTCCTCGCGGACCGTGCGCGGCGCGCGCCCGCCGGCGCTCACCGGAGCACCCGGTACGGGCAGCGCCTTGCGGTCCAGCTTGCCGTTGCCGGTCAGCGGCAGCCGCTCCAGCACCACCACCGCCGAGGGCGCCATGTGCACCGGCAGCGTGGCGGCGGCATGCTCGCGCAGGGCCGCCGGTGCCGGGTCGGAGCCGGGCGCGGGGACGACGTAGCCGACCAGCCGCTTGTCGCCGGGCATGTCCTCGCGGACCACGACCGCCGCATCCGCGACCTCCGGATGCGAGGCCAACACCGCCTCGATCTCGCCGAGTTCGATGCGGAACCCGCGGATCTTCACCTGCTGGTCGCCGCGGCCGAAATACTCCAGGGTCCCGTCCACGCGCCGCCGGGCCAGGTCGCCCGAGCGGTACATCCGCCTGCCGCTCTCCCCGAAGAGATGCGCGAACGGGTCGGCGACGAAGCGCCCGGCCGTGAGGTCCGGGCGGCCCAGATATCCGAGCGCCACCCCCTCACCGGCGACGTACATCTCGCCGGTCACACCCGGCGGCGCCGGCTGGAGCCGGTCGTCCAGCACATAGACGCGCAGGTCGGGAATGTTCACGCCGATGGTGCTGGAGACCGCGGAGGCGGCGGTCGCCCGGTCCAGCGCCAGATGTGAGACATGGACGGTCGTCTCGGTGATGCCGTACATGTTGACGAGCGTCGGCGCGGTCTCCGGGTGGCGTGTGTACCAGTCCGCGAGCCGCCCCAGCTCCAGCGCCTCGCCGCCGAACACCACGTACCGCAGAGCCAGGTCGCGTCCCGGAGCCTCCCGGTCGGCGGCGGCCAGCTGGTAGAAGGCGGACGGCGTCTGGTTGAGGACGGTCACCCGCTCGTCCGCCAGCAGCCGCAGGAACGCGTGCGGGTCACGACTGGTCGCGTACGGGACGACGACGACCCGGCCGCCGTACAGCAGTGCGCCCCACAGCTCCCACACCGAGAAGTCGAACGCGTAGGAGTGGAACAGCGTCCACACGTCGTCCGGCCCGAACGAGAACCAGTGCTCGGTCGCCGTGAGCAGCCGCGTCACGTTGTGCTGGGTGACCACGACCCCCTTCGGGCGGCCGGTGGACCCCGAGGTGTAGATGACGTACGCCGGGTCCCCGGGGCTCAGCGGCCGGGTGCGGTCCGCCTGGCCGAGGGGCCCGTCCGGGAGACCGGCGGCCTCGTCGACCGTGATCAGCGGCAGGTCGTGCGCGGGCAGCAGCCCGGCCGTCGCGGCGTCGGTGATCAGCGCCGCCGGACGGGCGTCGTCCAGCATGTACGCGAGCCGGTCCGCCGGGTAGTCCGGGTCCATCGGCAGATACGCGGCCCCCGCCAGCGACACCGCGAGCAGCCCGGCCACCAGGTCCGTGGAGCGCGGCAGCGCGAGCGCCACGATCGAACCGGGACCGATTCCCCGGCCGGCCAGCAGCCGTGCCAGCGACCGTGCCCGGGAGGACAGTTCGGCATACGTCAACGACGCGCCCTCGCAGCTGACCGCCGTCCGGTCCGGGTGGCGGCGTGCCGCCACCTCGTATACCTCGGCGAGCGTGAGCGGCACCGGCCGGTCGTGGTTGACGCCGTTGGCCTCGACCACGGCACGGTGGACCTCGGCCTCGTCCAGGACCGGCAGCAGGCCGACCGGGGTCCCGGGCCGCTGGGCCGCAGCGGTGAGGAGCCGGGACAGCCGGTCCGCGAGGGCCTGGGCGGTCGATCGGTCGAAGAGGTCGGTGCGGAACTCCAGGAAGCCCCCGATGCCGCCGCCGGGCAGTTCGCCCGCGTTCAGGGTCAGGTCGAACTTGGCGGTGCCGGACGGGACGGCGGTCAGCAGGGCGGTGGTGTCCGGGCCGAGGGAGACGGGTCCGTCCGCGAGCGACTGCCAGGCCAGCATGGTCTGGAACAGCGGATGCCGGGCCAGTGAACGCGGCGGGTTCAGCGCTTCGACGAGGTGGTCGAAGGGCAGCGCGTCGTGCTCGTACGCGGCGAGCGTGGCCGTCCGTACCCGTTCCAGCAGATCGCCGAAGGAGGGGTCGCCGGAGGTGTCGGTGCGCAGGACCACGGTGTTGGTGAAGAAGCCGACCAGCCCGGCGGTGGCATCGTCGTCGCGGCCCGCGACGGGGGTGCCGACGGGAATGTCGGTGCCGCAGCCGTGCCGGGTCAGCAGGGCCGCGAGTCCGGCCTGGACGGTCATGAACACGGTCGCCCCGTGCGCCCGTGCGAGATGGCGCAGCGCCTCGTGCGCGGTGGCGTCCAGGGCGAAGGGCACGGTGTCGCCCGCCGAGGTGGCCACGGGCGGCCGGGGCCGGTCGGTGGGCAGCTCCAGCTGGTCCGGCAGCCCGGCGAGCGCGTCGCGCCAGTGCGCGAGCTGGGCCTCGGCGAGCGGGGTCGGCTGGGCGGGGGTGCCCAGGAGCCGCTGGAGCCGGGCCGCGTGGTCCACGTACTGGCCGCTCAGCGGGGTGAAGTCCGGTGCGCGGCCCCCGGCGCGGGCGGTGTAGGCGGCGGCCAGGTCCTGCGCGAGGGGAGTGGTGGAGGCTCCGTCGCCCGCGATGTGGTGCAGCAGGAGAAGCAGGGTGTGGTGGTCGGGCGACTCGCTGAACAGGACCGTGCGCAGAGGGGGTTCCGTGGCGAGGTCGAAGCAGTGGCGCACGGCCTCGGTGAGATCGCTGCCCTCCTCCGCCAGGTGCAGCACCGGTCGGGCGGCCGGGTCGTCGGGGGCGAGGATCCGCTGGTGGGGAATGTCGTCCGAGGCGCCCGCGCCCTCGCCCTCAGCGGTGCCGTCGGGGGCGTTGGCGGGGGCGTTGTCAGTGGGCGGGTATACCGTCCGTAGTGTCTCGTGACGCTCCGCCAGGTCGTACAGGGCGAGCTGGAGCGCGTCGCGGTCGAGCGGACCGTTGACGCTCAGGACGAGCGGGATGTTGTAGGTGGGGCTGGGGCCTTCGAGGCGGTGGAGGAACCACAGCCGCTGCTGGGCCGGGGACAGGGGGAGGGGACCGGTGCGTGGTACGGGGGAGAGCGGGACGGACGCGATGGCCGCGCCGCCACGGGTGCGGACCAGGGCCGCCAGGGCGGCGGGTGTGGTGTGGCGGAAGACGTCGGCGATGCCCATCGGCACGCCGAGGTGCTCCCGGACGCGGGCGGCCAGCCGGGCGGCGAGCAGCGAATGCCCGCCGAGATCGAGGAAGCCCGCGTCGGCGGCAGGGGGCTCGGCGATACCGAGCACGTCGGCGAAGAGCCCGCGCACGATCTCGGTGTGCGGCCCGCCGACGGTGCGGTCCGGGCCGCCTCCGGCGATGGAGAGCGGTTCGGGGTCGGGCAGGGCGCGGTGGTCGAGCTTGTCGTTGGCGGTACGGGGCAGCGCGTCCAGGAGCGTCACGGTCGCGGGGACCATGTGCTCGGGCAGGGCTCCGGCCAGGTGGTCGCGGAGCTCGGCGGGGGTGGGCGGCGCGGAGTCGGCGGTCGGGGCGGCGCCCTCGGGCCGTGCCGGGAGGGCGTTCCCCTCCTTCACCGGGACCGCGTAGGCCAGCAGCCGCTTGCCGTGGCCGGTGTCGCGGGCGATGACCGCGGCCGCCGCGACCCGCGGGTGCGCGGCCAGCCTGGCCTGGATCTCACCGAGTTCGATCCGGAAGCCGCGGATCTTCACCTGGTCGTCGCTGCGCCCCAGGAACTCCAGCGTGTGGTCCTCGCGGCGGCGCACGAGGTCCCCGGTGCGGTACATCCGGCCCCCGGAAGCGCCGTTCGGCGCGCCGAACGGGTCGGCGACGAACCGCTCGGCCGTCAGGTCGGGGCGGCCCAGATAGCCGAGGGCCAGGCAGGCCCCCGCGACGTACAGCTCACCCGTCGCACCGGCGGGCACCGGACGCAGGGAGGAGTCCAGGACGTAGACGCGTGAGCCGCGCACGGGGCGGCCGTCGGGCCGGGCGACCGAGGTCCCGCCCACCCAGTAGTAGGCGTCGACCGTCGTCTCGGTCGGCCCGTAGAGGTTGACCGGGTGCACGGCTGTGGCCTCGGTCAGCCGCTCCCACAGCGGCGCGGATACGGCCTCCCCGCCGACCACCAGATGGGCCGGGTGGTGGCGTCCCTCGTCCAGCAGGCCCTCGGCGATGAGCGCTTCCGCGTAGGAGGGGGTGACGTCGAGATAGTCGACCAGGTGCGTGCCGACGTACGCGGTGAGCGCCGCCGGATCCCGGTAGGCGGCGTCGTCCAGCAGGTGCAGCTCGTGCCCGTGGACCATCCACAGCAGCGGGTCCCAGGACGCGTCGAAGGCGAACGAGGCACTGTGCGCGACCCGGAGGCGTTGCCGGCCGGTCCGGGTGACGGCCGGGGCGATGTGGTCCGTGCCGTGCCCGGCGCAGAGGTTGGCGAGCGAGGCGTGACCGACGAGGACGCCCTTGGGGCGGCCCGTGGAACCGGAGGTGTGGATGAGGTAGGCGGGGTCCGCGAGCGACGGCCCGGTGGGCAGCGGTCCGTCGGGGCAGGAGGCGAGGGCGTCGGCCGTGGCGGAAGCGTCGAGTGCGACGGTCGGCAGCCCGTGGCCGGGCAGTGAGGCGAGCGTCGCGGCCGTGCCGATCACGCACAGCGGCCGCGCGTCCTTGAGGACGGCCAGCGTCCGGGCGGCGGGGTGGCCGAGGTCCAACGGCTGGCAGACCAGGCCCGCCTTGAGCACGGCCAGCAGCGAGACGACCATATCGGCGGTCCGGGGCAGCGCCAGCGCCACCGTGCCGCGGCTCGCTTCGCCCGCGGCGCGAGCGCCGATGCCGGCCAGCAGGCGGGCCAGCCGGTCGGAGGCGGCGTCCAGCTCGGCGAAGGTGAGCCGGGCCCCGGGCTCGGCGGCGGCCGCGTCGGCGTCCGTGCCCGCACGCGTGTCCGTATCGGAGGTCGCCCCCCGGAAGGTGCCCGCCACGGTGGAGCGCACGGCGACGGCGTCCGGTGTCCGGGCCGCCTGCGCGGTGAACGACCGGGGGAGGGTGAGCGGGGCGGCGGGCTCGGAGCGGCCGTACGTCACGGCCTCGCGCACCTGGTCGCCGCTGAGCAGGTCCAGGGTGCCGATCGGGCGTTCGGGATCGGTCAGCAGCAGCTCGGTCAGGCCGTCCAGATAGCGCAGCCAGGTGTCCTCGTGGGCGGCGAGGTCCTCCGGCCCGTACGTGGCGGGGTTGGCGTCGAGGGTGAGCCGCAGGCCCCCGTCCGGGCCGGGGGCGGCGCCGACCGCGAGGCCTTCCACCGGTCCGGCCGCGAGGTTGCGCACCGTGCCCGTGGCCCCGGCGAAGTCCAGGGCGCCGTCGAACGGCCTGACGTTGACCATCGGACCGGTCAGCGGGGTGTCGGCCGACTCCAGGGCCAGGTCGTGGCGCAGGTCGGCCTGCGGATAGCGCTGATGACGGCGGACCTCGCGGATCTCCAGCACCACACGGCGCAGCAGTTCGGCTCCGGTGTCGCCCGGGCGCACGCCGATCCGCAGCGGCAGCACGTTCACGGTCATGGCCGGGGTCCGCAGCGCCGCGGGCCCCCGCCGGTTGGTCAACGGCAGGCCCAGCACGATGTCCTCGGCGCCGGTGAGCCGGTGCAGATGACCGGCGGTCGCGGCCACCACCAGCTCGGCCCACGTCGCCTTCGCCACGCGCGCCGCCCCGGACAGCCGCCGAAGGGTCTCGGCGGGGAGGTCGGTGGTCCGATGGAGCGGACCGCCACCCGGTGTGTCCGAGGGGGCGGGGGAGCGGGGGAGCGCGGTGACGGAGGAGCCCGCCGTGCGCGCGACCCAGAACGCCCGGTCCGCCGCGTACTCCTCTCCGGCCAGGTAGGCGGCCTCCTGCCCGGTCAGCTCGCTCAGCGGCGCGAACCGGCCCTCGGGCAGCGGCTGTCCGGACACCAGAGCCCGGTAGAGCTCGGCGACGCGCTGCCCGATGAGGGACAGCGCGTAGGCGTCGACGGCTATGTGGTGCACGCGCTGGTACCACCGGTGGCGCCCCTCGCCGATCCGGATGAGGGCCTGCGTCGTCAGCGCGCCGTCGGCGGCGAGATCCACCGGCCGGGCCAGGTCCTCCCGCATCCATGCCTCGGCCCGGTCCTCCGTCAACTCCAGTCGCCGCACCACGGGCCGGGCGGCGGGTGCGATCCGCTGCACCGGTACGCCGTCGGCCTCGGACACCCGCAGGGCGAGGGTCTCCGCCTCACCGACCGTCCGTCTCAGCGCCTCCACGAACAGGTCCCCGTCCAGCGGCCCGTCGATCTCCACACAGTCCGCCGTGTTCAGCTCGGTGCCGAGAGGGGCCAGCTGGTGCGCGTAGTAGATGCCCGACTGGGCGGTCAGGAGGGGGAGTCCGGGGGAGGGCGCGCCGCCGGAGTGCGCTGCCGAAGAGCTGGTCGGGCGGTTCGGACGCTCATGCATGTGTGTGACGACTCCCCTGAAGGACAACGGACACCGGGCCAACAGCCTCGGCGCACACTTAGGTAAGGCTAAGTTAACCTATCTCCGACTGTGCAGGCGACCGCCCCCGGGGCGGTCCGGAACGCAAGGAGAGCCCATGACCGTCCCCGCAGCCCCACGCCCCGAGACGCGCCCAGGGACACGGGCCGGCGAGTCGGCCGACGAGCGGATCCGCGCCCTCAGGACCGCCGTGCGGGAGACGGTCGGCGGCAGCGCCCCGGCCCTGATCGACCTGAGCCGGCGTCTGCACGCCGAACCCGAGACCGCGTTCGAGGAGCACAGGGCCGCCGCCCTCTGCCATGAACTCCTCGCCTCGCACGGCTTCGAGGTCACCGCACCCGCCCACGGTCTGGACACGGCGTTCCGCGCCACGATCGGCTCCGGTCCCGTCACCGTGGCCATCGCCTGCGAGTACGACGCCCTGCCGGGACTGGGACATGCCTGCGGGCACAACCTCATCGCCGCGGCCGGAGTCGGCGCGGCCCTCGGCCTCGCTCCGTACGCGGACGAACTCGGCCTGACCGTCCGGGTCATCGGCACTCCCGCCGAGGAGCGGGGCGCGGGCAAGGCGCTGCTCCTGGCGGCCGGTGCGTTCGACGGGGCCGACGCCGCGATGATGGTGCACCCCTGCCCCTTCGAGATGGCCGACTTCCGCTCCTTCGCGCTCGGCACCCTCGACGTCGTCTACACCGGCCGCGCCGCGCACCCCAGCCTCAATCCTCACGAGGGCCGCAACGCCGCCGACGCGCTGACCGTCGCCCAGGTCGCCCTGGGCCTCCTGCGCCAGCAACTGCCCCCGCAGTGGCGGGTGCACGGCATCACCACCGCCGCCGGGACCGCGCCCAACGCGATACCCGACCGGGCCACCGCCACGTACGAGATACGGGCCCTGGCCGCCGAGGACCTGCGCGAACTGCGGCAGCGGGTCGAGGACTGCTTCCGTGCCGGGGCGCTCGCCACCGGCTGCGAAGTGACCCTGGAGCGACCCGAGCCCGACTATCTCGACTTCCGGGGCGACCCGGAGCTGATCCGGCTCTGGACCGCCAACGCCCGCGAGCTGGGCCGCGCCGAACCGGTCGAGCGCCCGCCGTTCGCCTGCACCGACATGGGCAACGTCTCGCACGTGGTGCCGTCCATCCATCCGGTGCTCGACATCAGCGGGGGAGCCTGCGGTCCGCACGAGGCGGCGTTCGCCGAGGCGGCGGTCTCCCCGGCGGCCGAACAGGCCCTGCTCGACGGAGCGGTGGCCATGGCGTGGACCGCCGCCGACTTCGCGGCCTCCAGGGCCGCGGGCCGGCCGTCCGCCTGACGAGGCGGGCCGGGGCCCGGGCAGGCATGCGGCCCGGACCGGCAGTTCCCGGTCCGGGCCGCACGGCGAGGGCGTCACCCGGAGGTCACTTGACCGAGAGCGCCTTGACGTAGTCGTTCAGGACGGCGTCCGCCGCGAGCGGGCCACCCCGGGTGGACCACACCGAGCCGTCGACGGTCACCGCGTGGCCGTCTCTGACGGCGCCCAGCTCCTTGTAGGCGGGCTTGGACTGGACGTCCTTGAGCGCCTTTTCGCCGTCCGAGGTCAGCGTCGACAGGAACAGCCAGTCACCGTCGATCTCGTTGATCTTCTCCAGGCTCAGCGAGGGCGTGTGCGCGTTGCCGTCCTTGTTCTGGGACGCGGGCCGCTTCAGCCCCATCTCCAGGGCGACGCCACTGGCGAACTGCTTGTTCTCCATCCAGCTCGGTCCGTCCGGGTTCCAGCGGACGATGGAGACCTCGGCGCCCTTGTTCGCGCCCAGCTTCTCCCCGGCGGCCTTGGCGGCGGCCTCGTGGCCGGAGATGAACTTGTTGGCGTCGTCCAGCTTGTTGACGGCGTTGCCGACACCCCGGAAGAACAGCTTCCAGTCGTCGGCCGGCGCCATCGTCACCAGCGTGGCCGGGGTGATCTCCCGCAGCTGCTTGAGCACCTGTTCGTCCTGCATGTCACCGGCGAGGATCAGGTCGGGCTTCGCGGCGACGACCTTGTCCATGACCGGCTGGAGCAGGTTGCCCACGACGTCGATGCCCTCGACCCGGTCGGCGAGGTAGGCCGGCGGCTTGTCGAGGCCCTGCCCGTTGGTGATGCCGACCGGCTTGATGTCCAACGCCAGTACCGCGTCCAGGTCTTCCTGGGTCAGGGTGACGACGCGCTTCGGCTCCGCCGGTATCTCGACCGCCTTCCCGGTGGCGTCCTTGACCGTACGGGTCGCGGAGGAGGCGGAGTCCGCCTTGCCGCCCTTGCCCCCGGAGGACTTGCCCGAGTCGGAGTCCGTTCCACAGGCCGTCAGGAGCAGGGCGGCGGCGCCGAGCGTGGCGACGGCGCGCGCCGCTCTTCGGGCGGCGGTGCGGGTGGGGCGGTGGTGCAGGATCATCAAGGGCTCCGGGTTCAACGGGACATGAAGCGGCGACGGCCGCACGGTCACACGGGTGCGGCCGTCGGCTCGTGAGCGAGCTAAGGTTAGCCTTACTTTAGCGGCATCGGGCAAGGTGATGCCCTGTCCTTCGGAAAGGCCGGTCCTCGTGGACATCCGTGTCGAACAGCTCATCGCTGGATACGCCGGTCGTACGGCCGTGGACCAGGTCGACCTGACGGTGCCCTCCGGGCAGGTCGTGGCGATCGTCGGCCCCAACGGCTGTGGCAAATCGACCCTCCTGCGCTCCATGGCCCGGCTCCACCAGCCCCGTTCCGGCCGGGTGTTCGTCGGCGACGCCGACGTCTGGCAGCTGCGTCAGCGCGACGCCGCCCACCGCATCGCCCTGCTGCCCCAGGCCCCGCAGGCACCGGAGGCGGTCACCGTCGCCGGACTCGTGCGGTACGGACGCCACCCGCACCAGGGGCTGTTCCGCCAGTGGTCGCGGGAGGACGAGAACGCGGTCGTCCATGCCCTGGAGGCCACCGGTACGGCCGCCCTGGCCGGCCGCCGGCTCGACCAGCTCTCCGGCGGCCAGCGCCAGCGCTGCTGGCTCGCCATGTCCCTCGCCCAGGAGACCCCCGTCGTCCTGCTCGACGAGCCCACCAGCGCCCTCGACATCGGCCACGCCGTGGAGGTCCTGGACCTGGTCCGCGAAGTCGCCGCGGAGGGCCGCACCATCGTCATGGTGCTCCACGACCTCGCCGCCGCCGCGCGGTACGCCGACCTCCTGGTCGCCATGCGCGACGGGCGGATCGTCGCCTCGGGGCCGCCCCGCGAGACCGTGGACGCCGCACTGGTCCAGGAGCTCTACGGAATCGAGGCGGAGATCCTCACCGCGACCTCCGACGGGGCGCCCGTCGTCGTGCCGACCGTCCGCGTGCCGGCGGTCGGCGTCTGAGCCGGCCCAGGCCCTTCGTCGGACTCCCGTCGTCGCCCGGAGGGCGGCCCCGCGGGGTCAGGCGGGAGTTTGACGACAGGCCTGGTCGGTTGTCGCTTCCGCCGGGGCGAGAGCCTGGGGAGCGGACGGCTTCTCGGGGGCGGTCGGTGTCCGGTAGGCGCGAAGGGGTTTGTTGGTCGCGTACACAACGGCGATCGCGAGGACCGCGGACAGCCCTCCGGAGATCAGCGAGAAGGAGGCCGAGGTGGCCGACGCCACCAGGCCGCCGCGGAAGTTGCCGAGTTCAGGGCCCGCGACGCCGATGACGTGCTCCACCGAGGAGACCCGCCCCCGGCAGGCGTCCGGGGTCTCCAACTGGATCAGCGCACTGCGGGTGACGACGGAAACAGTGTCGGCGGCGCCCGCCACCGCCAGACAGGCGAGCGCCAGCCACAGGGGCCCCGCCAGGCCGAAACAAGCCAGCGCCAGCCCCCAGACCCCTGCCGCGTACAGCTGCACGAGACCGGCGCGGCGCAGGCGCGTCACCGTGCCGGAGAGCAGGCCGGCCGTGATCCCCCCGACCGCGACGGCGGAGAGGAACAGGCCGAGGGCCCGCGGGTCTCCGCCGAAGCGGATCTCGTTGACCAGGGGGAAGAGCGCGATGGGCATGGCCAGCAGCGTCGCGGACAGGTCGGTGGCCATCGAGCCCCACAGTGTCGGGCGGCGCAGCACGATCAGCGGGCCGCCGCGCTCGGTCCGGGGTTTGGTGCCTGCCGCGTCGGTGGCCTCGGGGTGCATGGCGGGGAGGCGGACCACCGCGAGCAGCGCGACCGTCATGGCCACGGCCTGAGCCGCGTACGCGGCGGAGAAGCCCCAGCCGGCGATGATCAGCCCCGCCAGCGCGGGGCCGGCCAGCATCGCCGTCTGGAAGGAGACGTTGGTCAACGCGAGCCCGGCCGCCACCTGGTCGCCCGGCAGGAGCCGGACCGGGAAGGTGCGCCGGGCGGGTGCTCCGAGAGCGCCGCAACTCGTTCCCAGGGCAACCAGGGCGAGCAGCAGCAGCACGCTGCGGTTGTCCGCCAGGGCCTGGGCGCAGAGCCCCGCGGCGGCCAGGACCTGTCCCGCGGTGGCGGCCCGTACGACCGTACGGCGGTCATGGGCGTCGGCCAGGGATCCGCCGATCAGGCCGAACAGCACCATCGGCAGACCGGTGGCGAGCCCGATGGCACCCGTGCCCACCGGGCTGCCCGTCAACTCCCAGACCTGGGCCAGCACCGCCACGTTGGCTGTCTGGCCGCCGAGTTGGGAGGCGGAGGTGCCGATCCACAGGTCGCGGAACGGCTGATTGCCCCGGAGCGGGCGGGTGTCGAGAAACGGGCCGCCGGCACGCCGTTTCATCGGGGTGGCTCGGTCAGGTGGTGGAGGATCCGCTGCCGCATCGACCTGCGCTCCAGGGCCCGTCGCACCTCCTCGACGACGGCGGTCATCGCGTACGGGACCTCGCCGTCCAGCTCGGCGACCGTGCTGTGGGTGGCACGCCACTCCGCCTCCAGGAACGGCACCAGCGACCGGCCGTGGTCGGTGAGGTCGATGCGCCGGGTGCGGGCGTCGGGCCCGGGCTCGGAGGTGACGAGCCCCGCGTCGCGCATGGCGGCGACGGTCTGGCTGATGGCGGAGTGCGAGCGCCCCAGGGACGTCGCGAGCTCGCGGATGGTCAACGGTCCGGTGTGCGCGAGCCGGATCAACGGATAGACGAATCGGGGCCGTACGCCCTCGATGCCCCGCTCGATGTATACCTGCTCGATCTCGGCGTCCATGGCTGCCAGAAGTTCGTGGAGAGAGTGCCAGGGGTCGGGGCGCGTGGTGGGATCGGGATTTGTCACAGCGCTAATATAACAGCGCTGCGACAATGTTCGCGCCCCTCCTGTCCACCGGCCGGGAGCGATCGCGGGCCGGGTCGTTAGGGTCGGGGGCATGACGACATCACTGGCCGGCAGTGCCTTCGACTCGCTCCGCTCCGACGCGGTTTCGGACCAGGAGGCGTTGCGTCGGGCGTACGGGCTCCCCAGCGACGCGGCCCTACGCAAGCAGATGACCGAACTCACCGATCAGGCACGGCGGTTGATCGGCTGCTCGTCATTGGTTCTGATCTCCAGCGCGGATGGGGAGGGAAACTGCGACGTCTCCCCGCGCGGCGGTCCCACCGGGTTCGTCAGCGTCCTGGACTCCCGGACGGTGGCGATTCCGGACGCGACCGGCAACAAACGCCTGGACACCCTGCAGAACGTCATCGCCACCGGACGGGCCGGGCTGCTGTTCCTCGTCCCGGGGCGGACGACGACACTCAGGGTGAACGGCCGGGCCTGCGTCTCCACCCGCCCGGAGCTCCTGTCCCAACTCACCGCCGTGGGAAAGCCGCCGGTCAGCGCGCTGGTGGTGGGCGTCGACGAGGTCTACCCGCACTGCCCCAAGTCGCTGATGCGCAGCGGGGCCTGGAAGCCGGAGCAGTGGCTGCCCGCGGACGCCCAGCCGACCTCGGCCGAGGTGACGCTGGCCCAACTGCGGATGCCGCAGCTGACGATCGCCGACATCGAGCAGACCGAGGCGGAGTCGCTGAAGTACCGGTACGAGTAGGAGGCCCGGCCGATGGCATCGGTGCCGGGGCCCTCGCCCGCCGGCATCCGAAGAGCCGAGGGCCCCGGCGTGCTTCCTTGGTTTCAAGGGGCCCTCGGCGCGCACCGGCCCCGGCGGGCGACGGCGACGCCTTCAGCCGGACTCTCCCGCGCCGCCCTCGTGGCGCGCTCCGGCCTCGCGGGACTCGCCCCCGCGGAACACCGCGAGGATCTCCTCGGCGGCCAGCGTCGCCGTCAACGTGCCCTCCCGGACCCGCTGTTCCAGCTCCGGCGCGAGCTTCCGCACCGCCGGGTGGCTGTGCAGACCGTCCAGCAACGCGTCGCGGACCATCGTCCACGTCCAGTCCACCTGCTGGTCGCGACGCTTGGCCGCCAGTCGGCCGGTCGACTCCAGGAGCGTCCGGTGCTGCTCCAGCCGCTCCCACAAGGCGTCGAGACCGCTCGACTCACGGGCGCTGCACGTGAGCACCGGAGGTGTCCAGGCCGCGTCCGCCGGATGCATCAGCCTCAGCGCGCCCGCCAGTTCGCGCGCGGCCGAGCGGGCGTCACGTTCGTGCGGCCCGTCGGCCTTGTTGACCGCGATGGCGTCCGCCAGCTCCAGGACGCCCTTCTTGATGCCCTGCAACTGGTCGCCGGTACGGGCCAGCGTCAGCAGCAGGAAGGTGTCGACCATGTTGGCCACCGCCGTCTCCGACTGTCCGACGCCCACCGTCTCCACCAGCACCACGTCGTAACCCGCCGCCTCCATCACCACGATGGACTCCCGGGTCGCCTTGGCCACCCCGCCCAGCGTGCCCGCCGTGGGGGAGGGGCGGACGAAGGCGGCCGGGTCCACCGCGAGGCGTTCCATCCGGGTCTTGTCGCCCAGGATGGAGCCGCCCGTCCGGCTGGAGGACGGGTCGACCGCCAGGACCGCCACCCGGTGCCCGAGCCCCGTGAGCATCGTGCCGAGCGCGTCGATGAACGTGGACTTGCCCACGCCCGGCACCCCGCTGATCCCGATCCGCCGGGCCGCCCCCGCGTGCGGCAGCAGTCGGCTCAGCAACTGCTGGGCCAGCACCCGGTGTTCGGCGCGCGTCGACTCGACGAGCGTGATCGCGCGCGCCACGAACGCCCGCTTCCCGTCGAGGACTCCCCGCGCATAAGCGTCGATGTCGATCTTCGCAGCCATCCGGTCAGCGGCTCACAGCTCGTGGCCGAGCGCGGTGCCGAGCCGCGTCACCAGGTCGTGGGCCGCGTCCGGGATCACCGTCCCCGGCGGGAAGACGGAGGCGGCGCCCGCCTCGTGCAGAGCCTCGATGTCCTGCGGCGGAATCACCCCGCCCACCACGATCATGATGTCCTCACGCCCCTCGGCGGCCAGCTCCTCGCGCAGCGCGGGCACGAGCGTGAGGTGCCCGGCCGCCAGCGAGGAGACGCCCACGATGTGCACGTCGGCCTCGACGGCCTGCCGCGCCACCTCGCCGGGCGTCTGGAACAGCGGGCCGACGTCCACGTCG
The DNA here is from genome assembly GCF_040638385.1 of Streptomyces sp. NPDC026589. Lineage (NCBI taxonomy): Bacteria > Bacillati > Actinomycetota > Actinomycetes > Kitasatosporales > Streptomycetaceae > Streptomyces > Streptomyces sp. NPDC026589. The sequence continues at coordinate 168,458 of NZ_JBEZYG010000005.1, forward strand.
AAGCCCAGGTCGGCGAAGGCCGTGGCGATCACCTTCTGGCCCCGGTCGTGCCCGTCCTGCCCCATCTTGGCGACGAGGATGCGCGGACGGCGGCCCTCGGCCTCCTCGAAGGCCTCGACCAGTGCGCGGGTGCGGTCCACCGAAGGGGACTCTCCTGCCTCTTTGCGGTACACACCGGAGATCGTACGGATCTGCCCGGCGTGCCGCCCGTACACCTTCTCCAACGCGTCCGAGATCTCCCCGACCGTGGCCATCGCCCGCGCCGCGTCGACCGCCAGCGCCAGCAGATTGCCCTCCAGGTCCGGGCCCGGGTCACGCTCGGCGGCGGCCGTCAGCGCACGCAGCGCTTCCTGGCACGCCACCTCGTCGCGCTCCGCGCGCAGCCGGCGCAGCTTCTCGATCTGCTGGGTGCGCACCGAGGAGTTGTCGACCTTGAGGACGTCGATCTTCTCGTCGGTCTCCACCCGGTACTTGTTCACCCCGATCACCGGCTGCCGCCCGGAGTCGATCCGCGCCTGCGTGCGCGCGGCGGCCTCCTCCACCCGGAGCTTGGGGATGCCCGCGTCGATGGCCTTCGCCATGCCGCCGGCCGCCTCGACCTCCTCGATGTGCTGCCAGGCCCGGTCCGCCAGGTCCCGCGTCAGCTTCTCCACGTACGCGCTGCCGCCCCACGGGTCGATGACCCGGCAGGTGCCGGACTCCTGCTGGAGCAGGAGCTGCGTGTTACGGGCGATGCGGGCGGAGAAGTCGGTGGGCAGCGCCAACGCCTCGTCCAGCGCGTTGGTGTGCAGCGACTGGGTGTGCCCCTGCGTCGCGGCCATCGCCTCCACGCAGGTGCGCGTCACATTGTTGAACACGTCCTGCGCGGTCAGCGACCAGCCGGACGTCTGCGAATGGGTGCGCAGGGAAAGGGACTTGGGGTTCTTCGGGTCGAACTGCCGCACCAGGCGAGCCCACAGGAGCCGGGCCGCCCGCAGCTTCGCGACCTCCATGAAGAAGTTCATGCCGATCGCCCAGAAGAACGAGAGCCGCGGCGCGAACGCGTCGACATCCAGCCCGGCCTCACGTCCGGCCCGCAGATACTCCACCCCGTCGGCCAGCGTGTACGCCAGCTCCAGATCGGCTGTCGCCCCGGCCTCCTGGATGTGATAGCCGGAGATCGAGATGGAGTTGTAGCGCGGCATCTTCCGTGACGTGAACGCGAAGATGTCGGAGATGATCCGCATCGAGGGCGACGGCGGATAGATGTAGGTGTTGCGGACCATGAACTCCTTCAGAATGTCGTTCTGAATGGTCCCGGCCAGCTTCTCGGGCGGCACGCCCTGTTCCTCGGCGGCCACGATGTACAGCGCCAGCACGGGGAGCACCGCGCCGTTCATCGTCATCGACACCGACATCCGGTCCAGCGGAATGCCGTCGAACAACTGGCGCATGTCGTAGATCGAGTCGATCGCCACCCCGGCCATGCCGACGTCGCCGGTGACCCGAGGGTGGTCGCTGTCGTAGCCCCGGTGGGTGGGCAGGTCGAAGGCGACCGACAGACCCTTCTGGCCGGCCGCGAGGTTGCGCCGGTAGAAGGCGTTGGACTCCTCGGCCGTGGAGAACCCGGCGTACTGACGGATCGTCCAGGGCTGGTTGACGTACATCGTCGGGTAGGGCCCGCGCAGATACGGGGCGATCCCCGGATACGAGTGCAGCGCGTCCAGGCCCTCCAGGTCCTCACCGGTGTAGAGCGGCTTGACCGTGATGCCCTCGGGCGTCTCCCACAGCGGAGCCTCGGAACCGTCGGCGGCCTTCGTCACGGCCGCCCGCCACTCCTCGGCGGAGCCGGAGGGCGGCGCGGCCGCCGTGAGCGGCACGTCGGAGAAGTCGGGAACGGAGGATTTCCGATCCGTGGGCGATGTCGGCATCACGCCACTCCCATGCGGTCGAGTACGGAGGTGAGAACGGCGACCGCGTCGCAGCCGGCGAAGACATAGGCATCGACATCGGCATACTCGCCGGGGCGTCCCGCGAGGAACACCCGTACAGCTCCCGCTGACTTCAGCGCACCGGCCACCTGCTCCGCCTGCTCGGCGTACAGCGCGTCCGACGAACACAGAACGGCGACCGTCGCCCCGGAGGCGGTCAGCGCGCCCGCTGCGGCGTCCGCGTCCACCGACACCGGATCGTGGACCGCCTCGATCCCGCCCGCCCCGAAGAGGTTGACGGCGAAGGAGACCCGCGCGGTGTGCGCGGCGGCCGGACCGAGCGCGGCGACGAACACCTTCGGGCGGCTCCCGGTCGCCGCGAGGTGCGCGTCGGAGCGGGCGCGCAGCGCCTCGAACGCCTCGTCGCGCCGGACCCGGGGCAACCCGCCCGGAGTACCCGCGTACGCGTCGGGCGCGGGCTCGCGCTCCACCGGGCGCTCGCCCGGCTGCGGGAACTCGCTCACCCCGGTGATCGGCTCCTTGCGACGGGCCAGCTTCGCACTGCGCGCCGCCCAGGTGGCGGCGAGCCGCTCCGCGACCATCCCGGAGCGCAGGGCGGCGGGCAGACCGCCCGCCCGCTCGGTCTCCTGGAAGAACGCCCAGGCGGCCGAGGCGAGTTCGTCGGTCAGCCGCTCCACGTACCAGGAGCCGCCCGCCGGGTCGATGACCCGTGCCAGGTGCGACTCCTCCATGAGGATCGTCGAGGTGTTACGGGCGATCCGCCGCGCGAACGCGTCGGGCAGGCCCAGTGCGTGATCGAACGGCAGCACGGTCACGGAGTCCGCGCCGCCCACCCCCGCGCCCAGCGTGGCCAGCGTGGTGCGCAGCATGTTCACCCACGGATCGCGGCGCGTCATCATCACCGGCGAGCTGACGGCGTGCTGCCGCTGGGATCCGGCGCCAGGGGCTTCGGAGGCCTCGGCGACCCGCGCCCACAGCCGGCGTGCCGCGCGCAGCTTGGCGATGGTCAGGAACTGGTCGGCGGTGGCCGCGTAGCGGAACTCCAGCTGCCCGCAGGCCGCTTCCACGCTCATCCCGGCACCGGTCAGGGCCCGCAGGTACGCGACGCCGGCGGCCAGGGAGAGCCCCAGCTCCTCGCCGGCCGAACCGCCGGCCTCGTGGTAGGGGAGCGCGTCCACGGCGATGGCCCGGATTCGCGGGTACTCCGCGTCGCACACCCGCGCCCAGCGCACGGCGGCGGTGAGGTCCGCCTCGACGCCCGTCCGGGCCTCGTGGCCGAGCGGGTCGGCCCCCAGTGTGCCGCGCGCCTCGCTCTTCGCGACGCCGCGTTCCTCGTACAGCCGCAGCAGCTCCGTCGCCGCGGCGTCCAGGTCTGCCGGGGCGTCGAGGGCGATGGGCGCGAGGTCGAGGTAGACGCCTTCCAGTGCCCGGGCGAGCCCGTCGACGGGGACGCCCACCGGGCCGCCCACGGTGAGCCAGAGGGAGGTGACGCCGTTCTCCAGATCGCCGAGCAGGGCCTCGTTGAGCCGGACGGGGTCGGTCAGGCTATGACGTTGGCGCACGCCCCAGCCGCCTGCCGCGTTCCCCTCGGCCCTGCCGCCCCGGGTGAAGGGGGCGAAGCCGGGAAAGCCGGTGTCCGGCGACTCGTCTCGCGCGGTGTAGAGGGGGCGGGTGGTGAGCCCGTCCTCCAGTGTGGTGGACAGCGCTTCCTCGGCGGCCGAGCCCGAGACTTCCTTGCCAGACTTGCGCAGTACGCCCTCTACGAGGGTCTGCCACTGGTCATGGGAAGGGTCGGGGAACGCGGCGGCCGGAGAGAGCCCGTCAGCAGGCTGGACCGTCATGCTCAGATGCTAGGCCAGTGCGCCGAACGAGGAGCAGGGGCACAGGCTGTGACCTTGCCCTCGCGGAGATGTACTTGATCCTTTACATACGGTCGCGTAACCGGGCGGGCGAGCGGGCGGCGGCAACACGACGGTCCGTGACATCGGGATGAATCGGGACGGAGATGCATATTATGTGCGAAGTTTCCTCATTTTTTATGCCATCCCTGGAATGCCGTATCCACCCCGGCGCCCCTGTGGCCGCCGGGACACGGAGAGGACGCGACCGTGGCCGTCGGACCTGTGGAGTACCTCGTCATCGCCTTCCCCGGCAGTCGTTTCACCGGGTCGGTCGCCCCCGCGCTCGCCGACGCCGTGTCGTCCGGAGCCGTACGGGCGGGCGACCTGGCCTTCGTGCGCAGGGTCGAGGGCGGCGCGCCGGCCCCGGTGGAGCTGCGGGAGCTGGACCCCGAGGGAGTGGTTCCCGCCGATACGGCGGAGGGCGGGGCGGCGGCGGTCCTGGGCCCGGAGGACGTCGAAAGGCTCGACCGGGGGGTGCCCGTGGGCGATGTGGTGGCGATCGTCGTCCGGGAGGACCTGTGGACCACGTCGCTCGCCCGCGCGGCCCGCGCGGCCGGGGGCACGTTCGTCGCGCACGAGCGCCTCGGGGGCGGTGACTCCGGTGACCAGGAGGTCGCGGGGGACGACATCATCACCCGGCTGGAGCGGCTCGCCGAACTGTGGAGGCGGGACGTCCTCACCGACGCCGAGTTCGTGGAGCAGAAGACGAAGCTCCTGTCGGACTGATGTCCGGCCGACGCCCCGGGGCGCCGCCCGGAGTTCGCCGGTGGTGCTTTCCTTGCTGCATGCGACGTTGATCCTGATATGTGGAATTCCTGGAATTCATCGGGGAAAGAGGCAGTTCATCGTGCAGACCGCCCGGACCGTTCCGGCCGCCACCGTTGTCAATCTGCGCGACCTGGGCGGTATCGCCCTGGGCCGTGACCGCCGGGTGCGGCAGGGCGTCCTGTTCCGCTCGGGTCAGCTGAGCGAGCTCGACCCGGCGAGCGACCGGGCGGTGTCCGCGCTCGGCATCCGCACCGTCGTGGACCTGCGTACCGCCGACGAACGCCAGTGGGCCCCGGACCGGCTGCCGGACCGGGCCAGGCTCTTCGTCGCCGATGTGCTGGGCGACCACCCGGGTGTGGCGCCCGCCCGGCTGCGGTCCCTGCTCGCCGACCCGGTGGAGGCGGAACGGACGCTGGGGGGCGGCAGGGCAGAGGAACTGTTCGCCGAGACCTACCGGAAGATGGTCCTCTCGCCGGGTGCCGCGGCCGCCTACCGGGCCTTTCTGGAGACGGCCGCCGACCCCGGTGCGCGACCGGTGCTCTTCCACTGCACGGCGGGCAAGGACCGTACCGGCTGGGCGGCAGCCGTCCTGCTGATGCTCCTGGGGGCGGCCCGCGCGACGGTGCGGTCGGACTTCCTCGCGGTCAACCCCGCCGTACGTGCTGCCTACGCCCCGTACGTGGCGAAGTTCCTGGACGGTGGCGGTGACCCCGCCGTCGCCGCGGCGATCATCGAGGTCCGCCCCCGCTACCTGGATGTGGCGCTCGACGCCATGGACGAACGTTGGGGCGGCCTCGACGGTTACGTGCGCAACGGGCTGCGCGTACCCGACGCCGCACTGGAGCGGCTGCGCGACGGCCTGGTGATCCGGGGCTGAACCGGCCGCGGCGTGCCGCCTGTGGACGGGCGGGGGGACGCGGAAAGGTGGCCGGTCCGGCCGGACCGGCCACCTTTCCGCGTGCTGGAGCGGCCCCGGCTAAAGGCGTACGAGGCGTTCCGTCAGGTCGCGGTAGTGCTGAAGCGCGATCCGCAGATCCTCCGTCTCCGCCCCGGTCACAGGGCCGCTCCCGTCCTTCCCCGCGCGCAGGCGCCGCCCGCGCTCCTCCAGAGCGGCCCCGAGGCTCGCGACGACCTCGTCGAAGGCGGCGTCGGCCTCCCGCACCGCCCGGTGCGGGTCCTCCACGAAGCCGGTCACCGCCTGCTGGATCCGGGCGGCGAACGCTTCCCGCTCCTCGGGGGCGAACAACGGCCTGCCGGGGTGGAGGCCGCCCTCGGCACGCCCCAGGGCGGCTTCCGGTCCTGCTTGGGGGACCGAGTGACCCGGGGTTTCGGCGACCGTGGGCCCGGGGGCGGTACGGGGGTCCGCCCCGATACGGCCGGCCGGCTCCTCGCCTGTGACCGTCTTCGGAGCCGTCACGGGCCTGCCCATGTCGATGGGGCCCGCGCCCTCGGGCAGACCCGTCTCTCCGTTCGGTGTCCGCGTCATGACGCACCGCGTCCCTTCACCAGATGCCTGCTGCCGTGCTCACGCCCCGACAGACCGTCCGCGAGCAGGCCGTCGAAGAGCCCGCGGGCCTTGATCAGGGCCTCACGCATCTCCTCGGTGCTCACGTCCCCGCGACGAGCGGCGTGCACCCGGCGGTAGCCGTCGACGTGCGCGGCGTGGTGGACGGAGAGCGCGTCCGTACGGTCCTCGAAGTCCTCGCCGGCCGGGAAGCCGCGCTCACGCGACAGATCGGCCAGCAGCGCGTCGGCTTCGGTGAGCGACCGCTCCGGCGATTCCACGAACAGCTCCTGGGCGCTCGCCCAGCGGGCGGCGTACCGTGCGCGCGCCTCCTTGGTCAGCGGGCGCTCGTCAAGGTGCCCGTGCCGCCTCACCCGGTCGCCGAGTTCCCGCTCGGCCGCCGCGGTGTCCCCGCCGTGCCGCGCGACCACACGGTCGTACTCCGGCCCGAAGCGGCCACGCAGCCCCCTGCCGCCGACCGGTCGTCCACGGAGAAGGAAGAACGCGGCGATGGCCGCCACGGCGACCACGGCGATGATGATGATCGTTGTCGTCATGGCTACCGCCCCCGACGTTCATCGGCCGGTACGTAGCTCTGCTGTCGCACAGTGGTCAACCCCTTTCGGTCCGAGCCCGGCGGCGACCGCCGGGCGAGGTGCAGGGGTTCGTGTACCCCCGGATCCCCGTTCGAGGCAGCGGCCCTTCGCCGGGAGGGCTCCGCGCACCGCTCTGTGTAGGGTGAAAGCGTCGGATCGGCGGAGGGGCACGCGATGACGGAGCGCAAACCACCGGGAGTCAGTTTCGAGTCCTGGGTCGACCGGCAGATTCACGAGGCGGAGCAACGCGGCGACTTCTCCGCGCTCCCGGGCTTCGGGAAGCCGATCGCCGGCCTGGAACGCCCGTACGACGAGGCCTGGTGGATCAAGCAGAAGATGCAGCGGGAGGGCGTGTCGATGCTGCCGCCCGCGCTGGCCCTGCGCAAAGAGGCGGAGGACGTACCCCGCGCGGTGGCCGCGGCCCGCACCGAGGCCGAGGTGCGGCGCATCCTGACCGAGGTGAACGAGAAGATCGAGCGGGCGATCCGCATGCCTCCCGAGGGCCCGCCGCTGCGGCTGGTCCCCTTCGACGTGGACGGGACCGTCCGCCGCTGGCGCGAGGAACGCGACCCGGACTGAAGCCGCCGCCACGGTGCCGCATACTCGCCGTATGGAATCGGGCAGGGCAGGGCGGCGGGGCGGGCGCGCACCGCGGCGGGCCGATGTGACGGTCCGCCGGGCCTCGGCGGGCGACGCCGGCCGGCTGACCCGGCTCGTCCGCACCTCGGGCGCCTACGAGGGCCCGTACGCCCCGATGGTCGAGGGCTACCGGGTCGGGCCGGACTACATCGAGGCGCACCGGGTCTTCGTCGCCGCGGACGGCGGTACGGGCCGGATCCTCGGCTTCTACGCGCTTCTCCTCGACCCGCCGGAACTTGACCTGATGTTCGTCGCCGACTCCGCCCAGGGGCTCGGCGTCGGGCGACAGCTCGCCGCCCATCTGCGCGAGGAGGCCCGGAGCGCCGGACTCACGGGCCTCCGGATCGTCTCCCACCCGCCCGCCGAGGGCTTCTACCGGAGCATCGGCGCCGAGCCCGTCGGCACGGTGCGGGCCGACCCGCCGGCGGTCATGTGGGACCGCCCCGAACTCCTGCTCCGCATCGGCTGAGGCGCACCCCGCCGGGAACGGCCGAAGCCCGGCCGCAGTGCGCGGGCCGGGCTCCGGGACGGGGTGCTTCAGAAGCCGATCAGCCGCCGTACGGGCGGGTGATCAACTCCATGCCATGACCGCTCGGATCGGGGAAGTACACGCCCCGTCCGCCGTCGTTGTGGTTGATCTCGCCGGGGATCTTCTGATGGGGATCGGCGAAGAAATCGATCCCCAGAGCCTGGATCTTCGCGAACGCGCTGTCGAACTCCGCCTCCGAAATGAGGAAGGCGTAGTGCTGCGGGGTGATCGAAGCGGCGGGAACCGTCGCGAAATCCAGCGTGACGCTGTTCGCGAGAACGACCGGAACGAACGGACCCCACTCCTCTCCGGCCGTCAGGCCCAGCAGATCCGCCAGGAATTCGGCGGACTCGCGCTTGTCCCGGCAATGGACGATGGTGTGGTTCAACTCGACTGACACGGTGGAATGCCTCCAACGGGCATCTCACGGGCTACCTCCACGCCTCACCCGGCCGGTGACCGACGCGCGATGCCCTGCCGTGATCATAGGCGGGCAGCGCACACCGGTCCACGGGGTTGCGTCCGTGCCCGCGGGGAACCTGTGAGATCCGGCCATCGGCACGCCGCCGCCCCCCGACGGGGCCCTCAGGGAGAAAAGGGAGGCCACGTGACATCCAGCAGAGGCCGTCAGGAGACCCAGGAGGAGCGGGCGGACCGGCAGTGGTCCGAACTGCTCCAGGAGCTGCGTGTCGCCCAGACCGGGGTACAGATCCTCTTCGGTTTCCTGCTCGCGGTGGTCTTCCAGTCGCGGTTCGCCGACCTGGGCGACACCGATCGGAACATCTACGTCGTCACGGTGATGCTCGGCTCGGCCACCGCGGCGGCGCTCATCGGCCCCGTGTCGTACCACCGGCTCCTCACCGGCCGCCGGATGAAGCCCGAGACGGTCATCTGGGCCTCCCGGATGACCGTGCTCGGCCTGGTGCTGCTGTTCTGCACGATGTGCTCGGTGCTCCTGCTGATCCTGCGCGTCGCCCTGCACAACCAGCTGGCCCTGTGGCTCGTGGGCGCGATGGCCCTCTGGTTCGTCGCCTGCTGGTTCGTCTTCCCGGTATGGGCCCTGGCCCGGGGGCGCTCCGGCCGACGGGATCCGGAGGACGAGGACGAGGAGAAGGGCGGGGACGGGGACGAGCCGTCCGGCCGGGGGAGCGGCGCCACCTGAGGCGGGTCAGGCCGGGCTGCGCACATCGGTCACCGCGAACAGCGCGCCGTCCGGATCCCGCAGGGTGACCTCGGTGCCCCCGAAGCCGGTGCGCTCCTCGACGAGGGCGCCGCCGTGCCGCCCGGCCGCGGAGACCGTCGCCGCGAGGTCCGCCACCGGGAACTGGACCTGCCAGTGCGGGCGCACCACCGGGTCGACGTCCGCCTCCACGGCCCCCGAGCTGATCCGGGCCAGCGGATGCCCCTCGCACCGCACGATGACCTCGTCGCCCTCGTAGGCGACATCGCAGCACCCGGGCCGCCCGCTCGCCCAGTCGAGCACCTCGCCGTAGAAGATCGCCGCGTCGAAGGCGTCACGGGTCCGCAGCCGCAGCCATGCGTGCGCGTGGTCGGCCGGGGCCGGCGGCGAGGCGGAGTCCTCGGTGCGCTCCCAGAGGCCGAAGGACGCTCCGTCCCGGTCCGACGCCAGCACCCCGCGCCCCTTGCCGAGCGTCAGCGGTCCCACCGCCACGGTCCCGCTGCGCTCGCGGACCCGCGCGGCGGCCACGTCCGCGTCCTCCACCGCGAAGTACGGCGTCCAGGCCACCGCGACCTGATACGCCGAGGAGACGGCGAAGACGCCGGCCACCGGCACCTCGCCGCGGTAGGCCACGGAGTAGTCCGCCCCGAGTCGCCCGGTCCGGAACGACCACCCCAGGACCTGCGCGTAGAACCGCTCGGCGGTCTCCAGGTTCCGGGTCATGAGAGTGACCCAGCACGGTGCGGCCGGCCCCGTGAGCGGTGCTGCCGAGGCCGTACGGGGATCGCTTCCGGTCATGGTCCACTGCCTTCGTCGGGGAGCGGCGTCCTGCCCCGCCGCTGCGGTCCAGCAACCAGCCTCGACCGGCCCGCCCGGTCCCGCAACGCGGGCCCGGGTCACCGTCCGGCGCGCGGCGGGGCATTCGTGATGTCGAGGAAGACCTGGTCGGCCTGCGGCCACCGGCCGGCCATCGTCTCCCTGATGCGCATCGAGACCTCCTCCACCCGCTCGCTGTCGATGCCGGGGGCGAGGTCGATACGGGCGGCGACCAGGACCGAGTCCATGCCCAGCCGCATCGTGAGGAGCTCCGCCACGTTGTCGATCTCGCCCTGGCGCATCAGGAAGCCCACCAGCTCGTCCCGCAACCCCGGGTCGACGGCCTCGCCGATCAACTGGTCGCGGGCGTCCCGCCCGAGCCGGCAGGCCACGTGGACCAGCAGCAGCCCGATGCCCAGCGAGGCCGCCGCCTCCCAGACCACACTCCCGGTGGTCAGGTGCAGCACCATGCCCGCCATCGCCAGGGCCACGCCGAGAACCGCCGTGCTGTCCTCGGCGATGACGGTGCGCAGAGCCGGGTCCCGTACGCCGCGCTTCTCGCCGCGCGCCTGGTGCAGGGCCCGCCCCAGGGACGTGGCCTCGGCGACGAGGGCGACGCCGAGGACGACGAGACCCGCCGTGTATCCCTCGGGGGACTCGTGGCCGTCCCGGCGGAGCGCGGAAAGCCCCTGGTAGAACGAGAAACAACCGCCCATCACGAAGATGCCGACCGCGGCAAGCAGCGCCCAGAAGAAGCGCTCCTTGCCGTATCCGAACGGATGACGGGCATCGGCGGGGCGGCGGCTGCGCCGGAGCGCGGCGAGGAGGAAGACCTCGTTGAGGCTGTCGGCGACCGAGTGGGCGGCCTCCGACAACAGGGCCGGGGAGCCGGCCGCCAGACCCGCCCGCGGTCTTGGCCGCGGCGATCACCAGGTTGGCCGCGAGTGCCACCAGGACCGTGACGCGCGTACGCCGGTCGGCCGCCGAGCCGGCCATCACCACCTCCTGTGCGCAGGGGGCCGGCCCGATGCCCCCGCGGGACGGGCCGTCAGCCGCGCGGCTGCTCCTCGTCGGGCGGCAGCGGACCGTTGCCGTGATCCTTCAGCTCGTACGGGGACAGGGCGTGGCCGTCCGCGGGGAACCGGTCGGAGGAGTGCGGGTCGTGCTGCTCGATGTGGGTGCGCTGATCCGGCTTCTCCGGCTGCTCATGGGGCTGGGGCGGCGGCGGCTCGGCGTCGTGCTTGCGCTTGGTGAGGATGAAGCCGCCGATCAGCAGGGCGACCACGGCCAGCCCCACGATGGGCAGGACGACCCCGAGGGCCCCGGTGCTCGCCGCGAGCGGGACCTCGGCCGACGCCTCGACCGCATTGACTGCATTCAGAACATCCATGTAGTGCGCATACCCCGGGAGAAGGGCATCAGTCAGCTATTCACAGCAATTCATGTTTTATGGGTATCTCAGGGGAAACGCGTTTCAAGACTGTGGGCCAGGACCGCCCTCCTGCCCGCTCTCCGGGAGCTCAAGCCCTCTCCCGGACGCTTCCCGTGTCGCCGTCGGCCGGATGCGGGGTCAGCCTGGAGTGGTCCCGACGGCCGGCACCTCAGCGGAAGGAATCACGGTGAACAGCACCCCCGAGCAGAGCGGCGAGGATCACCCGGCGGACCGGGAGGTGGTGGTCTCGCTCAGCCGCTGCGACACACAGGACGCGCGAACCGTGTTCGACGTACTCGCCACCGCCTTCGCGTCCGACCACCCGATGGGCGAGACCCCCACGTCGGCCTCGGGCCCCCGCCCGACCGTCTGGGTCACCACCGTGGACGTGTCCGAACCGAGGGCGGCCGCCACCCCCGCCCGCCTCACCGAACCGGTCACGGTGGAAGCCCAGGGCGGCTACTGGGCCGTCGACCGGCTGCGTACCCACCTCACCGGCGCCTTCGCCGTGAGCGTCGTCGGCACGGCCGCCGGCGACCAGGAGCAGGAGGTCAGGCTGCGGCTGGAGAGCCGCTGACGGCCGGTACGAGAACACGACCGGGGCGACCCAGCCCCGCGGTGAAGCGAAAGGCGCGCGCATGGATTCCCTCGCTCTGGGGGCCGACCTCGAACCGGAACCGGTCGTCGACGAACACTCCACCGTGACTCTCCACGTCAACGGTGACCCGACGACGCTGACCATCGACCACCGCACCACGGTCCTGGAGACGCTCCGGGAGAGCTTCGGGCTCACCGGGGCCAAGAAGGGCTGCGACCACGGCCAGTGCGGGGCCTGCACGGTCCTCGTCGACGGACGGCGGGTCAACAGCTGCCTGCTGCTCGCCGTCGCCCAGGACGGCGCCACGATCACCACCGTGGAAGGACTCGCCGACGGCGAGAGCCTGCACCCGGTGCAGCGGGCGTTCGTCGAGCGGGACGCCCTCCAGTGCGGTTTCTGCACCCCGGGCCAGATCTGCTCGGCCGTGGGCATGCTCCGCGAGGCCGCGGACGGCCACCCCTCGCACGTCACCGAACCGGACACCGCCACCGGACCGGCCGGACCCGTCGCACTCGACGCCGACGAGATCCGGGAGCGGATGAGCGGCAACCTGTGCCGGTGCGGGGCCTACCCCCGGATCGTCGAAGCCATCGAGGACGTGATCGAGTGAAACCGTTCGGCTATGCGCGCCCCGCCTCCACCGACGAGGCCGTCCGGCTCTGCGCGGAAGGCGCCGGCGCCCGCTTCCTCGGCGGCGGCACCAATCTGGTGGACCTGATGAAGCTCGGTGTGGAGACGCCCCGGGTCCTCATCGACGTCGCCGGGCTGCCGCTGGACCGGGTGACCCGGACGGCCGACGGCGGCCTGAGCATCGGCGCCACCGTGCGCAACAGCGACCTCGCCGCCCACCCCGACGTGACGGGGAGCTACCCCGTGCTGTCCCAGGCGCTGCTGGCCGGGGCCTCCGGCCAGCTCCGCAACTCCGCCACCACCGGCGGCAACCTGCTCCAGCGCACCCGCTGCCGCTACTTCCAGGACGTCGCCAAGCCCTGCAACAAACGGCTCCCCGGCTCCGGCTGCCCCGCACGCGAGGGCACCCACCGCGACCTCGCCATCCTCGGACACTCGCCGGAGTGCGTGGCCACCAACCCGTCCGACATGGCCGTGGCCCTCGCCGCGCTCGACGCGACGGTGGTGCTCCTGGGGCCCGAGGGCGAACGGACCGTCCCCCTCACCGAGTTCCACCGCCTGCCGGGGGACAACCCCGACCAGGACACCGTGATCAGGCCCGGCGAGCTGATCACCGAGGTCGTGCTCCCGCCGCCGGCGCCCGGGGCGGCCTCCCGGTACCGCAAGGCCCGCGACCGCGCCAGCTTCGCCTTCGCACTCGTCTCCGTCGCCGCCACGCTCCGGGTGGACGCCGGCCGGGTGGAACACGCCACGCTCGCGTTCGGCGGCGTCGCCCACCGGCCGTGGCGGGCCCACCGGGCCGAGGCCGAGCTGCGCGGTGCTCCGGCCACGCCCGCCGCCTTCCAGCACGCCCTGATCGCCGAACTGGCCGAGGCGCGGCCGCTGCGCGACAACGCGTTCAAGGTGGACCTGGCCCGCCGGCTCGCCCTCGACGTGCTCGGCGAACTCACCGCCCGGCAGCCCGCGCGGAACGGCTGAACCGCCCGGGCCCCTGTCCACGCGCCCACCGCCCGCCCGCACCACCGACCCCCGAGGACCCACCGCCATGACCACGCAAGCCCCGCAGTTCCCCGGTGCGCCCGTCGTCCGCAGAGAGGCCCGGGACAAGGTCACCGGTACCGCCCGCTACGCGCTGGACCGCACGCCCGCCGACTGCCTGTACGCCTGGCCCGTCCCGGCCACCGTCGCGGCCGGGCGCGTCACCGCCGTACGGGCCGTCGACGCCCTCGCCGTACCCGGCGTCCACTCCGTTCTCACCCACGACAACGCGCCCGAGCTCCAGGAGCCCGACGACCCGATTCTCGCCGTGCTCCAGAACGACCGGGTCCCGCACCACGGCTGGCCGATCGCCCTCGTGATCGCGGAGTCCCTGGAGGCCGCCCGGACAGGCGCCGGGGAACTCCTCGTCGAGTACGAACGCGATCCGCACGACGTCGTCCTCACCGAGGACCACCCCGGTCTCTACACGCCCGACGAGGCCAACGGCGGTGAACCCGCCGTCCGGCTGCGCGGTGACGTGGAACGGGCCCTGGCCGCCTCGCCCGTCCAGGTCGACGCCACCTACCGGATGGTCGCGCTGCACAACCACCCCATGGAGCCGCACGCCGCCACCGCCGTGTGGGCCGACGGACACCTCACCGTCCACGACTCCAGCCAGGGCTCCACCAAGGTCCGCGAGAGCCTGGCCCAGGCGTTCGGCCTGGACCCGGACCGGATCACCGTAATCTCCGAGCACGTCGGCGGCGGCTTCGGCTCGAAGGGCACCACCCGCCCGCAGGGGGTCCTGGCCGCGATGGCCGCCCTGCACACCGGCCGTCCGGTCAAACTCGCCTTCCCCCGGGCCCAGCTCGCGGAGGTCGTCGGCCACCGGGCCCCCACGATCCAGCGGGTCCGGCTCGGCGCGGAGCTGGACGGGGTGCTCACCGCCGTCAGCCACGAGGTCGTCACCCAGACCTCCACCGTCAAGGAGTTCGTCGAACAGGCCGCCGTGCCCGCCCGCGTCATGTACGCCTCGCCGCACAGCCGGACCGCGCACCTGGTGACCGCCCTCGACGTGCCCAGCCCCTCCTGGATGCGCGCCCCGGGGGAGGCCTCGGGGATGTACGCCCTGGAGTCCGCCATGGACGAGCTGGCCTCCGCCCTCGGCCTGGACCCCGTGGAGCTGCGGCTGCGCAACGAGCCGGAGACGGAACCGGACAGCGGCCGCCCCTTCAGCAGCCGCGGTCTCGCCGCCTGCCTGCGCGACGGCGCGGCCCGGTTCGGCTGGCACGACCGCGACCCCCGGCCCGCCGCCCGTCAGGAAGGCCGCTGGCTCATCGGTACGGGCGTGGCCTCGGCGACGTACCCCGTCCTCGTCTCCCGGTCCACCGCGACCGCCCACGCGGCGCGGAACGGCGCCCTGCGCGTCGAGGTCAACGCCACCGACATCGGCACCGGGGCCCGCACCGTCCTGGCCCAGATCGCCGCCGACGTGCTCGGCGTCGCCCCGGAGGCCGTACGCGTCGACATCGGCTCCACCGGCCTGCCCGCAGCCCCACTGGCCGGCGGCTCCTCCGGCACCGCCTCCTGGGGCTGGGCCGTGCACAAGGCGGCGACCGGCCTCGCCGCCCGCCTGACGGAGCACCCGGGCCCGCTGCCCGCCGACGGGATCACCATCACCGCCGACACCGAACAGGAGACCGGCGAGGAGTCCCCGTACGCCCGGCACGCCTTCGGCGCGCACTTCGCCGAGACGGCCGTCGACGCCGTGACCGGCGAGGTCCGCGTACGCCGCCTCCTCGGCGTGTTCGCCGCCGGGCGGATCCTCAACACGCGCACCGCACGCTCCCAGTTCACCGGCGCCATGGTGATGGGCGTCGGCATGGCCCTCACCGAGGGCTGCGGCATCGACCCGGACTTCGGCGACTTCACCGCCAAGGACCTCGCCGCCTACCACGTGCCCGTCTGCGCCGACACGGCCGACATCCAGGCGCACTGGATCGAGGAGGACGACCGCCACCTCAACCCGATGGGCTCCAAGGGCATCGGCGAGATCGGGATCGTCGGCACCGCCGCCGCCATCGGGAACGCGGTCCGCCACGCCACCGGCGCCCGGCTGCGCGAACTGCCCCTCACCCCGGACACCCTGCTGCCCTACCTGCTCTGACCGCCTTGCCACCGGGCACCGCCCCCCACCAGCGCGGACGGCTCAGCTGTTGCGCGGACGGCCTACACGACGCACCCTGATGAGTGACCCAGAAGTGATCTGTGCTCACGCTTCGTGTTCGGGGGGCGTTCGTACGACGGGGTGAAGTACGACGGGGTGAAGTACGTGGGCCTCGTGGTGAGGAGCCTCGACGATGACCGTTCCACTCGACCGGCACTACTCGGTCGAACTGCAGGTGTCGGCAGAGCGCGTTTCCCAGATGCGGCGGATCGTCGCCGCACACCTCCGTCACTGGAGTCTCGACCTGCAGGTCCGGCCGGTGTGCCGGGCCATGGACGAGCTCCTGACCAACGTCCACCGGCATGTCGGCGACGGCGACACCTGCGTCCTCGAACTCCGCTGGACCGGGCGGCACGTGACCGTGTCCGTCGCGGACAACAGTGCCCGGATGCCCCGGCTGCTGCCGGTCGGCGGCGGGCTGAGCCGGGTCATGGCCCTGAGCGACAGCTGGGGCACCTGCCGGACCACGGACGGCAAAGTGGTCTGGTTCACCCGCTACGCCGAGGCCCCGCAGCCCGCGGGTCTGCTCCCGCACTCCCCGCTGCCCGGCGTCCGTACCGCCCGCCACGTTCCCCTGGCGGCGCTCGTGTAACCGCCCGGAGGAGCGGCCCCCTCACCCGGCCGACGCGGAACGCGCTGCCCCGGCACGCATGATCCGCGTCGGCCGGGTACGTGCGGGGGAGGGGAGGGCCGCGTTGCGCGGACCGGTGCGGCGCGGCACGGTCGGAGTACGGATGCAAAGGAGGCCACTGCCATGCCCATCGCGACGGTCAACCCCGCGAACGGCGAACTGATCAGGTCATTCGACGCCCTCGGCGAGGAGGAGACCGAACGCAGGATCGCCGCCGCCGCCGAGACCTTCCGCCAGTACCGCACCACCCCCTTCGAGCAGCGGGCCGGCTGGCTGAACCGGGCCGCCGACCTCCTCGACGAGGACCGCGACACCATCGCCCGCACGATGACCGTCGAGATGGGCAAGCCCGTCACGGCGGCCCGCGCGGAGGCGGCCAAGTGCGCGAAGGCGATGCGCTGGTACGCCGACCGTGCCGAGGGGCTGCTCGCCGACGAGCACCCGGACCCCGACGACGTGAAGGACTCCGGCGCCACCGGCGCGCTGGTCCGCTACCGCCCCCTCGGCGTGGTCCTCGCCGTGATGCCGTGGAACTTCCCGCTCTGGCAGGTGGTGCGCTTCGCCGCCCCCGCACTGATGGCGGGCAACGTCGGACTTCTCAAGCACGCGTCGAACGTGCCCCAGACCGCCCTCTACCTGGAAGACCTCTTCCACCGGGCGGGCTTCCCCGCCGGCTGCTTCCGGACGCTCCTGATCGGCTCGGGCGCCGTCGAGGCGGTCCTGCGCGACCCGCGCGTCGCGGCCGCCACCCTCACCGGCAGCGAACCGGCCGGCCGCGCCGTCGCCGCCACCGCCGGTGACGAGGTGAAGAAGACCGTGCTGGAACTCGGCGGCAGCGACCCCTACCTGGTCCTGCCCTCGGCGGACGTGGAGAAGGCCGCCGCCACCGCCGTCACCGCCCGCGTCCAGAACAACGGCCAGTCCTGCATCGCCGCCAAGCGCTTCATCGTGCACGCCGACGTCTACGACGCGTTCGCCGAGCGGTTCACCGCGGGCATGCGCGCCCTGACCGTCGGCGACCCGCTGGAGGAGGGCACCGACATCGGACCGCTCTCCACCGAACAGGGCCGCACCGACCTGGAGGAACTCGTCGACGACGCCGTCGAGCGGGGAGCCGAGGCGCTGTGCGGCGGACGGCGTCCCGACAAGCTCGGCGGCGGCCTGGAGAACGGCTGGTTCTACGAGCCCACCGTGCTCGCCTCCATCACCACCGCCATGCGCGTCCACCGCGAGGAGACCTTCGGCCCCGTCGCCACCCTCTACCGGGTCGCCGACCTCGACGAGGCGATCCACCTGGCCAACGACACCCCCTTCGGCCTCAGCTCCAACGTCTGGACCCGCGACCCCGGCGAGCAGGAGCGCTGCGCCCGCGACCTGGAGGCCGGCGGGGTCTTCTTCAACGGGATGACCGCCTCGCACCCGGCTCTGCCCTTCGGCGGCGTCAAGCGCTCCGGCTACGGCCGTGAGCTGGCCGGACACGGCATCCGCGAGTTCTGCAACGCCACCACACTCTGGTACGGACCCGAGGCGTCCTGACACCCCCGCCCGTGTGCCGTCACCCGACGAGGAGACCTGCTCCGTGAGCGACCCCCGTACGCCCTCCGCGCCCTGCGCCCTCTCCGACGACGAACTCGCCGCGCTCGACGCGCACTGGCGCGCGGCCAACTACCTCGCCGTCGGCCAGATCTACCTGATGGCCAACCCGCTGCTGACCCGGCCGCTCGTCCCCGAGGACATCAAGCCGCGGCTGCTCGGCCACTGGGGCACCTCACCGGGGCTCAACCTCGTCCACACCCACCTCAACCGGGTGATCCGGTCCCGGGACCTGAGCGCCCTGTGCGTGTGGGGGCCCGGCCACGGGGGACCGGCCGTCCTCGCCAACTGCTGGCTGGAAGGCAGTTACTCCGAGACCTACCCGGACGTCGGCCGGGACGCCGAGGGTATGGGGCGGCTCTTCAAGCAGTTCTCGTTCCCCGGCGGCGTGCCCAGCCACGTCGCCCCCGAGACGCCCGGCTCCATCCACGAGGGCGGCGAACTCGGCTACGCCCTCGCCCACGCCTACGGAGCCGCCTTCGACCACCCGGACCTGACGGTGGCCTGCGTGGTCGGCGACGGCGAGGCCGAGACGGGCCCGCTCGCAGCCTCCTGGCATGCCAACAAATTCCTCGACCCGGTCCACGACGGAGCCGTCCTGCCCGTCCTCCACCTCAACGGCTACAAGATCGCCAACCCGACGGTCCTCGCCCGCGTCCCCGAGGAGGAGCTCGGGCAACTGCTGCGCGGCTACGGGCACGACCCCCTGTTCGTCAGCGGCGACGACCCGGCCGCCGTCCACCGGGCCCTGGCCGCCGCCATGGACACCGCTCTGGACCGCATCGGCGCGTACCAGCGGGCCGCCCGCGAGGACGGCGCCACCGAGCGCCCCCGCTGGCCCATGATCGTGCTGCGCACCCCCAAGGGCTGGACCGGACCCGAAGAGGTCGACGGACTGCCCGTCGAGAACACCTGGCGCTCCCACCAGGTCCCGCTCTCCGGCGTCCGCGACAACCCGGAACACCTGCGGCAGCTGGAAGCCTGGCTGCGCTCCTACCGGCCGGCCGAACTCTTCGACGCCGACGGCCGCCCCACCGGACAGGTCCTCGCCTGTGTGCCCGAGGGAGCGGCCCGGCTCGGCTCCACCCCGTACGCCAACGGCGGGCTGCTCCTGCGCGACCTCCCGCTGCCCGACCCGGCGGACCACGCCGTACGGGTCGACCAGCCCGGCACTGCCCTCCACGAGCCGACCAAGGTGCTGGGCGGCCTCCTGGAGAGCCTGATGGCCGCCACCGAGGACCGCAGGGACTTCCGCGTCGTCGGCCCCGACGAGACCGCCTCCAACCGGCTGGACGCCCTCTACCGGGCCACCGGCAAGGCCTGGCAGGCCGGCGTCCTGCCCACCGACGAACACCTCGCCCACGACGGCCGCGTGATGGAGGTCCTCTCCGAACACCTCTGCCAGGGCTGGCTGGAGGGCTACCTCCTCACCGGACGGCACGGGCTCTTCTCCAGTTACGAGGCCTTCGCCCATATCGTCGACTCGATGGTCAACCAGCACATCAAATGGCTGCGCACCTCGCGCCGGCTGCCCTGGCGGCGGCCGATCGCCTCCCTCAACTACCTGCTCACCTCGCACGTCTGGCGCCAGGACCACAACGGCTTCTCGCACCAGGACCCCGGCTTCGTCGACCACATCCTCAACAAGAGCCCCGAGGTCGTGCGCGTCTACCTCCCGCCGGACGCCAACACCCTGCTCTCCGTCGCCGACCACGCGCTGCGCAGCCGGGACTACGTGAACGTGATCGTCGCCGGGAAGCAGCCGACCTTCGACTGGCTCACCCCGGAGGAGGCCCGCGCCCACTGCGCGCGCGGGGCCGGAGCCTGGGCGTGGGCCGGGACCGAGGACGGGAGCCGAGAACCGGACGTGGTCCTCGCCTGCGCCGGGGACGTACCCACCCAGGAGACGCTGGCCGCCGCCGGCCTGATCCGCCGCCATCTGCCGGAGCTGGCCGTGCGCGTGGTCAACGTCGTCGACATCGCCCGCATGATGCCCGACGCGGAGCACCCGCACGGTATGCCGGACTCCGAGTACGACGCCCTGTTCACCCGCGACAGGCCGGTGATCTTCGCCTACCACGGCTACCCGTGGCTGATCCACCGGCTGGCCTACCGCCGCAACGGCCACGCCCACCTCCATGTGCGCGGCTACAAGGAGGAAGGCACCACGACCACACCGTTCGACATGGTCGTCCGCAACGACCTCGACCGCTACCGGCTGGTCATGGACGTGATCGACCGGGTACCCGGGCTCGGCGTCCGGGCCGTCGCCGTACGCCAGGAGATGGCGGACGTCCGCACCCGCCACCACGCCTGGATCCGCGAGCACGGCACGGACCTGCCGGAGGTCGTCGACTGGACGTGGGGCGGCTGACGGCGTCGGTCACCGGATCTGTTCCCACCGACCCGCGTTCTCGCCGACGGGGCGATGAGCGATCATGGGCGGCGACCCGAGACCCACCGGAGAGGCCGCCATGAAGCTGCGCTGTGCCGTGATCGAGGACTTCCAGTCCGTCGCCACCACCGTCGTCGACTGGTCGCCCGTGACCGCGGACGTCGAGGTCGTGACCTTCACCGAGCACCTCGCCACCGAGGACGAAGCGGCCGCGGCCCTCGCCGGCTTCGACCTCGTGGTCACCCTGCGCGAGCGGGTGCCCTTCCCGGCGGAGCTGTTCGCACGGCTGCCCCGGCTGCGGCTGCTCGTCGCCTCCGGCATGCGCAACTCCGTCATCGACCTCGACGCGGCGAAGCGGCACGGCGTCACCGTCTGCGGCACCGCCAGCTCCTCCACCCCGCCCGTCGAGCTGACCTGGGCGCTGCTCCTCGGCCTGGCGCGCGGGATCGTCACCGAGGCCGAGTCGCTGCGCTCGGGCGGCCCCTGGCAGTCCACCCTCGGGGCCGATCTGCACGGGCGGAGGCTCGGGCTGCTGGGACTCGGGAAGATCGGCGGCCGGGTGGCGCGGGTGGGCCGGGCCTTCGGCATGGAGGTCCTCGCGTGGAGCCAGAACCTCACGAAGGAACGTACCGACGAGGTGGGGGCGACGCTCGCCGCGTCCAAGGAGGAACTGCTGGCCTCCAGCGACTTCGTCTCCGTCCACCTGGCGCTCGGCGACCGGACCCGGAGCCTGATCGGCGCGGCCGAACTCGCCCTGATGCGCCCGACCGCGTATCTGATCAACACTTCCAGGGCGGCCGTCGTCGACACGGACGCCCTGCTCGCCGCCCTGCACGCCGGTGTCATCGCCGGGGCCGCGACCGATGTGTTCGACACCGAGCCGCTCCCGGCCGGTCACCCGGTCCGCACGGCTCCGCGGCTGCTGGCCACCCCGCACCTGGGCTATGTGTCGCGCGCCAACTACGAGACCTACTACGGCCAGGCCGTGGAGAACATCAGAGCCTTCCTCGACGGGCAGCCGCTCCGCCGCCTGGGCTGACGGCACAGGGCCCTCTCAGAGGCTTCGGTCAGTTCAGAGGCTTCGGTCAGTAGCGCAGCGCCGCCGCGATCCGGCCGTGGTCCGCCAGCGAACCGTCCTCGACGAAGACCACATCGGCGCCGCTGTCGAGCGCGGCTTCGACCAGTTCGTCGACGATGTCCTCGCGGATCGTGCCGTCCGCGCTCTGCGTGGTTCCCTCGGGCACCGGCTCCAGGTGCTCGGCGGTCACCTGGACGGCCGCCTGGAAGTGCTCCTCCACCGCGACCAGCCCCGCCCGGCCCTCACGGACGGCGGCCCACACCTCGTCGAGCCCGCCGGCGAAGGAGTGGGCGCTGCGGGC
This sequence comes from Streptomyces sp. NPDC026589, assembly GCF_040638385.1. Taxonomy (NCBI): domain Bacteria; kingdom Bacillati; phylum Actinomycetota; class Actinomycetes; order Kitasatosporales; family Streptomycetaceae; genus Streptomyces; species Streptomyces sp. NPDC026589. The sequence goes on from NZ_JBEZYG010000005.1 coordinate 190,185, forward strand.
GTTGTCGAGCCGGGTCTCCACCTCCGCCGCCGCCCGGCGAGCGCCCTCGTCGAGGGCGGGCCGCAGCTCCTTGAGGACCTCGGCGGGCGACAGGTCGGCCGGTGCGCCCTTGGTGACCCGGCCGACGGCGGACCCGGAGCTCTCGCCGACCTCGTCCAGCAGGGCGAGGGCGGGGGCGAGGCCCACCAGATACAGCGGGCGCGGGTCGTCGGCGAGCACCGCGCGGAGCTTCTCGTCGACCTCGCGGAAGAAGTTCCGCGTCTCCTCGTCGCTGAAGAGGCTCGGGGTGTCCCCGATCCGCTCCTCGCGCTGTGGGTTCGGCGGCTCCTTCGGCGCGGTCAGCGGGAAGCCGCCCGCCTCCTCCTGGCGGATGCCGTCGCCCGTGCCGATCCACAGCGTCGCGTGGTCGGCGGCGACCGTCAGCGCCCGGAAGGGCCGGGTCTGGGCCTTGGCGGCGACGAGGTTGCGGGTGAGGTAGGTGTCGCTGAGCACCACCCGTTCGGGTGCGGTGCGCGGCAACTGCCAGATCCAGTACTCGTCGGTGGTGGCGAGGAGCACCAGGGAGTCCATCGCCGCACGGGGGTCCACCTCGCCCGCCGCCCGCTCCAGCTGGTGCACGAGGGCGGCCCGGACCTCGCGGCTGACCTGAGGATCGGCTTCGAGGCGGTGTCCGGCATCCGCCACCAGGTTCCGCAGGCGGACCGGGTCCTGGGCGTTGTCCGGGGCCTTGCGGTGGGTCGGCATGGTCAGGGACAGGGCCGGATAGGGCCGGGTCGCCCGCAGCTCCCGCAACAGGCCGGCGGTCAGGGCGTCCGTATCCATCGTTCCCTCCCAGGGCTCGAACCCGCTCCCGTATGAAGCGGATGCTTCGACGAGTCAATTCATACCTTTTGATCCTAATATGAGCGAGTTGTTGCCCTTGGAGTACGGGAGGTTGCGCGATGTCCACGCTCACGGTGTGGAAGTTCGGGTCGGCCGAAGGCGCGGAGAGCGTCGAGGAGGCGCTGAAATCCCTTCAGAAGGAAGAGCTGATCAAGATCCTCGACGCGGCGGTGGTCAGCTGGCCCGCCGACCGGGCCAAGCCGCGCACGAAACAGCTGCTGAACCTCGTCGGCGCCGGGGCCCTCAGCGGGACCTTCTGGGGCATGCTCTTCGGCCTGATCTTCCTCATGCCGCTGCTGGGCGCGGCCATCGGGGCGGCCGCCGGGGCGCTCGGCGGGAGGCTCGCGGACGTCGGCATCGACGACGACTTCATCGCCGAGGTCAAGGAGAAGGTGACGCCCGGCACCTCGGCGCTGTTCCTGCTGACCATGAACGAGGTGCCCGAGCGGATCGGCGCACAACTGCCCGGCGACGGCGCCGAACTCCTCCACAGCAACCTCGACACCGAGCGCGAGGCGAAGCTCCGCGACATCTTCGGCGACGAGACGGTGTGACCCGCGCACAGCGCTTCCCTCCTCCCGCACCCCCTCTCCTGGATTGGACGGACCGTCCGTGAAGCCGAAACTCCCCGCGCGCCGAGCCGTACGCGCCCTGGCCCCCGTCGCCGTCGCGGGCCTGCTGTTCGCCTCCACGGCGGCCTGCGACTCCGACACCAGCGGCGAAGGGACCGACCAGGGCGTCCACACCCTCACGCCCGAACCGGAGGAGTCGCCTTCCGAGGCGCCGAGTCCCCGCACCCAGGAGAGCTTCGCCGCCTCGGTCTCCGCCGAGTCCGAACGCGTACGGCAGGAGGCGACGAAGCGGCTGGAGGAGGTCGAGGGCCGGGGCAACGCCGTCGGCGACGTCTCGGTCAACGGGCTGCCGCTCACCGCGTCCGAGGAGGTCCGCAGCGCCCTCGTCCGGGTCACCAACCCCACGGACGAGGCCACGTTCTTCGCGGTGAAGGTGGAGTTCGTCGACGCCGAGGACAAGGTCCTCGACACCGTCGTCGTCGGCGTCGAGGACGCGCCGCCGGACCGTACGGTCACCGCCCGGGCCAACAGCCGCAAGGCCGCCGGGGTCAAGACCTTCCCCCGGGTCGCCCAGGCCGAGCGCGGCTGAGGAGGCGCGGGCCATGAGCGCCGCCGACGCGGTGACCGACTCCCTCCAGAACCTGCGCGACCGGTTCGTCGGCGTACGGGAGGGGAAGCCGGCCGACTACATTCCCCAGCTGGCCCTCGCCGATCCGGACGCCTTCGGTCTCTCGCTGGTGAGCATGGACGGACACCGCTATGTCGCGGGCGAGGCCGAGGTCCCCTTCACCCTCCAGTCGGTCTCCAAACCGTTCGTCTACGCCCTCGCGCTCTCCCTGCTCGGCCTCGACGAGGTGAGCCGCTGGGTCGGCGCCGAGCCGAGCGGCGAGGCGTTCAACGCCATCAGCCTCGAACCCGGTACGGGCCGGCCGGCCAACGCCATGGTCAACGCCGGTGCGATCGTCACCACCGCGCTGATCCCCGACTCCGGGGATGAACCCGCCTTCGACCGGATCCTGCACTGCCTCGGCCGCTTCGCCGGGCGCGAACTGGACGTCGACGAAGAGGTGTTCAGATCCGAGTCGGTGACCGGGGACCGCAACCGGGCGCTGGCGTACCTGATCCGTTCCACCGGCACCATGCCCGTCGACCCGGTCCTGGCGGTCGACCGCTACTTCCGTCAGTGCGCGGTCCGGGTCACCGCCGTAGACCTGGCCACGATGGCCGCGACCCTCGCCTACGGCGGCGTGAACCCGGTGACCCGGGAGCGGGTCGTCCCCGCCGAGGTCGCCGCCCGGGTCCTCGCCGTCATGGCGACCTGCGGCATGTACGACGGCTCGGGCGAATGGCTGCTGCGCGTCGGCCTTCCCGCCAAGAGCGGGGTGTCCGGCGGCCTCATCGCGGTGGGACCCGCCCGCTTCGGCGTGGCGACCTACAGCCCGCCGCTGGACGCCACCGGCGGATCGGTGCGCGGCCACGCCGCACTGGAGGCGATGTCGGACCGCTATGGGCTCCACCTCATGCTCAACCCCGCGCTCCCCGGCTCCACCGTCACCCTCGTCACCACTGCGGACGACCTGCCGTCGGCGCCCTCGGCCGGGGACGAACGGGTCCTCCATGAACAGGTCGGCGTCGTCGTCGCCCAGGGGTCCATCGACTTCACGGCTGCGGAGCGCGTGCTGTACGCCCTGGACGAGTCCGGGCCGGACGGGGGCTCGGTCGTCCTCGACCTGCACGACGTCACGTCCGTCGACTCCGTGGCCCTGGCGATGCTGCACACCGGGCTCGCCCGGCTCGCCGACGACGGGCGGCGCGCGGCGGTCGTCGACCCGAACGATCTGCTGGGCCCGCCCGACCTCGTGCGGGAACGGACCGGCCAGGACCTGCCGCGCTACGCCACCCGTGAGGGCGCCGTCGAAGGCTGCGCGCGGGCCCTGGCCGGGGAGGACTGAGCCGTACCGCCCGGTGGGCCGGACTACCAGATGGCGCCGACCCACTCCGGGTGGTCTATGAACGGGTTCCGGTTGTGCTGGAACTGGTCGAATATGACGTCGTTGCGGCGCTTCTCGAAGGTGTCCGGCGGGTCCTCCTGGCTCCACTGCTTCAGGACGGACAGCTTGCCCATCTTCGGCGCGGACCCGTTGTTCACCTGGTCGTTGGGTTCGAGGTCGGCGAAGGAGTCGTCGCCCTCGTAGCGCACCGCCATGTAGAGGATCATGCGGGCGACGTCGCCCTTGACCTCGGCGCGCGGTTCGAAGGAGTCGCCGTCGGTGAAGTTGCCTGGCGCGTCGCCCAGTTCGCTCCCGCCGTTGTCGAAGTCCTTGTTCCCGCGCGTGGAGTTGACCTTGACGTCGGTGGGCCTCAGGTGGTGGACGTCGGTGCCCGGGCCCGTCGCGGTGCCGAAGTCGCCGTGCGACTTGGCCCAGACGTGCTCCCGGTTCCACTGGCCCACGTTGCCGCCGTTGTCGTTCTTGGACTGGGAGCGCCCGGTGTACAGCAGGACGACGTTGGAGGAGTCGGCGGGATCCTCGTCGGTGGCCTTGAGGGCGTCCCACACCTGGCTGTAGGAGAGTTTGGTCTGGTCGCTGATGATCGTGTGCAGGGCGGACTTCAGCTCGGCTCCGGTCTTGCCGAGCGCGTCCTGGTAGTAGGTGTCGTCGAGGGCCGCGGCGGTGGCGGTGGAACGGCCGGGCGCGGCGTCCGACGGGGCCGCCGCGGCGGTGCCGGCGAGCACGGTGACGGCCGCCACCGCGGCGAGCAGTGGACGCGCGTAGAACGAGTGACGACGGGACATGTGGGGTGTCCTCTCCGGAACGCGGGCGTCGCGACGAGGACCCAGGGTGGGGTGCCCGCGTGACGGCCGTGCGGTAGGTGGTCAGGCGGGAGCCTTCCACACGCACCGTGCCCCACGTGTGAACAGCGTGTACCTATCATGTGCAGGTCAAGAATTGATCCGCCGGAGGCCGTCGGAACGCCGTACGCCCCCGGTGGCCCAGGGCCACCGGGGGCGTACGGGGTGCGCGGGGCGAGCGGGGCGTCCGCCCTCCCCGGCCGGGGCCCCTACCGGCCGGCCGCCCAGTCGCGCAGGGCGCGGACCGAGCCGAAGTCGGCCACGTTCCGGTCGAGGGGGTCGTCGGTGTACTGGTGAATGCGCCACTCCGCCTCGATGCGGGGCTTGCCCGCGGTGCCGTAGTCGGCGATCCACAGCCCGTCGCCCGCGTAGCCGGTGGTGTCGTGATTGAGCCAGAAGGAGCGGTTGCAGTACAACAGGACCCGGTGGTCGGGCCGTTCCCGCTTCACCGCCCGGATGAACCGGTCCTTGTCCGCGTTGCTCGCCCGCGTCCCGCCGCCGGTCTGTTCCCAGTCGACCGCGAGCAGATCGCCCGCCTTCTCCGGGGTCTTGCTCAGGAAGTACGTCACCTGGTCCGCCACGTCCCCCGGCCAGAGGAAGTGGTAGAAGCCGACGACGCACTCGGCGTCCCTGGCCCGCTTCACCTGCACGTTCAGACGCGGATTGACGTAGGTGCGGCCTTCGGTGGACTTGATGATGACGAAGTCGAGTCCGTCCGTGTCGTAGGAGGGCTGATAGGCGCTGACGTCGACACCGTGGAGCATGGGCACCGCCTCGGAGAATGGGGCAACGACCTCCTTCTCCTGCCCACTCCCCGGGCCCCCCAAGGGCTGATTCACCCTCCCGGGTAACGGGCGCGCGCATCCTCGGATGCGGCCGGGTCGGCGCGGGGCGAGAATTGCCGCAAGGACGAGGAGGCGGCATGAGCGAAGAGCCCGAAACCGTATCCGCGGCCGTGTCCGGGCCGGAGGGCATCACGCCCGACCGGCTCCTGCACACGGGCGCGAGCGACCGGCCGAGCGCGGAGGACCTGGTGCTCGCCTCGGGGCGGGACCTGACGCCGGAGACCTTGGAATGGGCGCGGCGCAAGCTGGCCGCCGAGGGGCGGTCGGCCATCGACAAACAACTGCCCTGACGGCCCGGCGGGCCCGTGGGAACACCCGGTGGGCGGGTGCGCGGAGCCGTACGCCGAGGTGGATGCGGCCGGGGAGCCGGGGAGCGTGTGGGGCGCGCCCCGGTTCCCTCGGTTAGCCTGAGTGACATATGAACCGTTTGACGACCTCACAGGGCGCTTTCGAGCTCGCCCGCTTCCCCGAGCACCCGCGCGACCCCTTCCGCGCGTGGGACGCCGCCGACGAATACCTGCTCCGGCAGCTGACGGACCCCGAGACGGGCCCGGTCGACCTCTCGGGGACGGTCGCGGTCGTGGGGGACCGGTGGGGGGCGCTCGCCACCGCGCTGGCCGGGCACCGGCCGGTCCAGATCAGCGACTCCTACCTGGCCCGGCGCGCGACCCTCGCCAACCTCGCCAGGAACGGCATCGACCAGGACGCGGTCCGGCTGCTGTCCTCGCGCGACACCCCGCCGGACCGGATCGACGTCCTGATCGTCCGGGTGCCCAAGTCCCTGGCGTTCCTGGAGGACCAGCTCCACCGGATCGCCCCCTCCGTCCACTCCGGCACCGTGATCATCGGCACCGGCATGGTCAAGGAGATCCACACCTCCACGCTCAAGCTCTTCGAGCGGATCATCGGCCCGACCCGCACCTCCCTCGCGGTGCGCAAGGCACGGCTCGTCTTCTGCACCCCGGACCCCGCTCTGCCGCGTACGCCGAGCCCGTGGCCGTACCGCTACGAGCTGCCCGCCGACGTGGGCCCCGTCGCCGGCCTGACCGCCGTCAACCACGCGGGGATCTTCTGCGCGGAGCGTCTCGACATCGGCACCCGCTTCTTCCTGAAGCACCTGCCCACCCGGTCCGGCGCGGTCCGGGTCGTCGACCTGGGCTGCGGCAACGGGGTCCTCGGGCTCTCCGCCGCCATCGCCAACCCCGACGCGCACCTCACCTTCGTCGACGAGTCCTACGGGGCGGTCGCCTCCGCCGAGGAGACCTTCCGGGCCGGTGCGCCCGACGGTGCGAAGGCCGACTTCCTGGTCGGCGACGGTCTCGGCGACCTCGACCCGGGCAGCGTGGACCTGGTGCTGAACAACCCGCCCTTCCACTCGCACATGGCTACGACCGACGCGACGGCCCGCACGATGTTCGCCGGGGCCCGCACCGCCCTGCGCCAGGGCGGCGAACTCTGGGTCGTGGGCAACCGGCACCTCTCGTACCACACCCATCTGCGCCGGATCTTCGGGAACTGCACCACGGTCGCGGGCGACCCGAAATTCGTCGTGCTGCGCGCCGTCAAGCGCTGACCGCCGGGCCTGTTCGTCCGCCGGGCGCCCGCCGGCCCTTCCGGATTCTTGCAACACGTTCTACTGTGTGCGCCGCCGCACACGCCACGACGCCGAAGCGAGACTCTGGAGGGGCCGTGCACCTCGAATACACGCCTGAGCAGCAGCGGCTGCGTACCGAACTGCGCACCTACTTCACGACGCTGGTGCCCGACAACGCCTACGCCCGCTACGCGGAGCCCGCCGCCCAGAAGCGCTTCTACCGCGACACGGTCCGCAGGCTCGGCGCCGACGGCTGGCTGGGGGTCGGCTGGCCGAAGGAGTACGGCGGCCGGGGACTCAGCCCGATGGAACAGTTCATCTTCTTCGACGAGGCCGCCCAGGCCGGCGTACCGCTGCCGCTGATGGCCCTGAACACCGTCGGCCCCACGATCATGCGGTTCGGCACGGACGAGCAGAAGGCCCACTTCCTGCCCGGCATCCTGGCCGGGGAGATCGACTTCGCGATCGGCTACAGCGAACCCGACGCCGGCACCGACCTCGCCGCTCTCAAGACCCGCGCCGTCCGCGACGGGGACGAGTACGTCGTCGACGGACAGAAGATCTGGACCACCAACGGCGACACCGCCGACTGGGTCTGGCTCGCCGTGCGCACCGACGCCGACGCCCCGCCCCACAAGGGCATCACCATGCTCCTCGTCCCCACGAGCGACCCGGGCTACTCCTGCACCCTGATCAACACCCTCGCCTCGCACGACACGACCGCGAGCTACTACGAGAACATCCGGGTACCGGTGTCCCGCCGCGTCGGCGAGGAGAACGAGGGCTGGCGTCTCATCACCAACCAGCTCAACCACGAACGCGTCACCCTCGCCGCCCACGGCACGATGGCGGTCCGGGCCCTGCACAACGTCCAGCGCTGGGCCGCCGGCACCAAGCTCGCCGACGGCCGCCGGGTCATCGACCTCGGCTGGGTGCGCGCCCTGCTCGCCCGTACCCACACCCGCCTCGACGCGATGAAGCTGCTCAACTGGCAGATGGTCGCGGCCCTCCAGGACGGCACCCTCACTCCTCAGGACGCCTCGGCGGTCAAGGTCTACGGCTCCGAGGCCCGCCGGGACGCCTACGCCTGGCTGATGGAGATCGTCGGCTCCGCGGGCGCGCTGAAGGAGGGTTCGGCCGGCGCCGTGCTCCACGGCGAACTGGAACGCGGCTACCGGTCGGCCGTGATCTTCACCTTCGGTGGCGGCAACAACGAGATCCAGCGGGAGATCATTTCGTGGATCGGGCTGGGGATGCCGCGCGTGCGGCGGTGAGGTGACGGGTGCGCGACCGGGGAGGATGTCTCCGTTCGGTGCACATGGGGGGATCTTTCCGGGCCCCCGATGGAGGCCCCATCGTTGCCCTGCCAATGTGACCGGAACCGCCCGTCACAGAACGCCGTGGTCTGCCGTTCACTTCTCGGAAGCGGAACAACCGACGAGAGGTGCTCACAGTGCGTCGAAGGCTGCGGTACCCGCTGCTCGCGATCGGAGCCGGCCTCTCAGCCCTCGCGGCGACCGCCGTGCATGGCGCCGGCACGGTGCCGCTCGCTCTCGCCGTCTACGCCGATGTCGTCCTCGGTCTGTGCTGGCTCGTCGTCGCGACGCTGCTCCTTCGCGGTCGCCGGGTTCCGGACACCGGTGCGGAGGCGGACAGCGAAGACGCTCCCGGCCCCCGCGATCATCACGCCGTGCGGTACTCCACCGACGGCGAACCTCGCGCCCGTTCCCACTGGGGCACCGGCCACCGTCACTGATCCGGCCAAACTCGCGGTGCGTCCCACCTGTTCGCCCAGGCTTTGCGACGATGTCCGGCGACCACCTCTGCTGAGGAGCGCAGCGTGCCCGACGTGAGCAGTATTCTCGTGAGTTCGTCCGTCATGACGCATCCCGTACGTCTCGCCCAAGCCCAGCACCTCGCAGCCCGGTTACGCCTCGACGGCCTGGCGATCGACCCGGACCCGAACGGCCCGCCTTCCGCGCTGCGCACCGCCCTGGTCGCGTGGTCGGCCGCGGCCCCCGAGGCCAGCCACCACCTCGTCGTCCAGGATGATGTCGACGCTCCCGTCGAGCTCCTGGAGATCGTCGCACGGGCCGTCGCCCGGTTCCCCGACGAGGCACTGGTGTTCTACACCAACTGGCACGCGCGCAACGGCTCCGCCGCCCGGCTGGCCGCCCTCGCGGGCGCCTCCTGGGTCAGGGCGGTGCCGGACGAGTTCACGCCGTCCCTGGGCGTCTGCCTTCCGGCCCGGACGGCCGCCGACTTCCGGGCGGACGCCCGCGAGAGCGCCGAACGCCACGACGACGAACTGCTCTCCGTCTTCTTCCGCGGGCGCGGCCGAATGAGCCTGCTCGCCGTACCGAACATCGTCGAGCACATCGGCACCAGCAGTATCAACGGCCACGCCGCCCAGGGAATTCGCCGTGCGGCCTGCCCCACCCCCGCCGCCGACGCCGACCTCCTGCTGAGCAGGGGCAGCGTCCTGGAGGAGCCGGGCTGGATCCCGTACATGCGGTACGGAGAGGGCTACATCCGGCTGGTCGGGCAGGAGCACGGCCCCGACGGTGGCCGCGGCCACCACCGCTGGCGCGATGCCCTGCCCTCGACCGGACTCACGGAGGGGGCTGTGCTCGCCGCACGGGAGGCGCACCTGCCGCCGGATCTCGCGGCGGAGGTGGCCCGAACCTTCGGCGGCGGGTTCGCGGAGGAGCTGTGGACCCACTGCCTGCTGCTCGGCCGGCAGGCGGCCCACGTCTCCCGGCGCCTCGGCCCGGCAAGGGGCGAGATACCCGTCGACGTGCACGACCGGCTGCGGCGTTCCGCCGTCGCCACCGCCGGGCTCGCCGGACTCCCGCCGGAACGCCGCCCGGAGGCGGGTCCGGACGAGGTCCGCACCATGGCCGCGTTCGCGTGGACCGCGATCCACGCGGGGACAGCCCTCAGGCCCGGTGCGTGATCCACACCCCCGGCTCCCAGTAGGCGGCCACGTCCCGCGCCCGGTCCACGTGGAGCGGGGCGAGTCCGCCGGGGAAGACGTACTCGCCGTCCTCGGGGAGGGCGAGACCCGTCCAGCCCTCCCACTCGGCGACCGTGCCCGTGATCCGGGAGGACCGCGCGGACGCCGCCGCGACCGTGCCGCCCGCGCTCACCTGGGTCCGGATCCATGGGTCGAACGGGGTGCCGTCGTCCCGGGTCCACGCCGCGTACCGCTCGATCGGGACCAGCGGATAGCGGTCCTTCCAGGTGGGCCGCACCGGCACGAGGACCGTCGGGAGCCCGGCGTCGCGCGCGGTCCCCGTCATCGCGTCGAGCAGAACCTTGGACAGGCCGCGGCCCTGGTGGTCCTCGGCGACCTCGATGCCGAGCGCGCAGAGCGCCCCCGGGGCGCGTCCGGCGTCGCGGTCGGCGAAGGCCCGCGCGATCGAGTCGTCGAGGCCCGGTCCCAGGTCGGCCGCGGTGCCGTCCCAGGTGCGGGGCAGCGAACGGCCCGCGCCCGCGATCACGTCGCGCTCGTCGTCGTACAGGACGAACTGGAACTCCGGGAAGTCCTCGAACAGCCGGTTCCAGTAGTCGCCGTTGATGTCTCCGTGCAGGTTGTACTCGGGCACCACACCCGCGAACCGCTCGGGGATGCGGTCCCACAGTTCGGGCCGCTCCGAGTGACGTACCAGTGCCAGGGTCATCGGGACTTCTCTCTAGGCGGGGACCTCGACGTCCCAGACGACGACGATCGGCAGACCGGTCCAGGCGGCGCGGGCCGCGTCCGCGATGAACTCCTCGTAACCTCCGGGTGCCAGACGCCCGTTGAACAGGGGCTCCCGGCAGCCGAGCACCCGGAGCCCGGCCCGTCCGAACGCCTCCAGGTAGGTGCCGGGCAGATGGACGTGGTTGCGTACGAACGCGAGCTCCTCGGAGTCGCGGACGAAGAGGCACTGTCCCTGGAGGGCGATCACGAACGGATGCATGTCCGTGACGACGATCCGGCCGCCCGGCCGGACCACCCGCGCCAGCTCCGCCACGCCCGGGGCGAGGTCCGGAAGGTGCGTCATGGCCAGCGAGCAGACCGCGAGGTCGACGGAGTCGTCCTCCAGCGGCAGCCGCTCCAGGCGCCCCACCCGGAAGTCGGCCTCCGGAGTGTGCTCGCGTGCCTTCGCCAGCATCTCCGGAGACTGGTCCACGCCGATGACCCGGTGGCCGCGCGCGGCCAGGGCGCGGGTCTGCCTGCCGGTACCGCAGGCGGCGTCGAGTGCCACTCCCGGCGCGAGACCGTCGAGGATCGCGTGTACGGCCGGCTCCTCCACCTCGATGTAGGAGCTGGGAAGCGAGTCGTACACCGCTGACCAGGACGCGTAGCCCGCCGCCGCGTCGAGCTCGCTGACCAGGGCCCCGCCGTCCGGCAGTTTTTCCTCCCCCGAGTCTGTGAGGTCCGCGTGGGCGAAGCGGCGTATCTCCGCCACCCGCTCTTTCAAGAACGCCTCGTCCCCGTCGACCGCATGGCGCAGCAGCGCGAGCCCCTCGATCCCCAATACCAGTTCCCGTACGCGGAATTCACCGCGGAATGCACCGCTCATGCGAGCCCCTCACCGATCGGCGGACGGTCCTGCGTCCATATCGGATGCCGCACTACCCGGAAGTCGGGACGGGAATTCCAGACCCACCCTCGGTGTCCGAAAACCGAGCATGAATGGCTGGTTGAAGGTGCCGTTGTCGCCCGTCTGGCGGCTGCCTAGCATGAGCGCCATGATAGAAGGCTATCTCGGACGTGAAAGCATCACTGTCGGCGACGCGTTAACGGTCCATGTCTCGACCGATGCCCCCCGATTCCGTCTCCGTTTCTACCGGCTCGGCAGGGAACTCGTACTCGTGGGAGAAACCGGGGAGTACCCGGGTGCCGAACACGCCCCGCCCGACCACCCCGATGGGCTGACCGGCCGCGCCTCGCCCTCCGAGGACTGGAACTGGCCGCCCCTCTCCCACGCCGTACCGGAGGGCTGGCAGCCGGGAGTCCACCTGGTCGAATTCATCGAATGCGGCCCGGGGCGCGCAGGGAATCCGCCCCCGCTCGACGCGGAACACCTCGAAGGGCACGGGCGGGAGTTCTTCATCGTGCGCCCCCGCGTCGCCGGTGGCCACTCCCGCGTCCTCTACAAGAAGTCCACCTTCACGCGGCACGCCTACAACCGCTCCGACCGGCCCGGCCTGGAACGCGCCATCAGCCTCTACGACCACCCCGTCCACCGCGCGGGCTCCGGTGACGCGCCCCGAGGCCACCAGGTCAGCTTCCACCGCCCCGGCGGCGTCATCGATCTCGCGTACTGGGACGCCCCCTTCATCGCATGGCTCGACCGCCACGGGTATCCCGTCGAGTACTGCACCGACCTGGATCTGCACGAGGACCCCGAACTGCTCTCCTCGTACGACCTCCTCCTCAGCGTCGGGCACGACGAGTACTGGAGCACCGCGATGCGTGACCAGGCGGAACGATTCGTCCGCGACGGCGGGAACATCGCCTTCCTCAGCGCCAACACCTGCTGGTGGCGCGTGCATCCGACGGACGACAACACGGCTTTTGTGTCCGACACCGACCATCATGTGGGTGAGGAGTACCCCCACCTTCCCGCGACCGACCAATGGTGGGCGCCGACGCCCGACGGTGTCGGAATTCCGGAGAACGCGCTCACCGGTGTGAGTTTCCGCAACGGTGGAATGTGGCCCGCCACCGAGTGGCCCGGAGACCGGCCCCGAGTTGGGTACACCGTGCAGCACGCCGACCACTGGATCTACGAAGGTACCGGCCTGCGCGACGGATCAGGCGGCGGAGAAGCGGACCGCCTGGGGGCCGGAACACCCCTCATCGGATATGAATGCGACGGCGCCGCGTTCTCCTACGACGCGGACGGAACAGTCCATGCGACCGGGGAGGACGGAACTCCGGAATCCTTCCTCATTCTCGGAATTCACGTCCTCGAACCGGTGCACGAGGATTTCCATCATTTCAAGTGGGGGCACTGGAACGCCGTTGTGCGGGAGAAGGCCATCTCCAGCCCGCGGGCGGCCACCATGGGCATCTACACCGCGGGCGGCACCGTCTTCACCGCGGGCACCACGGACTGGCCCGTGGTCTGCGGGCACGAACAGGATGCGGCCGTCGTCCGCGTCACCCGAAACCTCCTCGACCGACTCCGCCATCGAGATGCCCGGACTCGCCCGTCGCGATGAGCTCCCGCAGGCCGGAGATCCGCGCCGCCCGCTCCGGCAGGGGCGGCGCGGCACCCTCGACCGCCCGGTCGGGACGGTACAGATGCACCGCCCGCATTCCCGCCGCCAGCGGACCGAGCACGTCGGGCGCCCACATGTCCCCGACGAACAGCACCCGCTCCGCCGGCAGCGCGCACCGGTCGAGCAGCGCCCGGTAGATCAGCGGATGCGGCTTGCGAGCGCCCGTGCGCGCGGAGCCCACCACCACGTCGACGGCCCCGGCGAGCCCGACCTCCGCGACGCACTCCTCCAGGTTCCAGAACCAGTTGGAGCACACCCCGACGAGCAGGCCCCGCGCCCGGAGCGCGGCGAGCGCTCCGGGCACGTCCGCGTACAGGTCGAGCCTGACCGCCTTCATCGCCCGGTCCAGCTCGGCGACCAGGCCGTCGAGCTCCGACTCCGGCACGCCACAGGCCCGTGCACGGCGGCTCAGCCGGTCACGCTCCCACGTCACGTACGCGGACTCGTCGGCCGACTGCGCCGCGTGCTCCACGCCCTCTCCGAGGCCCACCGACCACTGGTCTCCCCAGAGTTCGCCCTGGGCGACGAGGCCGCGGCGTACGAAGATGCCGCGATGATCGGGCGGCAGCGGCTGGACCATCCGAACGAGCGTCCCGTAGAAGTCGAAGACGACCGCTTCGATCCCGTCCGGTACCACCGTCACGCGAGCCCCCTAGAACCGGCCGTACCGGCGGGGGAAGTAGTCCTGAAGGTCGCCGTCCCGTTCGATGTCGACGGTCGCACAGTGCAGCCCACCGCCGAACGGCCCGACCGCCCGGAAAGGCACCTGCACGATCTCGAAGCCGTACGAGGACAGCTGCTCGGCGAGACGCACCTCGTTCTCCTCCACGCACAACGTGTTCTCGTCGAGGTTCAGCATGTTCCCGGCGAGCCATGGGCTGCAGAACGACAGCTTCGGCGGATGGTCCCAGCTGGCCGGCTGGACGGCCTCGACGATCTCCCAGTCGTTGAGCTTGAAGAACTCCATCAGCTCGGCGTCCGCGAGCCGCTCACCGCAGTGCAGCACCAGCCCGGGACGCAGCGGCACCCAGGTCGCGTCGATGTGCAGCGGGTGGGTGTTGGTCGAGGTCACCGCGTGGACCCGGTGGTCGGGGAAGTGACGGCGCAGCCAGTCGTAACCGCTCCTGTTGGTGACGAACGACAGCTGAACGAAGAGGTCCTTGCCGAAACGCGCCACGTCGGCGGCGTCGAAGAGCGGCTCGGCCTCGGTGAGAACCAGGTCGTAGTCGCGGACCCGGGCCAGCTGTTCCTCCGTCGGGAGGTCGTTGTACGTGTCCCAGAAACCGGTGTTGTACGAGGCGTCCGTGAGCCGCGGCTTGGGCGCCGCCTCCCAGCGCATCCGCTGGTCGTGATCGAAGAGCTCCTGGAGCACCGGCCGGTAGCAGAGGTACTCGAACCAGCGGCTGCGGTACGACATGGTTGCTTCGAGGACCTCGTTGCCGACCGTCAGCAGCAGGTCCCGGGGCGGCATGCAGCCGAACATCGACTCGTGCGCCCACTCCGGCGTGGACACCTCACGGGAGAAGTCGATGGGGGTGGGGCGATCCACGCGGATGCCCCGCCGCCGCAGCATGTCGGAGAAGTCGTCGAGTTGCTGCTCGGCCTCGGCGACCATGTCCGCCGGCATGGGCCCGTACGTCCCCAGGGGAAAGCCGTCGTCCGGGTAGGCGCGGCGCACCGCGTGTTCGGGGGCCTGCACCACCGTGCCCTCCGCGCGGCCGACGATCACATGGCGCAGCGGGTCCCAGCCGTTCCAGGAGTTGACCCGCACGGGGCTTGGGGATTCGGCGGGGGCGGTCGTCCTCTGCTCGGTCACGTACAAGCCCTTCGATCGGGATCATGGGGTGCCGCAGGGGCCCAAACTGCGGGTACGAAGCCATGACCGTCAAGAGTCCCCCCGCTACCTACCGTGTCGTTCGCGTCAGCGTGGCCTGAGTGCGCCCGCCGCCGCTTCGGCCGCGAACGGCATCCGCGCAGCGCAGCGGGTATGTGCCGCACTCTCCGGGCGGACGCCCACCGTCGCCTTCCGGCCGAAACTCCGTGCCGTCGCTGAGCAACGCGATCAACGGGGTAGTGAGAAGACCGTCGCCGAAGCCCGGTACGCCCTGACGCACCACGTCCGGAGGAATTCATGGCACTGACCCGATCTCGCCGATCCATGGCCCTGGGGGCCATGCTGCTCGTCACGGCGATGGGATGCGGCTCCGGCGGACAGGACAGGTCGGGTGAACGGGCCGAGGACGACGGCAGGCTGACGGTGTGGCTGATGGTGGACGCGCGCGAGAGCTGGCCGGAGCTGGTCGCCTCCGCCAA
Organism: Streptomyces sp. NPDC026589; assembly: GCF_040638385.1. NCBI lineage: Bacteria > Bacillati > Actinomycetota > Actinomycetes > Kitasatosporales > Streptomycetaceae > Streptomyces > Streptomyces sp. NPDC026589. The sequence goes on from NZ_JBEZYG010000005.1 coordinate 205,521, forward strand.
CACCCGGTTCACGGAGAAGCACCCCGGTGTGGAGGTCGATGTCCAATACCAGCAGTGGACGACGAAGAACCAGAAGCTCGACGCCGTCCTCGCGGGCCGCAACGCGCCCGACGTGGTGGAGATGGGGAACAGCGAGACCACCAACTACATCGTCAACGACGCCTTCACCACGGTGGACCCGAAGACCTTCGACCAGTCCGGGCAGTGGCTTCCGGCGCTCGCCGACGCCTGTCGGCTCGACGGCAAGACGTACTGCGTGCCGTACTACGTGGGAGCGCGCGTCGGCGTCTACCGCACCGACTACTTCCAGCGCGCCGGTCTGACCGCCGCCCCGCGCACATACCCCGAGCTGATCGCCGCCCTCGACCGGCTCAAGAAGGAGTACGGCACCAAGGACCCCAGCTTCTCCGCCCTCTACATGCCCGGCCGCTACTGGTACGCGGCCATGGGATTCGTCAAGGACGTCGGCGGTGAGATGGCGGTCGAGAAGGACGGACACTGGCACGGCGCCCTCTCCTCACCGAAATCCGTCAAGGGGCTCACCGCCTGGAAGAAGCTCCTGGACGACTACTACGTCGGCGACCGGGCGAAGGACAACGGCGACCAGCCGGCGGTCGTCGGTCAGGGCAAGGTCGGCGTCTTCTACGGCAACACCTGGGAGGCGGAGGCCGCCGCCGACGCCCGCTCCGGCGGCGATCCGCACCTCAAGGGCAAGTTCGCCACCTTCCCCTTCCCCGGCCCGTCCGGAGAGCTGCTTCCGCCGTTCCTCGGCGGCTCCACCCTGGCCGTACCCGCCAAGTCGCGGAACCAGGAACTGGCCGCCGACTGGATCCGCCTCTTCACCGACCGGAAGTCGCAGCAGCAGCTCATCGCCGCCAACACGCTGCCCAACAACACCGTCCAGCTCGGCGAAGTGGCCGCCGGAGGCATCAACGGCCCTGCCGCCCAGGCCGCAGCCCGCGGCTGGGTCACGCCCCTCGCTCCCGGCTGGACCTCGGTGGAGAAGTCCAACATCCTGCCCGAGATGCTGGAACGCATCGCCACCGGAAAAGCGTCCGTCCAGGACGCCGCGCGCGAGGCCGACCGCAGGATCGACGCCGTGATCAATGAGCGCTGATCCGGTCCGGCGCTCACCGCGCCCCGTCCTTCCCTACCTTCTGATCGCCCCCGCCCTGCTCGCGCTCGTCGTCGTTCTCGGCTACCCGTTGGTCGACATGGTCACGCTGGCCTTCCAGGACATGACGCGCAAGGAGCTGTTCAGCGGCGAGACCCCGCCCTGGGCCGGTCTCGACCAGTTCCGCACGATCCTCGGCGACCGGTTCTTCTGGACCGTGGCGGGCCGCACGGCCCTGTTCACCGTCGTCTGCGTGACCCTCACCATGGGGTGCGCCCTCCTCATCGCCCTGCTGATGCGCCGGGCGGCGCCCTGGGCCCGGGCGGTCCTCGCCGGGGTGCTCGTCGCCGTGTGGGCGATGCCCGTGATGGTCGCGGCAGCCGTGTTCCGCTGGCTCTTCGACGCCGACTACGGCGTCGTGAACTGGTCGCTCTCGGCCCTGCCCGGGATCGACCTCGGCCGGCACAACTGGTTCACCGACCCGTGGCAGGGGTTCGCCGTGATCACCGGGGTGGTCGTCTGGGGCGCGCTGCCCTTCGCCGCGATCAGCCTGCACGCGGCGCTCGCCCAGGTTCCGCCGGAGTTGGAGGAGTCCGCCCTCATCGACGGAGCCAGCCCGTTCCAGGTCTTCCGCTACGTCACCTTCCCCGTGATCAAGCCGCTCTTCGTGATGGTCACGACCCTCATGGCGATCTGGGACTTCGGCGTCTTCAACCAGATCTGGCTGATGCGCGGCGGCCAGCCCGAGCGCGAGTACTACCTGCTCGGCGTGCACGCCTTCATCGAGTCCTTCGCAGTCAACCGCTACAGCGTCGGTGCCGCCATCGCCCTGGTCACCGTCGTCCTGATGCTCGCCGGCGCCGTGGTCTACCTGCGGCAGATGATGAAACTGGGAGAGACCGAGTGAGCGCGGGACGCAGGCACAGGAAAAGCCCTCGGCACCGGCGCCGCTACGATCTCCTCACGCTCCTCGTGGCCGCGGTCCTCGGCTTCCCCGTCTACTGGATGGTCCTCACCGCGTTCCGGCCGGCGAGCGAGATCCTCGGCCTTCCGCCCGAGTTCTGGCCGAGCAGCCCCACCCTCGCCAACTTCACCCGCGCGATGAGCACCGAGACCTTCTGGGCCAACGTCCGCTCCAGTGCGGTCATCGGTCTCGGAACCGTCCTCGTCTCCCTGGTGGTGGGTTCCCTCGCCGCGTTCGCCCTCGCCCGCTTCCGCTTCGCCGGACGCAAGGCGTTCATCGTCGTGATCCTCACCGTTCAGATGATCCCCCTCGCCGCCCTGGTGATCCCCGTCTACCTGCTTCTCAACGAGGCCGGTCTCACCGACAGCCTCGGCGGCGTGATCCTCGTCTACCTCGTCTTCACCCTGCCGTTCACCGTGTGGATGCTGCACGGCTTCATCGCCACGATCCCGGTGGAGCTCGAAGAGGCCGCGATGGTCGACGGCTGCGGCCGGATCGGCGCGTTCGTCCGCGTCGTCCTGCCGCTCCTCGCCCCCGGGCTCGTCGCCACCTCCGTCTTCGCGATGGTCCAGGCATGGAACGAGTACGTCCTCGTCTACGTGCTGCTCTCCACCCCGGAGAAGCAGACCCTCAGCATCTGGCTGGTCTCCTTCCAGACCAGCTTCGGCACCGACTACGGAGGGCTGATGGCGGGTGCCACGCTCACCGCCCTGCCCGTCGTCGTGTTCTTTCTGGCCGTTCATCGCAAGATCGCCGCAGGAATCGCCGCCGGAGCGGTCAAGGGTTGAAGCACGCCTGACCCGGTACCGGAACGACCTGTCGGCGAAACCCTGTTCACCACAGAGGAGAACCCTGTGACGCACGACCGCCTCGACCTCGTCTCCAAGCTGTACCAGCCCACGGACTGGCCCCGGGTCCTTGAGGCCGCCACCGGCAAGCCCTCCAGCGCTCCGCTTGTCGTGGACCTCGACCCGACCACGTTCTGCGACCTGGCCTGCCCGGAGTGCATCAGTGGAAAGCTCCTCAACCAGGGCCGGTTCACCCCCGAACGGCTCGCGGCCCTCGCCGAGGAACTCGTCGCCATGTCCGTACGGGGCGTGGTCCTCATCGGCGGCGGGGAGCCCCTGGCCCATCGCGGTACGCGTGGCGTCTTACGCATACTCGGCGAAGCGGGTCTGTCCATAGGAGTCGTCACCAACGGCACCATGATCCGGCAGAACCTCGCCGAGCTCGCCCGGTACGCCACCTGGGTCCGCGTCTCCATGGACGCCGGCACCGCCGAGACCTACGGTCTGTTCCGGCCCGACCGCAAGGGCCGCAGCGTCTTCGACAAGGTGGTGGAGAACATGCGGCTGCTCGCCTCCGAGAAGACCGGGTCGCTGGGCTACTCCTTCCTGGTGATGTCTCGGCGGGAACCCGACGGGCGGACCGTCACCAACCACCACGAGGTGCTGCGCGCCGCCGAACTCGCTCACGACATCGGCTGCGACTACTTCGAGACCAAGGCCATGTTCGACGACGACCACCACATCGTCCAGGTCCCCGAGGCGGTGGTGGAATCCGTCGACCGGCAGCTGGCCGAGGCCGCCCGCCTGGAGAGCGAGACCTTCCAGCTCGTCAACTCCTCCACTCTCACCGCCCTGCGCAATCACGTGGGACCTGTCCAGCCCAAGGAGTACGACCGCTGCCGCGTCTCCGAACTCCGCACCCTCGTCACCCCCTCCGGGGTGTACGTCTGCGCCTACCACCGGGGCAATCCGCTCGCCCGGATCGGCGACGCCGTCACCGACAACCTCGCCGACATCTGGCGGGACTCGGACCGGGGGATGATCGACCCGAGCCGGGACTGCCGGTTCCACTGCGCGCGCCACCGCTCCAACCTGGAGCTGGAGCGCATCGACCGAGGAGCCGGCGAGCTCCCGCTCGCGGAGGACTACGACCCGTTCCTCTAGGAAACTCCATCGCCCTGCCGCGCAGGCAGGCGGCAGGGCGATGAGGAGCAGTCCTAGGCGTGCGGCCCTGATCCGCCGGACGCCCCTCGGCCGCTCCCGGCCGGTACCGGTTCCCCGACGGTGCTCGGGGCCGCCGGCGCGGGAATCACCCGGGCCTGGGGGTGAGAGACGCGCAGCGCCCGCGCGAGCCGCGCCGCCGTCTCCTCCGCCGCGTCGGCCGTGCAGACGCCCACCAGCGCACCGCCTCCACCGGCGCCACTGAGCTTCAGCGGCAGGCCGGCAGCGCGCTGCGAGACCGCCCGCACCTCCTCCAGCAGGGGCGTCGACATCCGCTGGTGGTCCCGCATGGCCTCGTGGGCGCGGACCATCGCGGCCCCGAGCGCCACCAGGTCCCTGTCTCGCAGCGCGCCCCACACGTGCTCCGACGCCTCGTCGGCCACCGCCCGGTAGGCGGCGAGCGAGGGATCGCCGGCCGCTAGCTGCGCCCGTACGTCCCGAATGTGATGCCGGGTGTCCTTGCGGGTGCCGGAGTCCACGACGACGACCCGCCACTCGGCCGGGAACTCCAGCCGCTCGCGCACGGCCGGGAGCCCGCGCTCGCGGCCGTCGAGGAGGAGGGCACCGCCCTCGACGACGGCGAGATGGTCCATGCCGCCGCCGTGGAACACGGCGAACTCGAACTCGTACGCCCACTGGGCGATCGTGTGGTCACCGAAGCGCCGACCGGTGAACGCCCGGTCGGTGAACGCCCGGAACAGGGCCACGATCTGAGCTGTGGAGGACGACAGTCCGCTCGCCGCCGGAGCCTGGCTGCGGACGATGACGGCCGGCGGCCGCAGGGGCAGTCCGGGTAGTCGTTCGCGCAGGAACGCCCACACCTCCCGCGGCCAGCCCTCCGCCGCCTCGCCCTCCGGCGCGGGACCGGGACCCGCCTCCACGGTCGTCATCAGGGCGAGCGCGAGGCTGACCGAGCGGCCTCCGCCGAGCCAGTCCAGATCCTCGCCGGACAGGCAGGCCCGGCACGGCACCGTCGCTCGTATCGCGCGCATGGCATTCACCGGGCCTGGAACCTCCCCTCGGTGCGGAACCTCTCGTACATGGAGAGCACCACCGCGGTCGGCGGATGCAGTGGCTGGAGCGGGGCGTCGAGCGGCTGGAACCGGGCCTGCCGCACCTCGTCGGCACCGGGCGCAAGCGTTCCCGACCAGTGTCGGGTGACGAAGCAGAGGGCGAAGCAGTGGGTCACGTCGCCGTTCGGGTAGGTCAGGGTGTGCACGCGTGGATCGGAGAGCGACCCGAACGCCACCAGGTCCTCCCTCTCCACCCGCAGACCGGTCTCCTCGGCGACCTCGCGTACGGCGGCGTCAGCGAAGTCACCGCCCTCCTCGCACGCGCCGGCCGGGAGTTCCCAGACCCCGTTGTCCGCCCGCTGCTGGAACAGTCCCCGCCCTTCGGCGTCGAGGAGCAGCACCTGCGCGCCGGGCACCAGCAGATTCCTGGAGCCGACCTTCTGGCGCAACGACCAGATGTATGAACCGGTGTAACTCATTCTCGTACGCGTCCTCTTCGTCGTTCCGCGCGTCGCGGTTCCGTCGGTGCGCGTCACTCGTCACCGGCCGCGTCGGCGAGCCAGCGCGGCATGGCCTCCGGCGTGGCGAGCAGCCACCGCACATACCGTTCCACACCCTCCCGGACCTCGATGCCCGCCTGCCAGCGCAGCAGTTCGCGCGATCGTTCGGTCGACGCGTAGCCGCCGAGCGGGTCCCCATCGGGCCGCGGGGTGACGATCTGCCGGGCGCCGGGGAAGTACGGGGCGATCAGGTCGGCGACCTCACGGACCGATGTGGGCCGGCCCGTACCGACGTTGACGGTCTGCTCGGCCATCCCCTCCTCGATCAGGGCCAGCGCCGTGGCCTCGGCGACGTCGTCGACGTGGATGAGGTCGCGGACCTGGTCCCCTCCTCCGTTGAGCCTCATGGGACGGCCCAGGTGCGCCTGGAGGGAGAGCCAGGGCACCATCCAGGAGTGGCTGCCCGGCTTGGGGATCTGGGGCTCGCCGTACACCGAGAAGTAGCGCACCACCGCGTACTCGGAGCCGCTGGAGGCGCCGAGCATCAGCCGGGTCTGGTGCTCGGCCCAGAGCTTCGAGTTGGCGTACACCGACACCGGGTGGAGCGGCTGGTCCTCGTGAAACACCTGCGGCCCCCCGGCGGAGGGCACGCCATCCCCGTATACGGAGGCCGAGGAGACCATCACCAGCCGGCGGACCGGGTGCCGGGCCACCTGCTCCAGGACGACCTGCGTCCCCTCCACATTGGCCCGGAAGGCGATGTCCGGGCGGCGGGTGCAGGCCGCCACATCCGCGTAGGCGGCCGCGTGGACCACGAAGTCGGCCTCGCGCAGCAGCCGGCCCACGGTGTCGGCGTCGCGCACGTCGCCGACGACGAGCCGGGCACCACCGCGCGCCACCCCGAAGGTCTCGTGACCGGACTCGGGGTAGGCGTCCATACGGTCCAGGACGGTGACGGCCGCGCCCGCCCCGTGCAGGAGCCGGGTCAGCCTGCTTCCGACGAGGCCGCCCCCGCCGGTCACGACGACGCGGGCGTCGCGCAGCTTGTCGAGCCGGGACCGGACGGTCTCCTCCGTGGCATCGGTGGTGGTGGCGGTCGAGCGGGGTAACGCGGGCATGGAAGCCCCTTTCGGGCATCGGGGGAGAGGCATGCCGACCGGTCGGGGACCACGGCGTGCCAGGTAAGCATCCACGGGCACGTCGCCCGTCTGCCAGGGGGCCATTTCGGCACTCTTGCGGGCTGCCGACACCCTCCGTACTGTCCGGATCCGGCCGCCGGGCGAGGGTTCCGGACGGATGCCCGACGGGGACCGGCGGATCCGGATCGAGGGAGGACGTATGGCACGTCAACGACTCAGCGCGGTGGTCATGACGCATCCCAGGCGCCGTGAGGCAGCCGAGGAACTGGCCCTGAGCGCGCCTTCAGGGCTGATGAGGGTCGTCATGGACCCCGATCCCACCGGGACCCCCTCAGTCCTGCGCACCGCGCTCGCCGCATGGTCCGCGATCGAAGAAGGGGCCACACATCAACTGGTGGTACAGGACGACATGAGGTTGTCCGAATCCTTCTTCGAACGGGTCCGGGGCGCGATCGAGGAGCACCCCGACGCGGCGCTCGCCCTGTTCGCGCTCTGGGACTCCCGCAACGGGGCGGCCGTGCGGTTCGGCACACTGGCGGGCGCCCGCTGGGTCGGCGCCGTCAACGAGTACTTCCCGTGCGTGGCCATCGTACTGCCGCGCCCGGTCGCCGAGGGCTTCGTCGGGTACGGCAGGGAACGGCTCGGCGGCTGGCCCGACGACATCCTGATGCACCGCTACCTGCGGGCCGAGGGAGTACCACGCTATGTCGCCGCCCCCAACCTCACGGAGCACGAGGACCGCGGCTCGATCTCCGGCAACGCCTTCCGCGGCCCGCGCCGCTCGGTCTGCTTCCTGCCGGGCGACCGCGCCGGGGAGGAAGGGCGGACCCTCGACAGCCTGACGGTGCTCCCGTTCTTCAAGTACGGTGCCGCACGCTGCGCGGTCCGGGTCACGGGTCCGGGACCCGAACGCTGGCTGCACCTGGACGCGGAGCAGTACCTCCGAGGGGTGGGGCTACCGACCGCTCTCCTGCGCCCGCCCGGCCACAGCCAGGTCGCCCCGGACGTCCGGGGCACCTGGCTCACGGCCCTCACCATGGGGTTCGAGGCGGCCCGCGCGGGACTGCCCGAACCGCCCGCGACGTCGGAGGCGTACGGGGAGGCGATCGCGACGATCGGCCCCGGCGGCATCAGCAACACCAGCACGGAGGAGCACATCGCGGAGCGCCGCGCACCGCTGGCCGACGTGGCGCGACAGGCGCTCCTGGCCGGGCGCGAGGCCGCTTCCGAGCGCCGCCCACGTGCTCGACGGCAGGGCGGCCTGATCTGGCGCGGGGCGGCGACCCCGCTCGGCGAACATCTCGTACGCCGGCTGGCCGACCGAGGCGTGCGCTCCGACGCCGTGATCGACCTGACGCGACTCCACTCCGCCGAAGCGAAGGTGACCGTCCGTCCGCGGAACGCCCCCACCCCGTACCTGCTGGACGTCGGCGAGCTCTACGGCCCCGGCTGCTCGCACCGCACCCCGATCGGGCGCATGGTGTGGGACGCGCTGCGCAGCCGGCCCGTCACCGTCGAAGGCGACCCCGACGCCGAGGTCCACCCCGTCTACGTCCACGACCTGGCGGACGCGATCGAGGCCGTCCTGCGCACCCGGCCCGCCCGGCGCGATCTCGTGGTCGTGCCCGAGAAGCCCTGCACGGGCATGGAGTTGGCCCAAGCCGTGCACGACTCCGTGCGTCCTGTGCCGGTACGGGCGGCGTCGGACGGCACATCACCGTGGCGTAACCCGGTCGAGGCCGCTCGGGTTCCCGCCTGGACTCCGGCGACGGCGCTGGGCCACGGGCTGCACGCCTTCGCCCAGTGGCTCGCCTACGAGGGCGTCCTGCTCGACTCCGCCGACGCCCTCTGACGGTCTGCCGCCATGCCCCGGAGCCCGTACGCCTGCGGGAAGGTCCCGGCTGCCGGGGCCGAAACGTCAGACGGGAGGCATCGGGTCGCTCTCGCTGACCGTGTACGTCAGCGAGGGGTAGACGAAGTCCGTTTCGTTGTTCTCGCGGCGTCGCAGCCGGTAGAACTCGTCCCTCTGCTCCTCGTCGGCCGACGTGAGGCGCGCACCCTGCGGGAGGTGCGCCTGACCGTCGCGGTGGAGGACGAAGGTCTTCGACGTCCGAAACGTCACGCCCAGCCAGAGGTTGTCAGCCGTCCCGGAGGGATTCTCCAGCACGATTCTGTGCCTGAGCCGTCTGTTCGCGTCGACGGAGAACACGACGACACCGTTGTGGCTCAGCGGGATCTCGAACTTCTCGTCACCGGAGTCCTTCGATTTGAAGATCAGTTTCCTCGGAGGGCCCGCTTCGGGATGCAGATAGCAGGAGAAGACGGCGATGAACGAATCGTCGGCCAGATCGAGCGCCTGGTCCGAATGGCTGCCCATTTTCGTATAGGCGTTCGTGTAGCTCTCGATGAGAGCGTTGTTGAAGCCGACCGGAAGCGCCGCGCGTTCTTGGATGTGCCGCGCCAGCCGTTCGTGCACGGCCCGGAAGCGCTGCGTCGGGCTGCTGTACCGCGTGGTCGTGCGGACGAGCGGAACACCGCCCGCCTCGTCCGTCCTGGTGAGCACGGCGCCTCGTCGGCCTTTGCCCAGCTCTTCCAGCTGGGCCGATGCGGACAGCTCCGTGAAGGGATTCGCCTCGATCGGCAGAGCGTACGTGAGGATGTCATCCGAAAACCTAGACCCGGGGGGCAACGTAATCTCCCGTGTTCATGCTGAAGAGGAATGCGTCGCCGTAGTCGATGAAGGACGAGGTCCTGTTCTCCTCGGCGTACAGCTTGCGCAGATCGTCCAGCCCGGCGGGTGTGGGCGGTTCCATCCTCACCAGGTCCCCGTCCACTTCGAGGAACGTGTGGCCGCCCCTGTGCACGGCTTCGGTGCTCGAACAGCGCACCACGTACCCCAGGCGGGTCGGGAGCAACTCGGCGTCCAGCGCCGAGGGCCGGATCTCGTGCGTGTACAGGCGGTTGGTGGACAGCGGCATGAAGAACACGGAGCCGGGATAGAGGGTCACGTCGAACCGCGAGGGGAGCGGGGTCCCGTCGCGTTCTTCGGCCGGCTCCTTGAGACGGAAACGGAGCCGGGCCAGCCCGCTGACGCCTCTCACGCCGTGGTCGAAGGCGTCATCGGCCAGCGGGCGCAAGCTGTCGAGTCGGTCGTAGAAGGTGCAGAACGCCATGATGCCGTTGACGGGCATGTCCTTGGTCTTGTCGGCGTGGGCCGAGATCTTGGCCTTGGACTGCTTGCGTTCCGCCGTGGCAAGGGTGTTGTGGTAGATCTGGGCGAGGACGTGATTCAGCGGAGCCTGGTCCCGGAAGACGGTGGCCGCCTCGCGGTTCAGCGCCTCGACGATGCGTGTGTCGGTCGGGCGGAAGCCCTCCGTCGGCCCCGAGAGGTTCGTGGAGCACCGGAGCAGGCGGAAACGCAGTTCGTCGCCGTTCCGTGTGACGGGCGTCAGATAGATTCCACTGCGGTGCGCTGTGCCGGGCTTGGTGGACTCCGTCAGCGACTGGAACGCGTGCTCCGCGCGGATCTCTTCGAAATGACCGGCGTCGGGCCCGAAGAAGCGGCGGTAGTACACGCCGACTCCATGTATGCGGATGGGGACCCGGCCGATGTCGATGAGGGTCCAGGGCCCGTCGATGTCCTCGTGGTACCCGTGCGACAGCTCCCGGACGACGAACACCCGGGCGGCGGAGTGCAGGCGGGGGCCGCTGAGCGCGGATATGTCACCGCACAGGTAGACGGTCCTCCGGGTGAGGTCGGTCGCGCCGGAGGCGAGATCCTCGGGCGTGATGACGGAACCGAAGAAGTTCCTGATCGCGTCGTCGTCGTGCGACACCGAAGGTGCGACCAGGATGTTGCTCGCGTCCTCGATGTGGGCTTCCGCCAGCTCTGGTGTGTGCATCAACCGGTACCTGTCCTCTTCGCGGGACTTGATGGTCTGCTCAAAGCGGGAGACATGGCAACGGTCCCCGCCTCCTCCTACGGTGCGGTGTCGCCGTCCCAGCGGGCGCGGAGGGTGGCTTCGAAGTCCTCGGCCCGGGCGAGCTGGACGCGGAGCTTCTCGACCTGCTCGGCGGCGGCCTGCTGATAGGCGCGCACCCGGGCCAGCAGCTCCTCGCGCCGGCCGGTGTCGAGCAGGTCGTCCCCGTCGAGCCGGTCGGTGGCATCGAGCAGTTCGCGCATCTGGTCCAGGGTGAAGCCGAGCGGCTTCATCCTCCGGATGACCATGAGGCGGGCGACGTCGGTCTCGGTGTAGAGGCGGAATCCGCCCTGGGACCGGGCGGAGGGGACGACGAGGCCGGTCTCCTCGTAATGACGGATGGTGCGCAGGGAGAGCTCGGTCCGTGCGGCGACCTCGCCGATCTGCATGTGCTTGCCGTCCACGCCGGTGCCTCTGGCCTCTCTCGTTCCCGGTACGTTCCCGGATCGTCCCCACCGATGCCGCCTCTGGGGCAGCGCCCCTCCGTCCGGGCGCTCCTCAGTCGATCTCTACCCTAACGTCAGGGTAGAGTTGCCGGAGGTGAGGCCGCGTTCCGCTGCCCGTACCGCCGTGTCGGGGCCGATGAAGCCTCCGGCGAAGGTCCGATTGTCTCAGGAGAAGAGCGTGCGCGAGCCCATGACGCCCGGCGCCGCGCTCTGCCCGCCGTGACGCTCCGATCCCGGACGTGACCGCGGCCGCACCGCAGCGCGGATCCGCGTCCGTCCCCACCCCGGTCTTCCGGCTCCGCGCTCACGGAGCCGCCCTCGGGGGCCGCCCGGCGCCCCGTCATCTCCGCGCACTCGCCCGTCGACCGGGCGCGCCCGAGCAGGACAGGTCCCTCTCCCTTGTCTTCCGCCGAATCCGCTGTGTCCCCGGCCTCCCGCCTGCGCGACCTGAAGCCCGACTGGCTGTCCGATTCGAAGGTGTGGCGTACCGAGGTGCTGGCGGGGCTGGTCGTCGCGCTGGCGCTGATCCCCGAAGCGATCTCGTTCTCGATCATCGCCGGAGTCGATCCCGCGATCGGTCTGTTCGCCTCCTTCACCATGGCCGTGGTGATCTCCGTCGTCGGCGGGCGGCGGGCCATGATCTCCGCCGCCACCGGCGCCGTCGCCCTGGTGATCGCACCCTTGAACCGCGACCACGGCCTCGGCTACCTCATCGCGGCCGTCATCCTCGCCGGCGTCTTCCAGATCGTCCTGGGGGCGCTGGGCGTAGCGAAGCTGATGAGGTTCATTCCGCGCTCGGTGATGGTCGGCTTCGTCAACTCCCTGGCCATCCTGGTCTTCATGGCCCAGATTCCCCAGATGACCGACGTGCCCTGGCCCGTCTACCCCCTGATCATCGCCAGCCTCGCACTCATGGTGCTCTTCCCGAGGATCACCACGGTGGTCCCGGCCCCGCTCGTCTCCATCGTCATCCTCACCGTGATCACCATCGGCGCCGCCATCGCTGTGCCGACCGTCGGCGACCAGGGCGCCCTGCCGTCCTCCCTGCCGGTGCCGGGCCTGCCCGACGTGCCGTTCACCCTCGACACGCTCACGACGATCGCCCCCTACGCGTTCGCGATGGCGCTGGTCGGCCTGATGGAATCGCTGATGACCGCGAAGCTGGTCGACGACATCACCGACACCCACTCGAACAAGACCCGTGAATCCCTCGGGCAGGGCGTCGCGAACATCGTCACCGGCTTCTTCGGCGGCATGGGCGGCTGCGCCATGATCGGCCAGACCATGATCAACGTAAAGGTGTCCGGCGCCCGCACCCGCCTCTCCACGTTCCTGGCGGGCGCGTTCCTGATGGTGCTGTGCATCGTCTTCGGCCCGGTCGTCTCCGACATTCCCATGGCCGCGCTGGTGGCCGTCATGGTCATGGTCTCCTTCGCGACTTTCGACTGGCACTCCATCGCGCCCAGGACCCTCCGGCGGATGCCTGTCGGTGAGACCGCCGTCATGGTGATCACCGTCGCCTGTGTCGTGATCACGCACAACCTCGCCGTCGGCGTGGTCGTCGGCTCCGTCTCCGCCATGGTCATCTTCGCCAAGCGCGTCGCCCACCTCGCCGACGTCACCGCAGTCACCGACCCCGACCGCACCACCGTCGTCTACCGGGTCACCGGTGAACTCTTCTTCGCCTCCTCCAACGACATCGTCGGGCGGTTCGACTACGCGAACGACCCCGACCGGGTCGTCATCGACCTGAGCTCGGCCCACATCTGGGACGCCTCCTCCGTCGCCGCTCTCGACGCCATCGAGACCAAGTACGCCCAGCGAGGCAAGACCGTCGAGATCACCGGCCTCAACGATCCGAGCGCGCGCCTCCACGACAGGCTCACCGGAGAACTGGCCGCCGGCCACTGAGCGGACGCCCCCGGGGGGAGCCGGTTGCCGGCGAGCGCGCTGCGGCCGGACCGGACTCCGCCGCACGGACGGTGGCACTCCCCGTGGATCCGGTTCGCGGTCCCGGCCGGGGGAAGGGATCCGGTGCGCGCCTCGCCCCGCGCGCCCGATCGTCCACGACCCGGGAGGAACCCCGTATGAGCATGCCGCACCGTCTGACCGGTTCCGGCGACCACAAGGTGCTGGTGCTCCACGACTGGTTCGGGACCAGCTCCGGCTGGGGCCCCTTCCTGGACTACCTGGACGGCGACACCTTCGGCTACGCCTTCCTCGACTACCGGGGCTACGGCGATCGCAAAGCCGTCGGCGGCGCGTACACGCTCGCCGAGATCGCCGACGACGCCCTCGCCCTGGCCGGTGAACTCGGCTGGGAGAGCTTCTCCCTCATCGGCCACTCCATGGGCGGCAAGGCGGCCCAGCAGGTGCTGGCACAGGCTCCGGGGAGGGTGCGCAAGCTGGTCGGCCTGGCGCCCGTCCCCGCCGGCGTCTATCCGCTGGACCGCGAGGGGGAGGCACTGTTCTACGGTGCCGCGCACGACCGTGACAAGCGACGGGCCATCGTGGACCTGGTCACCGGTCAACGCGCGCCCCGGGTATGGCTCGACCTGATGGTCGACCGCTCGCTGGAGTGGTCGACCCGCGAGGCGTTCGACGGTTACGTGAAGGACTGGGTCACCGCCGACCTCACGGAGCGGATCACCGGCAACCCCGTTCCGGTCAAGGTCGTCGTCGGCGAGCACGATCTCGCCCTGACGGCCGACGCCATGCGCGCCACGTGGCTCAGCCATTATCCGAACGCCGAACTGGAGGAGATCCCGAACAGCGGTCATTACCCGATGTACGAGACTCCGTTGGCCCTGGCGACCAGCGTCGAGACGTTCCTGCGCGCCTGAGCCGACCGCCCGGACCCGACCGCCTCGCAGGGGCCGGCCCCTGCGGGCCGGCCCCTGCGGGTTCGAGCGTCGCCCGCCTAGACGGGCTGCTTCTCGCCGGGGGCGGAGTCCTGGGCGGGGGCCCCGCGCAGGGTGAGCAGTGACGCGGCCGCGCCGACGGCGGCGAGGGCCGCCGCTCCGATGAAGGCGGCGGAGAACCCGTTGGTGAGTGCTTCGGGGTTGCCGAGTTCACGGGCGCCGTACGCCGCGGACACGGCGGTCATCGCGGCCAGTCCGAGTGCGGAGCCGACCTGGTAGCTGGTGTTGACGATGCCGGAGGCCAGGCCGCCCTCCTCGGGGCGCGCACTGGACAGTGCGGTGCCGAGGGAGGGAATGAACGCCAGCGACATGCCCGCCGCGGCCAGCAGGGACGCGGGCAGGACGTCGACCCAGAAGGTGCCGTCCGCCCGGGCGAACGACAGCCACAGCATGCCTGCCGCGAGGGCCAGCAGGCCGGTGACGATCAGCGGCTTGCTTCCGAAACGGGCCATCAGGCGGGGTGCCAGGACGATCATCATGATCATGATGGCGACCGTCATGGGCAGCAGGGCCGCGCCCGAGGCGAACGCTCCGAGCCCCAGGACCTGCTGGAGGTACAGGTTGAGGAAGAACCACATGGGGATCCACGCGGCGGCCATCAGCAGCTGCGCGATGTTCGCGCCGGCGAGGTTGGGGGCCTTCCAGATGCCCAGCCGCATCAGCGGCTCGCGGCGCTTCGACTGGATGGCGACGAACGCGGCGATCAGCGCCAGGCCGGCCAGCAGGACGAGCCAGGTCTCGGCCGAGCCCCAGCCGGTTTCCGGGGCGCGGACGATGGCGTAGACGGCGGTGGCCAGTCCCACGGTGACGGTGGCCGCTCCGCCGAAGTCGACGGATCCGCGGCGGACGGGGGAGGAGGGCATGACCCCCGGGGTGAGGGCCAGCACGATCAGGGCGATCGGGATGTTGATGTAGAACACCCAGGGCCAGCTGGCGTACTCGGTGATCACACCGCCGAGGAAGACGCCGGCGGTGCCGCCCGCCGGGGCCGCCGCGCCGTACAGCGCCAGCGCCTTGGTCAGTTCCTTGGGGCGGGAGCCGAAGAGCATCATCAGCAGGGTCAGGGCGGACGGGGCGATCAGCGCGGCGCCGACGCCTTGCAGGGCGCGCCCGGTCAGTTCGACCCAGATCTCGGAGGCGAGGCCGGCGACCAGGGATCCCCCGGCCATCACGAGCCACCCGGCGACGAAGATCCGCTTGGCGCCGAACAGGTCGGAGAGCCGTCCGCCGAGCAGGAGGAGCCCGCCGAAGGCGACGACATAGGCGTTGAACACCCAGGAGAGGCCCTCGGGGGAGAAGCCCAGGTCCATCTGCATCTTGGGGAGGGCCACCCCAATGATCGACGTGTCCATGATGACCGTGAACTGGGCCAGGGCTATGAGGACGAGTGCCGTCCAGCGGCGTGGACTGGGAGGGGCGGACGGGGTTGACATAGCTTTCTCCAATACGGGAGGGGGGTATCTCGCTTCGCGTGAGCAATATACCCCCTAGGGGTATAGCGACCTGCTGTTGGGGTCGATCGGATACGGCCGTCGGGGGCTGGGACCCCGTAACCGGGCTCCGTCCGGGCCCGTGCGGCGTCGGCGACCGACAGCGCGTTCTACGCGGCCTTGGAGAGGGTGGACCGGTCCGACGGGCGTTCGGCCGGGACGGGGGTCAGGATCCCGGGCGCGGCTCCTCGTCCGTCGTGGCGCGGCCACAGGAGGAGGGCGCCGATCGCGCCCGCGGCGGCGAGCGCCGCGAGGACGGACCAGGCGGCGGCGAAGCCGGTGTTCGTGCCGAGCCATCCGGCGATGGGGTAGGTGATCAGCCAGGCGAGGTGCGAGAGGGAGAACTGGGCGGCGAAGACCCCGGGGATCGCGTTCGGTTCGACCGAGGCGCGCAGGACCTTGCCGGTCGGGGTGATGACCAGCGCCATGCCGATGCCGATCAGGGCCCAGACGATCGCCGTACCGGTCCAGGTGGTCGGTCCGGCCGCGGTGAGCGTCACCGCGGCGGCCGTGCCGCCGACGAGGACTCCCGCGCCGGTCACCATGACCGCCCGGGCGGCGACCCGGTCGAGTACCCGCGGCAGGACGAGCGCGGCCAGCAGGGTCCCGCCGCCGGAGGCGGCGAGCATCCACGCGACGGCCGACTGCGAGCCCCCGAGCTCGTCACGGACGTAGTTGACGGTGTTGACGACGACGATCGAGCCCGCCGCCGCGACCGCGAGATTGAGTGCCATGACGCCGCGCAGCCGCGGTGTCCCGAGGAAGGTCCTGATCCCTGCCGTCGCCCTGTCCCAGGCGCGGGTGTGGGAGCTGGGACGGGCCTCGGGGATGCGCGTCGACAGTACGAGCAGGCCGGAGAGGAGGAATCCGGCGGAGGTGCCGAGGAACAGCCGGTCGAAGCTCAGGAACGCCAGGGCGACCGCTGCGAGGACGGGGGAGAGGAGGCTCTCCATCGTGGAGGCGACCTGCGAGGCGGACAGGGCGCGTACGTAGTCGGACTCCTCGGTGACGATGTCGGGGATGACCGCCTGGAACGTCGGGGTGAACGCCGCGGAAGCGGCCTGGAGCAGGCCGACCAGGAGGTAGATGTGCCAGATCTCCGTGACGAACGGCAGCGCCAGGACCACCACGGCGCGCACCGCGTCGAGGAGGGTCAGAAGGATTCTTCTGGGGAGGCGGTCGACGTACGCGGCGGCGACCGGGGCGATGGCCACGTACATGACCATCTTGATGGTCAGGGCGGTGCCGAGGACCGCGCCGGCGCTCGGGCCGGCGAGGTCGTAGGCGAGCAGCCCGAGGGCCACGGTGGCCAGCCCGGTGCCGAAGAGGGCGATGATCTGCGCACCGAACAGGCGGCGGTAGTCGCGGTTGGCGAACAGGCGCATGGCGTGTTCCTTCCGGGTCCGTGCGGCGGGGCGCGGCCTCGCGCCGGAGGCCGCGCCCCGCGGGGGGAGGCGGGGATGTCCCTACGCATCGGCGCCGCTCTCCGGAGTGAGTCCGGCCAGCAGGTTGAAGGCGCCGGTGAGGACGTTGAGTGCGACGACGCCGACGACATCGGCTATCGCGCGGTCGCTGTAGCCGTGCTCGCGGAGCGCGATGACCTGGGCGTCGGTGATCGACGTCGGCTCGCGGTGGACCTGGAGGGCGAGGGCGATGATCGCCGCGATCCCGGGGTCGTCCGAGGTGCCCGCGCGGGCACGCTCGATCTCGCCCTCGTCCACTCCCATCCTGCGAGCGGCGCCGACATGGGCGTCCAGACAGAGCCGGCAGCCCTGGAGGGTCTGGACGGCGATCGAGATCCGTTCGCTGATCCCGCGGTCGAGCTTGGCTCGCCCCATGGCCCGGCTGAGCTGCAGATAGCCGCCCAGGACGGCGGGGGAGTGCGCCATCGTGGAGACCATGTCCCCGACCTCGCCGTGCCGGGAGACCAGCTCGGCGAGGAGGTCGCGCGAGGCGCCGACCGCTGTATCGGGTGTGAGTCGGGTCAGGCGGGGCATGGTGGTCCTTCCGACGAGGAGGCTGTGCTGGACGGTGGCGGGGCGCTCGGCGGATCGAGCGCCCTTCGGCAGGGTCGTGTGCGGCCCGGCCGACCGGTGGCGTTCCCGCGGCCGGTCAGTGGTGTGGGTGGCCGCCGTGGTGGCCCGAGTGCTCGGACGCCGTCCGGGGCGCCGCGTCCGGGCCGGGGCGGGTCGCGGTGGTCCGTACCGTGAACTCGGCCGTCCGGACGGCGTCCTCGTGCTGGAAGTCCAGGTAGAGGCGGTAGACGCCGCCCGACGGAGCCGCGGCCATGAAGGTGATCCCGGGCCCCGGCTCGGTGACGCCGTCACCGGGCTCGCCGTCCGGGTGGACGTGGAGGTAGCCCAGGTCGCCGACCCGCAGCGCCACCAGGTGCCCGTACGCCCCCAAATAGGGCTGCAGATCGGTGACCGGCCGCCCGTTCCGGCTGACGGTGAGCGTCAGGTCGCTCGCCGTGCCGGGCAGGAGCTCGCCGTCGAGGGTGACGGTGTACTCGCCGACGCGGGCGCTGCGCGAGCCCCCGGGAATCGGCTGTGGGCCGTACGGCCCGGCGACCGAGGCGTCGATGCCCAGCGTCATGGTTCCGCCGTGGCCGACCGGGTGGATGTCGGCGAAGAACCTCCAGTCTCCCGGCTCCAGCGTCAGGTCGACGCTCCAGGTGCCCTTCCCGTCCATCACCGGGTGCACGTGCTGGAAGCCGGTCGTGTCGCGCCGGACGGCGATGAAGTGCAGCTTCTTCTCGTGCTCGGGCGTGAACTCGGTCACCGGTCGTCCGTCGGGACCGGTCACCCGGAAGGCGACCGTCCGTACCCCGGCCGGAAAGATCGTCGAGTCGAGTTCGAGGGTGTACCCGTTCTCGGAGACCGACAGCCCACCGGGACGGGCGCCGCCGTGGGCGGTCATGTCGTGGCCGGAATGGTTGTTCATCGTGACTCCATGTGTGTGATGTGCCTTCGGGTCTTCTTTTCCGTCCTGGGGACATCCGCCATAACATCATACCCCCCGGGGGTATTCCAAGGGGCGCGCCGAACACGGCCCCGCACGGACCGTGAACCGCTCGGCCACCGAGCACGGGGCCGAGTCACCGTCGGCCCCGCCCTGCCGGAAACGCCCCTCCCCGACGTACCATCGGTCCCGGCCCCGGTCCCGGTCCGTACGCGGACCGGCGCCGTCCCCGTGCACCGCCGAGCCGGAGGTACCGCGGATGAACGACGTCTCCCCGCCGCGACCCGACCCCGGCCTCTTCGGGCCCCGGTCGGTCACCTGGCAGCTGCACGGCGACCCGATGATGTGGATCGCGGGCATCCGCGCCCTCTACCTCCAGGCACTCCACCCGCGCGCCGTGCGCGGAGTCACCCAGAACTCCGACTTCCGCCGGGACGCCTGGGGCCGGCTCATGCGTACGGCGTCCTTCGTCGGCACCATCACCTACGGCACCACCGACGCCGCCGAACAGGCGGGCGCCCGGGTCCGCCGGATCCACCGCGTGATCGAGGCCACCGACCCGGACACCGGGGAGACGTACGGCGTCGACGAACCGGAACTGCTGCTCTGGGTGCACTGCGCCGAGGCCGACTCCTACCTCCAGGTCCAGCGCCGCTCCGGCTACCCCCTCACCGACGCCCAGGCCGACCGGTACATCGACGAACACCGCACCGGCGCCCGCCTCGTCGGCCTCGACCCGGACCGGGTGCCCGCCACCACCGCCGCGCTCGCCGCCTACTTCGACCGCGTACGCCCCGAACTCGCCGCCGGAGCCGAGGCCGCCGACGTCGACGACTTCCTCCGTAGCCCGCCCGCGCGCCCCTGGCTCGTTCCGGCGCGCGCCGTGGTGTGGCGGCGGGTGGCGGCGCTGGCCTACCAGTCCCTGCCCCCGTACGCCCACGAGCTGTACGGCCGGCCCGCCCCGCCGCCGGCCACCGTCGACCGGCGGCTCCGTGCCACCGGCGCCGTCCTGCGGGCGATCCCGGACCGGGTGCGCTGGCAGCTGCCGCCCGGTCATATTCTCGGGGCGATGGCACGGCTGGGGCCCGACAGCCGCCCCGCCGCGTACAGACTCCGCGGACCGGCCGCCATACTGGACGGGCCGGGGAGGGCACAGCGCTAGCGGCAGGGAACAACGGGGGCGGGAAGCGGCAGATGGCGGACACCAGGCTGATCCAGAGCCGGTACCGACTGCTCGAACTGATCGGGCGCGGCGGCATGGGCGAGGTGTGGCGCGCCCGCGACGAGTCGCTGGGCCGGCAGGTCGCCGTCAAATGCCTCAAACCCATGGGTCCCCAGCACGACCGGGCGTTCACCCGTATCCTGCGCGAACGCTTCCGGCGCGAGGCCCGGGTGGCCGCGTCCCTCCAGCACCGGGGCGTCACCGTCGTGCACGACTTCGGCGAGCACGAGGGCGTGCTCTACCTCGTCATGGAGTTGCTCGACGGGCACAACCTGAGCCAGCTGCTGGAGGAGAACCAGCAGCACCCGCTGCCCGTCGACCATGTCGTCGACATCGCGGAGCAGGTCGCCGACGCCCTGGGCTACACCCACCGGCAGGGCATCGTCCACCGCGACCTCAAGCCCGCCAACATCATGCGGCTGACCGACGGCACGGTGAAGATCTGCGACTTCGGCATAGCGCGCCTCGGCCACGACATCGGCATGACGTCCCGCCTCACCACCACCGGCCTCGCCATGGGCACCCCGCACTACATGTCGCCCGAGCAGATCAGCGGCAAGGAGGTCGACCACCGCAGCGACCTCTACTCACTGGGCTGCGTCCTGTACGAAATCGCCACCGGCGTACCGCCGTTCGACCAGGACGACGCCTGGGCCGTGCTCGTCGGACACCGCGACACCCCGCCGGAACCGCTGCGCACCCACCGTGCCGACCTGCCGGGCTTCCTCGACCGCGTCGTCCTCGACCTGCTCGCCAAGGCCCCCGAGGAACGGCCCGTCGACGCGGGCGACCTGCGCCGCCGCATCGTCCTCGGCCGGACCGGGGAACAGCCCGCGCTCGGACCGGGACCCCTCGCCCTGTCCGGCGCCGGGCGGCCGCCGGCCCCGCGCACGAGGGCTCTGCCCGCCTGGACCCGCTCCATGACCGCCGGACACCGGGCGACCGGGGCGACGGGCCCCGGCGTCCAACAATCCGACCCGGCCGCCGGGCTGACGGGCCGGTGGACCACCGGCACCCCGCACTCCGCCACCGCCCCGCACTCCGGCCCCGCCGTCCCCGGGCCGGCCGGGCCCCCCGTTCCCGATCCCCTCGCCACGCTCGACGGCCGTCACGGCGCGGGGGTCGACCTCGGCCGCCTGGGCCGCTGGGAGGAGGCGGGCGAGGTGCACCGGGAGGTCGCCGCCCAGCGTGGCCGCGTCCTCGGCCCCGACCACCCCGACACCCTCGCCAGCCGATACGAACTCGGCCTCACCCTCAGCCGCACGGGCCGGGCCGAGGAGGGGCTGCGCGAGTTCGCCCGGGTCGCCGAGGGCCGCGAACGCGCCCTGGGCGCCGACCACCCGCAGACGCTCGCCGCCCGCCAGGCGACCGCCCACGCCCTGGGCCGGCTCGGCCGGCACGCCGAGGCCCACCAGGTGTACGGAGAGGTCCTCGCCGTCCGCGAACGCGTCATGGGCCCCGACCACCCCGACACCCTGCGCTGCCGCCACAACATGGCGTTCAACCTCAGCAGGCTGGGGCGGCCCGAGGAGTCCTGGCAGCTGGCCCGGGAGGTCGCCGACGCCCGCGCCCGGCTGCTCGGCCCGACGCACCCCGACACCCTCACCACCCGCTACGAAGTGGCGTACACGCTGGGCAGGCTGGGCCGCTGGGCCGAGGCGCTGGACACCTTCCAGGACGTCGCCAGGGCCCGCGCGAGCACCCTGGGGCCCGATCACCCCGACACTTTCGCCGCCCGCTACGAGGCCGGCATCAGCCTCGGCCGGCTCGGCCGTGACGCGGAGGCCCTGGAGCTGTACCGCTCCCTGGTCGCCGACCGCACGCGGACCGCGGGCGCCGCCGACCCCGAGACGCTGCGCGCCCGCCACGGCCTCGGGGTCAACCTGGGGCGGACGGGCCGCTGGGAGGAGGCGCTCGCCGAGGCGCGCGAGGTCTGCGCGCTCCGGGAACGCACCCTCGGACCCGATCACCCGGACACCGTGATCAGCCGCCGGGAGGTCGCCGCGGGGCTCGGCTGGCTCGGCCGGTGGAGCGAGGCGCTGACGGCGTATCGGGAGGTAGCCGAGGCGCGCGCCCGGGTGCTGGGCCCCGACCATCCCCAGACGCTGGCGGCCCGCGACGACGAGGCGCACTGCCTGGAGCGGCTCGGACGGTCGGCGGAGGCCGCCGGACCGCACCGCACCTGACCCGCACGCCCGCCCAAGATCGTCCGGGACGCCGGCGACTGACGCCGCCCGGCGTCAGCGGGGCCCCGGCCTCAACCGCCAGCGGGTGCGCAGCGCCGCGGCGTCCTCCGTCCCGGTCCGTGCCGTGCCGGACGCCGCGTGGGCGGGGCCGGCGAGAGCCAGGGGCAGCGTCGCCGCCGCGCCCAGGGCGGCCGCACCGGTCAGGACGGTGCGCCGGGCGGTGCCTGGGTTCGCCATGCCGCCTCTCACGGAAGGTGTCGGGTCACGAAAGGCGTCGGCCGGCGGGAGGTCTCGGCTCACGTCGGCTCACAGAAGGTGTCGGCGGTCGACGGCGGCGGCGAGCGCCGCGTGACCGGAAGGGCCAGGATGCAGACCGTCGCCGCTGTCGTGGGCGGGGAGCATCCGGGACGGGCGGTCCGGGTCGCGCAGCGCGGCGTCGAAGTCGGCCACGCCGTCGAAGATCCGACCGGTGCGCACGGCCCGGTTGATGTGCCCGCGGACCGCGTCCAGCTCGGGCGACCAGCGGGTCCACCCCTCGAACGGGGTGATGGTGGCGCCCACCACCCGCAGCCCGGCGCCCCGGGCGCGCAGCGCCACCTGCCGGTAGCCGGCCAGGACCTGGTCCGGACCGCTCTGGCCCGGCGGCTGCTGGAGGTCGTTGACACCCAGGTGGACGAGCACCGTCCGCAGTCCCGGCAGCCCGAGTACGTCACGGTCGAAGCGGGCCTGGCCGCCGGGCCCGAAGCGGACGTCGTCGAGCAGCAGCCGGTTGCCGCTGATGCCGAGGTTGGCGACGGCCGTACCGGGCAGCCGCCGCGCCAACTGGTCGGGCCACCGCAGATCGGCGTCGTCGGGCGTGCCGACACCCTCCGCGATGGAGTCGCCGAACACCGCGAGGACCGGGCCGCGCGCCCCGGTGGTCTCCACCCCGGTCAGCAGGAGGACCGACTTGGTGCGTACCCCGTTGACGGTGTGCCAGGCATGGGTGTTGCGGTGGAAGGAGAGCGGACCGGTCGGGCCGGGGACCCGCGTCCGCACCTCCAGCCGCGCCCCGTCCGCTACCCGCAGCCCCGCGACGGGGTCACTGGTCAGACTGGCGCCCGCCGCCAGCCACTCCTGGCTCCGCCCGGCGAAGGTCACCGGGCGGCCGTCCGCGGTCACCGGGCCGACCAGCACCGGCGCGGTCCCGAAGATGTTCGCGTACCGCAGCCGGACCGCGCCTCCGGCCGACAGCCGCAGCACGGCCGTGCAGTCCCCGTCGGTCAGCCCGGCGTACGCCACCGGGTCGGCGGCGGTCGGCGCGGTCTGGGCGGTGGCCCAGGACGTCGTCCAGCGGGAACGCGCGGGGCCGGTCGTCCCCGCCGCGCGCGCGTCCGTCGCCGTGGCGGCGACCGCGGCGGCCCCGGCTGCCGCCGCCGCGTAAAGAACCCCGCGTCTCGCGGGCCCTCGGCCGCTCACTGCGGGCCCACACCGGTCGGGTCGCAGGAGCTGCCGTACGTGCCCACGGCGTCGCCGCCGGTGTTGCCGCTCATGGTGTTGGAGCAGACGGGGCCCTGCGGGGTGCGCATGAACTTGATGCCGCCGCCCGCGTTGCCGGTGATGGTGTTGCCGTAGACGGAGGTCGCGGTGCCGTCCGTCGCGGTGTCACCGCCGAGCCGGACGCCCGCGCCCACGTTGTCGTGGACGGTGTTGCAGCGGAAGATGTTGCCGCTGCCCCGGGCGTCGAGCCCGCCGGAGCTGGGGTCGCGCTGGCCGCTGCAGTCGTTGTGCTCTCCGTAGTTGTTCGTCGCGTTCTCCTTCACGTCCACGCACTCGTTGCCCCGCGTGACGATGGTGTTGTGGTGGATGCGGTTGTTCCGGCTGACGTCGGGCGCCGTGTCCGGAGCCCCGTTGGAGCCCTGCTGCTCGGGGGCCGTACCGAGGTAGATCCCCTCGCCGTTCTTCCCGCCCCCGTCGAACACGAAGTCGGCGACCCCGCAGTCCCTGATGGTGTTGTCGTCCACCTCGGCGCCCGCGACGAGGTGGCGCAGCCGCAGGCACTCGTCGGCCGCGTTCTTGAGGGCCATGCCGGTGACGCGCAGGCCGCCGACCCCGTTCCCGGGAGTTGTGCTCATGACATAGACGAGTTTGGGCCGGTAGCCCGAGACGTCCGAGGCCGACCCGTGCAGTCCGTCCACGGTGAAGCCGCTGAGCGTCGTGCTGTCATGCCGGACCTGGATGATCCGGGCGTCGCCCGCGCCCTTCACCGAGGCGTTCGACGGACCGGTGATGGTGACCCCGGCCCGCGCGGTCACCACGTCCTGCCGGTAGGCGCCCGGGGCCAGGTTCACCACCGCGCCCGACGGGGCCGGATCGACCGCCTTCTGGACCGTGGCCAGCGGGGCGCCCGCCGACGTACCGGAGTTCGCGTCGCTCCCGGACGGCGACACGTAGTACGCGCTCGCCGCCTCGGCGGCGGCCGACGGAGTGGTCACGACGAGCGGGGCGAGGCCGGCGACGAGCGCGGTGCGCGGAAGTCGGGTCATGAGGTGTGCCTCCTGGGATCGGCGAAGGACAGGGCGAGCAGGACCGGAACGCTCGGGCCGAGCAGCAGTGGCCCCAGCGGTACGACGAGGGAGAGCAGGACGGCGGAGATCACCGCGCCGAGCAGGGCGGTGCCCCGGGCCGGGGGCCCGAAGTCGAGCGCCGGCGCCCCGGCCGACCAGGACCGGATGCCACCGTCCGGGTCCCGGCCCGCCACGGCCGCGAGCGCCACATGGTGGATCACGAACGCCGCCGCGACACCCACCTGCGCGGCCAGCAACGGGAACGTCCACGCCTCCGAACGGTTCAGCAGGGATACGGTGTTGGCGGCCAGGACGCCCGCGACGGCCGTGGACGGCAGACCGTGGAGCCACAGCGCGCCAGCAACCGCCGAAGGGGGCCTGCGTGTCGGTGAAGCAGCGGCTGTCCCCGTCCACCCGCCGCCGCTGGAGCGCGCGGCCCATCGCGGCGAGTGCCGGCAGCCAGGTCACCACGCCCAGCGCCAGCAGCGTGAACGCGGCCCCGGCGGCGGCCGGGTAGGCGACGAACTCCAGTCGGCGCAGCAGCGTCGGCCGGCCCGACGGGGTGGCTTCCGGAACGGGCGGCGACGCCACCGCCCCGGCGAGAGGGGTCCCCATGATCTACCCGACCTTCCTGTGTGCGGATCCGTTACGTCCAGGAGTACCCGGCCCGCCGCCACGACGTACGGGGCTCCGGCGGCGGTGAGCAGGAACTGGGCCGCAACGCCGCCCGCGCCCGCGTCCCCACCCCCGCCCGCGTCCTCGCCCGCGCGGGCGGGCGCGCAGGCGGACGCGGTGACGTGAGGGCGCGGCCGCCGCGGCGGTGCGAGGGGCGCCGGCTGCCGACGCCCCTCCCCGTTCGGGCGTGAGCTCAGTCCGCCGATGGCACCCAGCCGGTCGCCTCGATCCGGCCGGCGTCCCGGGGCCGTTCCGCGTCGAAGACCGTGCGGAGGCCGTCGCGGACCCGCAGCCCGTCCACGTAAGCGCCGCGTCCCACGTACCGCTGGTCGGTGGCGTAACGCCACCGCAGGCGTACGTCCCGGCCGCGCCAGGGCGTCAGGTCCGCCTCAAGACGGTGCCAGACGCGCCCCGACCAGCCGGTGACCGAGCCGGCCGGATGCGGCTGCGGATCCGGCCGGCGACCCGGTCCCGGACGTACGGTGGCGAACGGCACCGGCTGCCAGTCCTGGCCACCCGCCGACGCCTCCAGGAAGAGATGGTCGGCGGCCGGTTCGGTGTCCCACCACAGGGCGCACTCCAGGCGGGCCCGTGTGGAGGCCAGACGCAGGGCGGGCAGGGTGAGGGTGGCGGTGGACGCGCTCGCCATCCCGGAGAACCAGGCGGTGCGCCCCCGTTCGGGCCGGACCGGAACGGCCCGCGCCAGCTGGTTGGCGGCCGCCACCCGGGGCGCACTGCCCGAGCGCCAACTCCGCACCGGGTGAACGGAGTTGCCCAGCACGATGAGGAAGGTGTCGGTCGACGGGTCGAGCACCAGGCTGGTCCCGGTGAATCCGGTGTGCCCCGCACTGCGCGGGGTCGCCATCGCGCCCATGTACCAGTGCTGGTAGAGCTCGAAACCGAGGCCGTGCTCGTCGCCCGGGAACGGGGTGTTGAAGTCGGTGAACAGCAGGTCGACGGAGTCCGCGGACAGGACGCGGGAGCGGCCGTACACCCCGCCGTTGAGGAGGGTCCGGGCGAGGATCGCGAGATCCCAGGCGCAGGAGAACACCCCGGCGTGGCCCGCCACCCCGTCCAGACTGTAGGCGTTCTCGTCGTGCACCTCGCCCCAGACCAGCCCGCGGTCGAGCCCGGACCACGGGGGCCGGGCGTCCTCGGTCGCCGCGATCTTCGGCTTCCAGGAGGCGGGCGGATTGAAGCGGGTGCGGCGCATCCCCAGCGGGGCGGTGATCTCGTCACGGAGCAGGGCGTCCAGCGGGCGGCCCGTGATCTTCTCCAGGATCAGTTGCAGCGAGATCAGGTTGAGGTCGGAGTAGAGATACGCGCTGCCCGGGGTGCTCGCCGGGACCTCCTCCCACAGCATCCGGAGCTTCCCCTCCCGGGTCGGCTCCTCGTACAGCGGGATCCAGGACCGGAACCCCGAGGTGTGGGTGAGTAGTTGGCGGACGGTGATGTCCTGCTTGCCGCCGCCCGCGAAGTCCGGAAGGTACGAGGCGACCGTGGCCTCCAGCTCCAGCGCCCCGCGTTCGATCTGCTGGACCGCCAGGAGCGAGGTGAACAGCTTGGAGATCGAGGCCAGGTCGAAGACGGTGTCCTCGGCCATCGCGATCTGCTGGTCCGCCGGGAACTCCACCCCGGTGTCGGTCTTCTCGTCGTACGCGGCATAGCGCACCGCCTTCCCGATCGGCCGGTGCAGCGCCACCGTCCCGCCCCGCCCGGCGAGCAGGACCGCGCCCGCGTACCAGGGGTGGGCGGGGGAGTCGGCGAGGTACGCCTCGGCATCCCTGACGAGCTGGTCCAGCGGTCCCTGGAGCAGTCCGGCGCGCGCCGCGCTTCCGTACCGCAGTGTGGGCCGGTGTGCCCCTGATCCCATGCCCGCTCCCGTGCCGCCCGCTCCCTGCGCCGCTCCCGCGCCCGGCCCGCCGCGCGGGGCCGCTCCCGCCGGCGGGAGCGGCGTCAGCGCGAGTGCGCCGCCCACCGCCAGTATCCCGCCGCCGAGTCTCCGCCGGGGGATGCCGCTCCCGGCGGAGGCGCCCTCGCCGTGCGTGCCCCGGCCGCCCGCCGTCCGCCCGTGGTCCCGCGTGTCCCCGGTCATCCGCAACTCCTCCCCGCGCCCGGCGTCCGGTCACCGGGCCGCGCCCGTACGTCCGGAGCCGCGCGAAAGTAACTTTCGAAGTCTGGTCGAGCAGTGAAAGTTCCTGCCGACGGAGAGATTACTGTCAGCTCCGGGTTTCCGGGCGGGGTCAGGGTCGCAAAGAATCTGACCCTGCGTCAGGGAAGCTCTTTCCCCGGCCGTCGTGCGGCGGCATTTCAGGTCGCGGCGATGCGGCTCTCAGCAGCCGGGGTGGAGAGGTTGCCGGCGCGTCACCCGCTGGGTGAGGGGCAGGGTCTCCCGATGGCGGGAATCTCGCCCCACCCACCCGGAAGACCTCGACGTGCCTGACGCTACTGCCTTCTCCTGCCTGGACGGTTTCCGCCTGGAGGTCACCGGTCAGTTACTGGAGCCCCGTCGCGCCGTGCCCGCGTGCAGGGCGGTCGAGCCGGACGGTTGGTGCCGACGGTGAGGGCGCGTGTGCGAGCCGACGCGGGACGCCCTGGCAGCCAGGATGGCCCTGACCTGGAACCAGCAGGCCGCCGCCATGCGGGCCTGCCGGGCACTGACCGGATCGGTCGACGTGCACCGCGTGCTCACCTTCGGCCCGGCCCTGGACCACCCCCGTCGGAGCACGGTGTGACCGGCGGGACCTCAGCCCGGTCCCTGCTGCTCATCGACCGGATCGCCGCCGACACCCCGTACCACGCGGGCAAACACCAACGTCACGGCATGAACGTCCAGGTCCTCACCGATCCCTTCGGGCGGCTGCTGCGGGCCTCACCCGCCCTGCGCGGTTCGACCCACGCTCCGACCGCCGCCCGCACCCACGGCATCGTCGACGAGCTGACCGGCGCCGGCCTCACATGCGGGGCCGACAAGGCGTATCAAGGTGCCGGTGACTCCATCCGAGTACCCTCTCCGCGGCCGCCGGCTCAAGCGGTCACAGCGCGCCGCCACAACAGCACGCACACCAAGATCCGCTGCCTCGGCGAGCAGGCCATGGCCACCCTGAAGGGCTGGTGCCTCCTACGAAAGCTCCGTCGCAGCACCAACCGCATCGCCGCGATCGTCCCAACCGCCCTCGTCCTTCAACACGCCTCGGCGTGAGGCTGGAAAGGCTCCGTCATTGACGGCGGGCGAAGTGGCCGTAGACGGTTTGGTGGGGCGGGAAGTCGTGGGGCAGGTAGCGCCGGGGAATTCCGCCGCAGTCCACGTACTTCGCGCTATATATGGCTCTTTGTCGTTTTGTGCGCACCAGCAACCCGAAACGGCCCGCCAGCGGTGCTGGCGAGCCGTCAGGAAAGGCCGAGGCTGGGAAGTGGGGATTTCGGGTCTGTCAGCTCCCGCCTTTCAGCGCCCGCATGTTCACCGATTCGATCGCGCACCGCGACCAGTCCAGCTCGCGGTGGGCACCGAGGTCGTCCCGGATCAGGCGGTGCAGCTCGGCCCACACCCGGGCCCTGGACCACTCGGTGAAACGGCGGTGCGCGGTCGGTCCGGACGGCCCGAACACCGGTGGCAGCTGCCGCCAGGCGCACCCGGTGGTGGCCACGAAGATGATCGCGGCGAGTACCTCCCGGTCGCCGTACCGCCGCCGGCCTCCGCCCTGCGGCCGCGTCGGCGCCGACGGCACCACTCGTATGAATAATTCCCACAACTCGTCCGGCACCAGCCGTTTCACCACTTCAATGCCTCCCACAGCAAAGCGACGATCACACCAGGCGAGACCAGCTCGAGCAGTAGGCCGGGCCCGTGGTCGGTGGCGTTCGATCAGCGAAGTCTCCGTGATCATTCCCAGCGGAAGAGTGCGGAAGCCACAGCGAGGCCGAGCACCGTGGTGACTCCGAGGCTGGCCCAGTTCTCCCAGGCCACGGTTTCGCCCACCCATGTGGACTGGAAGGCCTCGACGGCAGCACCGAAGGGGAGCCAGGAGCCGACTTCGGCCAGCCGCTCGGGCAGGTTCTCCATGGGGCCGAACATGCCGCCGAGTGCGGCCATACCGAAAAAGCCGATCAGGCCCATGGCGACCGCCGCGTTGGGTGTCGGAGCCACTGATGCCACGATCATGCCCACGGAGTACATCGTCAGACACAGGGCGAGCAGGACCAACACAGCCACCAGCACATCGTCGGGCAGGGCGGTGTCGAAGAACTGGAGCGCGATACCGAGGGCGATGGCGATACCGAAGAGCATCTGGAGGAAACTGACCACGATCTGAGCCACCAGCACCATCGCAGGAGACGCCGGCGTGACCGCCAGTCGGCGGAGTACTTTGGTCTTGCGGTAGGTGGCCAGGTAGCCGGGGAAGTTCATCACCGCGATCATGGTCACAACCAGGGCCAGGACCACTGGCACCGCGTGATAGTCCATAACGGTGACACCGGCCCGGAGCTCTTCATCGGGGTTTTCCAGCGAGAGGCCGTTCATCACCAGGAGCAGTACAGGAACAGCTAGTGGAATGATGACGTTCGCGGGGTCCCGGGTGACCATCCTCGCCTCGGCCTGGATCATCCGCAGTCCCGCTCGGAGCCCTGGCCGACGAGCGCGGACAGGAGGTGTCGTCGTGGTGGTAGTGGTCATCAGTAGTCTTCCTCCTCGTCCAGAAGCGCCTTGCCGGTCAGCTGCACGAAAGCGTCTTCCAAGGTGGCCGCCGAAGCCTGTGCTTTGAGTTCCGCCGGGGTGCCCCGAGCGATGACGCGTCCGGCATCGATGATCAACACCCGGTCACAGAGCCGTTCCACCTCGTCCATGGCGTGGCTGATCAGGATCACCGTCTGATCCTTCAGCGACTCGATGGTCGCCCACACCCGGCGTCGCGCCTTGGGGTCCAGCCCGGTGGTGAGCTCGTCGAGGATGACTACTTGAGGCTGACCGATCAGCGCCAGGGCGATGGAGAGCCGCTGCTTCTGTCCCCCGGAGAGCCTGCTGAACCTGGTCTTGGCCTTGTCCTGCAGCTCCACCATGGCGAGGGCCTGGTCGGCGTCCAGGGGGTTGGGGTAGAAGCTGCGGTAGAGATCCACCAGCTCACGAGCGGTCAGGGCATCATGCAGGTTGGCCTCCTGAAGCTGGACGCCGAGCACCTGACGCACCTCGGCCGCGTTGCTGAAGGGATCCATGCCCAGGATCCGCACGCTGCCCTTCGTGGGCCGGCGCAGCCCGGCAATCATCTCGACGGTCGTGGTCTTTCCGGCCCCGTTGGTTCCCAGCACACCGAAGGTCTCCCCTACAGGCACCTGCAGGCTGATGTCGTCGACTGCTGTCTTGTTCTTGTACCGCTTGACCAGATGCTGGGCATCGATGGCCAGAGGCCTGGTTTCGCCGCTCATACTGATCAGTCTTCTGCGCCTGAGCTGCCGCAGGCAGGTGCCGACAGTCATGACCTCGACCATGACTTTCGGCACCTGCGGGCCGTCCCCGGGCTCAGGTAGGCTCGATCGCTATGATCCACACCCCGGTCACCGTGGCCGTCGGCCACAAGGACGGACGCCGCGCCGACGACTTCGCTCGGCATGTGATTGTGGGGCTCAGTCTGGTCATTGGCGTGCTCACCCTGGCCATGGATGAACTCGCGATGCCGGCCTGGGCATGGTCCGCCATTCTGGCGGTGTGGTTCGCCGCCACGAACCTGTCGGTCAGCCCACTGCCCGGCCGCACCGGCCGGCTGCTGTTCTACGGGTGTGCTGTGCTCACCTCCTGGGTGCTGCTGATGACCGTGTCGTCCAGCGGCAGCATGGTCGTGACGCTGCTGATCGTGATTGCCGCCATGGGCACCTACCTGGTACCGATGGGGTGGGTGCTCTGTGTGGTGCTGCTGAACTGCCTGGCGACCTCTGCGTACGCTTGGTCCGCCGGCGCGGATCTCATCAAAACAATCGCGTCTGCGGTCTTCTATCTCATCGTTCATCTGGCCGTAGTCTCCACCGCCTACGCGATGTCGCGAGAAGCCCTGCTCCGGGCCGAAATGGAGCAGAAGAATCTGGAACTGGAAGCGGCAGGAGTGCTGCTGGAAGAATCCGCCGCCGCCTCCGAACGGCTGCGCATCTCCCGGGAGCTCCACGATTCACTCGGCCATCAGCTCACTGTGCTCAGCCTGGAGCTGGCGGCTGCTCAGCACCGCCTGGAGAAGGAGGCCGCCCAGCACGGCGAAGGCCCTGCCGTGCTGGAACATCTCCGGCGTGCCGGGAGTATGGCCAAGGACGTGCTCGCCGATGTGCGCAGCACAGTCGGGGAGCTGCGGGTGCCCAGCCAGGCTGACCTGCAGCAGGACTTGGAACGGCTGGCCCGCGCCGTGCCCAGCCTGGAGATACACGTAGAGGTTGACGCCGAGGTGGATGCCGACGAAGAGAAAACAGCAGTTCTGATACGCGTGGCCCAAGAGATCATCACCAATACCATCAAGCATGCCGGGGCCGCTGAACTGGCACTCACGGTGAAATGGGAGGACGGCACGCTGACCCTGAGCGGCATCAATGACGGCGCTACGCCACGTAACATCACCATGGGAAACGGCCTCACCGGGCTGAAAGAGCGCTTGAAGCCGCTCGGCGGACACCTGACCGTCCGCACCACACCACAGTTCACCGTGGAGGCCCGGCTGCCGACGACACATGATCGGCGACTGCAGAAGTGACAGACTCCGCTCCGCGCGTACTGGTGGTCGATGACCAGACCCTGGTCCGCCAGGGTATCCGCACCCTGCTTGAGCTTGCCGGCATCGAAGTGATCGGTGAGGCATCCGACGGTGCCGAGGCACTTCAGGCATGCGCTGCCCACAGCCCCGATGTCGTCCTGCTCGACCTCCAGATGCCGGTCTATGATGGGCTCTGGTTTCTCAAGAAGCAGTACGAGCAGGGGATCGAGATTCCTGTTCTGGTGCTGACCACCTTCGACGACGACGCCCTGGTTCTCGACGCCATGCGCGCCGGGGCCAAGGGATATCTCCTCAAGGACGTCACGGTCGTCCAGCTTGCCCATGCCGTTGAGTTGCTGGCCTCCGGCGGTACGTTCATCGGCCCCTCCCTTACCGATCGGCTCGTGCGGTTCATCCGGTCCGGAGCACAGCCCAGCGGCGCCGCCGGGGTCGTCGTCGAAGACCTCACAGACCGTGAGCTCGAGGTATTGCGGTTAGTGGCCGAAGGCTACTCCAACAGCCAGATCGCCGAACTGGTGCGCTTGGCCGAGGGCACGGTGAAGAACTACATCTCCTCCATTCTGCTGAAGCTCGGAGCCCGTGACCGCACCAACGCCGTACTACGAGCTATTCGCGAAGGAATACTTGGCTAAGGGCTGTCCCGTAAGTTGCGGGCGCTTACAGCCCGGTGGTCAGCCGAAGATGATCTCAACGTCTTTGTCCAAGCAGAACTTCATGACGGTGACCAGCTGGCGGGTGTCATCGATGCGTCGTTCGAGAACGGTGTCGCTGCCATCGTGTTGCCGCTCATCGATGATGGCTTCCAGCCGGGGCAGCATGGCCGCGCATTGAGCGGGCGTGAGGTCCGGACCATCGTCATCTGGATGGTCGAGTAGTGGTGCCAGCGTAGTGGAGACGCTGCTCCACGAGCGGTCTCCGTCGAAGCCGTGCATCTCGGAGAGGGTGAACCCCTCGGCCTGGGCCAGCCACTCCCTGAACATGTTGAAGCCGGTGTAGGACCAGGAGATGTCCGGGCTGGTCACATCGTCGTCTCCGGGGAAGAGTACGAGCCCCATCATGTCCTCCTAGTTTGTCCGGTGCTCAGGATCAGCCGTTGGGGGGCGTGTCGGCAACTGAGATGATTTACCGCATGGTTGGTGTGATCACGTCGTCGCAGTCGTCCTGGATAGCTCCATTCACCGGGCTGACGCCACGCGCATTCGGCAAGTTGGTGACCGCACTGCGCCGCGAGGGAGCCGACGCGCCGCTCCGGGGTCGGCCCTGGCGGCTTTCGCTGGAGGATCGGGTGCTGCTCGTCGTGGCCTACTGGCGAACGAACTTGACGTTGCGCCAGCTGGGCCCGCTGTTCGGGGTCTCGAAGTCGGCCGCTGACCGGGTCATCGACCATCTGGGACCACTGCTGGCGCTCCAGCCTCGGCGGCGCTTCGCGAAGGACTCCGTGCTCATCGTGGACGGCTCCCTGGTGCCCACCCGGGACCACACGATCGCGGAAAAGTCCAAGAACTACCGGTACTCCACCAACCACCAGGTCGTTATCGACGCCGACACGCGGCTCGTCGTTGTGGTTGGCCGACCGCTGCCGGGCAACCGCAACGACTGCAAGGCGTGGGAGGAATCCGGGGCCCAGTCCGCCGTTGGCAAGACCACGACAATGGCCGACGGCGGCTATCCGGGCACCGGGCTCGTGATGCCGCACAGACGCCAGGCCGGCGAGAGCCTGCCCGAGTGGAAGCAGGAGCACAACCGCTCGCACAAAGAGGTTCGCGCCCGCGTCGAGCACACCTTCGCACGGATGAAGACGTGGACGATCCTGCGGGACTGCCGCCTGAAGGGTGACGGCGTCCACCACGCCATGCTCGGCATCGCCCGCCTACATAACATCAACCTCGCAGGATAGACGGACAGTTATCACCACGATCAACCGCAATCATCCCGAGTAAAGATCACTTACGGGACAGCCCTTAGTAGTGCGGGTTGTGGCGCTATGCCTGTCGTGTCATCGCTCAATAGGGTGACGGTAAGGGATTGTTGCTGTCGCTGTCTGATCTCCAGTGGGGTCAGGTAGCCCCAGTCGGGTGTTCTCGCAGCCGCTTTCGGCTGTAGAGGTTCTCGACGCAGGCGAAAATCTCGGCGCGGGCGGTGGCCCGGTCAGGCCGGCGGCGTATGCCGATCTCCTCCTTCTGGACCGGTCGGAGCGCGCGATGCGGCCGTTGCCTTCTGCCCGCCCCTCGGTCGACGACCAGGCTCGCCCGGCGGTGATCGGCCGTCGAGCAGCCGACGATCTTGAGGGTGGCCGGTCCAGCCAGGTCGCCAGGCAGAGCCGGCCCTCGTCGCGAAGGTCGGAGCGTTCGTATGGTGTGCCGGCGTGGAACTTGTCGGGCCGGTGATGCCGGCCCGACAAGGGTGAACACTGTTTCATCAGGGGTGTTCTGCGTCGCGGCGCCCTGCGGAATCGGACAGCCTCTCCCCAGGTCCACTGATGACCTTCAAGACGTCAAGCGCGGTCAGGGGCGTCTGAACTCGAACATGCTGACGTCCAGGCTCAGGATTCCGTGCTCATCGGCGGCCGCCTTGACCGCGGGAGTCAAGCCGATGAGAGCAGCCGGGATCTGGACCGGCTCGGTACGCAGTTTCCGGCCCACGAATCCAGCCTCGGCGGCGATGCGCTCCAGCTCGGGTGCGTCGCCCACTGCCTCGTTCGCACCCATGTAGATCCTGCCGTCCTGGGCCAGGAACTCTCCCACGTGCCGGAAGAACCGGCGGTGCATCATAAATCCCGGGTCCAGCGCCGCAGCTTCGGCCCCCATGCTGTGCTCCCGCCCGTTCGACATCTTGATCTGCGGTGGGTTCGAGAAGATCATGTCGAACTTCGCACCGCTGTCGAGAGCGTCGAACACGTCACTGGTGTACGCCGTCACGAGGTCGGACACGCCGTGCCTCTGGGCGTTGAGGAGGGTGTTCTCCGCCGCGCGAGGGTTGATGTCCAGGCCCACCACCGACGCACAGCCGTGTTGTGCGGCAACGACACAGGTCATGCCCGCACCACAGCCCACCTCAAGGAATCGACTGCCCGCGGTGAACGGCAACCACGTGGTGAACAGCCGGGTCACCGGATCCGGCGGCCACACGTCGGGCAGTACCTCCCAGTGCTTTCCGAGCAGGTACGTCGTGGACCGCTTCTTCGGCCGCGAGTCCATCTCCGACAGCAACCAAGCGCCGATCTCCTCGGCGAGTGTCTTCTCCACTGCAATCTCCTTCTGTATTCCGTCACCGGTCCAACGTTGACAACCGAACGTCAGCCCCTTCGGACGAGGGCACGCATGCTGATCAGAAGCCCCAGCCCACACCACGCGGCCACGATGAACGCGTCCTGCCACCCCGTGCTGAAGGTGTCCGACAACAGACCCGCGCGGATCATGTCGGCGGCCGATTGGATCGGGAGTACCTCATGGACCGACTGGAGCCACGAGGGGAACCGGCTCTCCGGAGATATGACCGGCGAGAACAGCAGCACGAAGAACACCAGCACCTGGGAGAGAAGTTGGGCCGGTATCGGGCGCAGCATCACGCCCATCGCGTAACCGATGGAAATCGCCATCAACGCAACCAGAACCGATGCCCCCACCAGCAGGGGCCAGTTGAACGAAAAGGTGAAGTCATACCGCATCAGCGACACGATCACGGCGACAGCAACGCCAGGCAGCGCCATGACCAGCCATACGATCAGGTCGTTCAACATGAGTAAGCTGCGAGGCACCGGAAGCGCGCGCTGGTACATGAAAGCCCCATTCATGCGCGACTGCGATGTCCCCTGGGGAACCATGACCAACCCGATAGCCATGATCAGCACCGTTGGCGCACCCGAGGACAGGTACTTCGCGGCGGCGGAGTCGAGGTTCGGGATAAGGAGACCCAAGCCGATGATGATGGCGGCGGCGAGGACTGCCTGCGCTACGACGAACAGCGGAAGCATCGCCCCGGTCCCACTCAACGTCCAACGCAGGATGGTCCGATTGATCGCTCCGAAGCTGATGGGCGCCGGGATCTCAACAGCTACTCGCTCACCGGATGCGGCGGCTGTCTGCTCAGACATGGACGGGCTCCTCCACGACGGCTCCGGGTTCGTTGGTGATGGCCAGATATGCGTCCTCGAGAGTGACGGGGGACAAGGCATATCCCTCGATGCGCCGATGCGCGCGAAGTGTGGTGGCCCATGCAACCGCGGCTTCGGCGTCGGTAGCATCGTGGGTGAGCAATACTCGCCGACCGGCGCGTACTCGACGAGTGATGGGAATCGGAACGCCTTCCCCGGACTCGGAAGGGTCTGAGCCGTCCGGGGGCAACGACAACTCAAGCCGCAGGAATGCGTCGCTCGACCCGCGCAGTTGACTCGGCGAGCCGGCAGCGGCGACCTTCCCGTGGTTCAGCACGACGAGTTCGTCCACCACGCGTTCTGCTTCGACCACGTTGTGGGTGACCAGCAGCACTCCGGCCCCTTGGTCCGCGAGTCGGCGAACCGTGTCCCACAAGCGTCGCCGTCGACCGGCGTCAACATCGTTGGTCGGCTCATCGAGGACGTACAGCGGAACCGGTCCGACAGCTGCCATGGCGAATGCCGTCAACCGCCGGATGCCACTGGATATACCCCCGCCATTGGGCATGGCCCGCCGGCCAAGCCATTCATTGATATCCAGCTCGGTGGCCAGCGCCAGCGTCGCTGATTTGGCTTCGGCTCGGGAAAGGCCGCGTAGCCGAGCGACAAGCTCGATCGCCGTAGCGGGAGTTATACCATCGAGCGGTGCCTGACTCTGGGGCTGGAGCGCCACTGCGCGGCGCGCCGTCTTCGGGTTGGCGACGGCATCCACTCCCGCCACCCGGATCGATCCGCTGTCGGGTTTGAGCAGTCCGACGATCTGCGAGACCAGGGTGGACTTCCCGGCTCCGTTGTGTCCGAGCAATCCGACCACTTCGCCGGCCCGGACGCGAAGCCCCACGTTGTCGTTCGCGACGACATCGCCGAACCGTTTCGTGACGCCCCCGACTTCGAGTACTACATCACTCATCGTGATCCTCACGTTCTCATTTTGCACGTGTAGCTCGATGACACTTCCACATCGAGTGGGAGCCTTCGAACGCCGTCAGCAGACCGAATGAAGCTCTTCAAGCGGTACCGTCCGGATCGCCAGTGCGGTGTCATTTTCACAACATTTCGCGACGTAGAAGTCGTCGCCGTGGACCGCCTGCGTCAGAAACGGAGGCTCTTTCCCGGAACGATCGAGACCCTGCGGATGCATGTCATCCACGGACACATTGAACGAGTCCAAGCGCATATGCAGACCCAAGCTGACGTACTTTATGCAAGCCTCTTTCAGCGTCCAGATCCGAGTGAAGCGGCGTGGTCGCTCCTCCTCTGACCCATTCCAGACGTAGGCGTACTCGGAGGGTGTGAACCTGCGGGCGATTCCCATCGGACGCTCATCCACACGCTCGATATCGACCCCGACGGGATTCAGGCTTGTTGCGCACACCACCCATCTGTCCGCATGTGACAGGTTGAAATGAACGTCCAGGTGGTCGGGGAGGAACGGCTTCCCGTACGCGCCCTTCGCTTCGTCGAGTTCGCGCACCGGCACCCCGTGCTGCTTGCTCACCGCATACCGCAGCAACACGCCGGCGGCCAGGCATCGTTTGCGGTCATCGAGGAACAGGTACTTCGCCGCGCGAACGCGTCGCTCTGCCGAGACCGCCGTCTCGAACCATTCGAGGTCCCGGTCCCGCAGACCGCCGATATCAAATGCAAGGACGTCCGGCACCCGTCACCGGATCTCTGGCAGGACCGCGGTTTCACGCCCGCGCTCCGCCGTCCCCTTGCTGCCCGGCGGCAGAGACTCGACCTGGGATTCCATCAGTGACGCCATCGCACTCCGGTGTTCATCAAGGAAGAAGTGCCCACCATCGAACTCCTTGACTTCCAGCGGGTGATCCGTGTAGCGCTGCCACATATCGGTGGTCGCTGTATCGCTGCGGCCCATCATGAGCACTACCGGACAGCGCAGCTTGTCGAAGGTCATATCCTGATACCCTCCCAGCAATCGCAGATCGGCTTCGATGATCGGTGCGAAGTACGTCATGAAGTCCGGGTCCCGCAGGTGTTCCTTGGATACCCCGCCGTAACGGTGGAGAACATCGCGGAAACCTTCGCTCGTATCGAGGTCCGCCACGTGCGCAAAACGTGCCCTGGACGGCGCTGAGGCGCCGGAGCTGAAGAACACCAACGGTGGATTGTCCAGTCGGTCCTGACACAGCCGAGCGACCTCGTAACCGATGACACTGCCCATGCTGTGTCCCCAGATCACATACGTCCGGCGGAATATATCTGCAAATTCTGCAAATATGTTTTCGGCCAGTTCCGCAACTGTGGGAGGCATGGGGATGCGCATCCGCTGCTCCCGGAGCGGATACTGGACAACATTCCAATCGATGGCGTCGGTGAACTCGGTGCGCCACTTGCTGTAGTAGAGCTTGCCGGCGCCGGCGTGCGGGAAGCACAGCATCGGAATCTTTTCCATCTTACTTACCGCCATTCTTCTGTCCATGATCCTGCACATGCTCTGTATCCGCTGCGTCCCAGTCCGGGGCAGAGCGTTTCTCCGTTGTCAGAAATTCGATGTGGGCGGCCAGTGAGGAGATCGAGTTGTGCTCGAAGTAGAGCCGTAGCGGAAGGTTGCGTCCCAACGCTTTGCGCAGCCGGTTGTTGATGGCCAGGAGATTCAGGGAAGTGATTCCGAGCTCAAAGAAGTTCTGGTGGACGTCGACCTTGGAGCTGGAAAGGACGTCGGCCACGATGTCCTGCAGCTGCTGCTCGGCCCACGACGAATCACGGGATCCGGGCGCTTCCTGTTCGGTGCCGGGCTCGAGGCGGAGAGTCTTCAAGCGGTGACGGTCTACTTTTCCGCTCTTGTTGAGCGGTAGGCGGTCAACCGGAACCAGGACGGCGGGAACCATGTAGCCGGCCAGTACGTGTGCCAGCTCCTGCCGAATCCTCTCGGAGGATACGGGCCGGGCGGCAACGTAGTACCCGTGGAGCCGCTTCTCGCCGCCGTTCTCCACTGCAATCACAACGCCGTCCTCGACCGTGTCGAGGGACCGCAGAACGCTCTCGATCTCACCCAGCTCGACCCGGAATCCATCGATCTTGACCTGGTCATCCACACGGCCGAGATAATCGAATGCCCCGTTCGGCAACATCCGGGCGAGGTCGCCGGTGCGGTAGATCCGCTCGCCGGGCAGTGCCGGCGAGGTGACGAACCGGGCATTGTTCAAGTCGGGACGGTTGTGATATCCGGCGGACACTCCTTCTCCCCCCACGCACAACTCACCGATCGCACCGGGAGGAAGCAGGTTGAGGCCGGAGTCGAGGACGTACGCTGTCGAGTGAGCCAGAGCGCGTCCAATGGGGATACGGCTCCCCAGCAGGTCACCCTGGACGATCGCGTGTGTCGTGGAGAAGGCAGTGTTCTCGGTGGGCCCGTACCCGTTGGTGATCCGCAGATCTGGACACGCCCGGCGAGCCTTCGCGATGTGCGGAACAGACAGCGCACTCCCGCCCACCAGCAAGTGATCCAGCGACGCGAAGGTCGTAGGGTCGTGGTCACACAGCTGGTTGAACAGCGGCGATGTGAGCCACATGCTGCGTACCTGGTGCCTTCCGAGCAGCTCGCGCAGCCGGTCGCCGTCGAGAATGTCCAGCTCGTCAGGGAGGACCAGCTTCGCGCCGGCCAGCAGTGTTCCCCACACCTCGAACGTACAGACGTCGAATGCGGGCGAGCTGCTCTGCAGCATGACCTGCTCGCGGTCGAAGTCGAAGTACTTCTGGTCGGAGACCAGGCGCACGATGTTGCGGTGTGTGATCACGCAGCCTTTGG
Source organism: Streptomyces sp. NPDC026589 (assembly GCF_040638385.1). Taxonomy (NCBI): domain Bacteria; kingdom Bacillati; phylum Actinomycetota; class Actinomycetes; order Kitasatosporales; family Streptomycetaceae; genus Streptomyces; species Streptomyces sp. NPDC026589. The sequence goes on from NZ_JBEZYG010000005.1 coordinate 245,358, forward strand.
GATCGCCAGTGGATCCCGACGTGTACATCAGGTAAGCGGCGTCTGCCTCGTGACACCACGGGAAAGGGGGAACTTCCTCGGCGGGTTCGTCGACCAGGACCGACTTCACAGACCCCGGGACTTGTTCATTGAAGTCCGGCACCGTGCATACCAAGGGAACGCCCGCGTCGGACAGGATGTACTCGACGCGTGACATGGCGTCCTTCGTATCGATCGGCACGTAATGGCCGCCGATCTTCAGGATTCCGAGCATCGCCGCAATCATGTGCGGTCGGCGGTCCGAAAGGAGACCGATACCCTGCCCGGCGCCCATTCCGAGTTCGCTGAGTTGCCATGCCACGGCATCGGACCAGCGATCGAGCGTGCGATATGTGTACTCCTTGTCGTGCCACACCAGGGCGGTCTCGTCCCCGCGTCTCTCGACGACGTGCTTGAACACGCTGATCAGCGATGAGTCGAGTGGCATCGACGTCAGGGAAGGTGCTGGGTCAGCCGGACCGGATGGACCGGCATGATCCTCGATCGCGATCTCCCGCACGGGAACGATCGGATTGGCGATGCCCGACGACAGCACGCGCACAAGACTGCGCTCCAGCGTCTCCATGAACGTGGACGAGTACCGGTCGGCGTTGTAAGTGAAGGTGACCGCGAAATCGTGACCAGGGTTGACCGTGATCGCGAGGTCATAGCTGGTCCGTTCCATGACATCAACGCCCTCGAACCGCAGGCCACCCGCCCCGTCCCCGCCGAACGTCTGCATCTGATCCGACAGCGGGTAATTCTCGAACGCGATGAAGTGATCCAGCAGATCACTCTTCAGCCGGCTCAGCCGCTGTGTTTCGTAGAGCGGAAAGTACTCGTAAGGGTTGGCTCGCCGGTAGGAGTCGTACACGGTTCGGCACAAGCCGATGAAGTCCTGATCCGCCTGAGTCGTCACCCGCAACGGCTGGGTGTTCACGAACAGGCCGAGCATGTCCTCGACACCTTCGAGGTCGATGCCGCGGCCTGACACGACGGTGCCGAACACCACGTCTTCGGAGTACGTGAACTTCTGCAGTACGACACCCCAGGCCGCCTGGAATACGGCGCTCTGCGTCAGGTGGGCCTGCTGGGCGAACCGCTTCAGGCCGTCGTGGAGTTCATCGGGCAGGGTGAACCGATGGTTGACCCCCCGGTAGCCGTCGGGCTGCTGACCGGGGTGCGGCTGATCCGGGACCAGCGACGCCGCCCGTTCGTAGCCTTCGAGTATGTCCGCCCAGTATTGCTGCGCGTCATCGTCGCGCTGCCGTTCATACCACGTGATGTAGTCGCTGTACGGACGTGATTCGTACTGCTGCTCAAACTCGCCCGACCGAACCAGTTCGGCGTAATAGCGGAACAGCGTGCCGAAGAGCGGACCCAGCGACCAGCCGTCCAGGATGATGTGATGGAAGGTGAAGATCAGGTGCCAGCTTTCCTCGCCGGTCCTGATCAACGTCGCCCGGAGCAGAACATCCCTGGTCAGATCGAATCCGCGGGTGCGGTCGGCCTTCTTGAACGCCGCGATCGACGGTCCGCTCTCGGGCAGCTCGCTGTAGTCGATGACCTCGAGGGTGGGTGCCCACTCCTTGAGAACGATCTGGTACGGCTCGTCGGTGTTCCGGAAGGAGAAGATCGTTCGCAGCACGCTGTAGTGCTGGGACAGTGCACCCAGCGCGGTGCTCAGATACTCGGCGTCCACTGCGCCACTGCCGGCGAAGTCGAACTGCTCCACGTAGGCATCCGTGTTCGTGTCCACGGCGTAGCTGAAGAACATGCTCTTCTGCATGGCCGCCAGGCCTGAAACGGACTGAATGTTCTCTTTTTCAATCATGAACAAACTCCCTGTGTGCACCGTGTCGCATCGTCGTCGGACCTCAGTTCTCGCCGAGCACGTCGAGGAGGACGCTGTCGAGTACGTCCTTGTCAACCGACGTCGAGGTGCGCATGGCCATGCGATCAGCGGCTGTGACGGTGTCGCGGATCTCGCGGAAAGCCGCCCGCACGGCCGTGAACAGGTCACGGTCGTCGCCGCGTTCACGCCAGGTCACCGGATACCTGACCTCGACCAGAACGTCCCCGTCGTTGCGGAACGCGTTGATGTCCAGCACAAACGGCGATCGGTAGTCCCCGGCTACTGTTACGTCCGCCGGGAGGTGCAGGACCTCGATATCGCCGGCGTGCCTGCTCCGGTCGCCCAAGTAATTGAAACTGACCTGCGGGCGGACATCGGCCAGCAGGGCCCTTTCCTCGCCGAGATCCGAGTCGAACCACCGCAGGGCGCCGAACGCGAACCCCTTGTCGGGAAGATTCTCGAACGAGCGCCGGATCGAATCGAGGGTGCCGTCCACACCGTCCTCGACCTTGACCAGGTGGGGAAAGGCGCTGGTGAACCACCCCACTGTTCGGCTGAGGTCATGGTCACCGGCGAACGGTTCGCGGCCATGGCCTTCCAGGGTGAACAGGATCCGGTCCTGTCCCTTCCAGGAGCCCAGCGCGCGGGCGATGACGGCGATGATGACCTGGCCGGCATCGAGCTGATCGACGTCCCGTGCCTTGTCGAAGAGACCACCCACGTCAGCCTCGTCGAAGCGGATCACCTCGGCGACAGTGTCCTCGCGCACGACGTCCCGTTCGGGGAACAGGTCGGCGGTGCCACTCGCTGCTCGCGCCAGATCGGTCCAGTAGGGCACCTGCGAGCCGAAGCCGCCGTCCCGCGTATACCTCTCGAGCTCGGCGACCCAGTCCGGGAACGGCATGGACTTGGGCACGAACTCGACGTCCGGGTCCGCCAGGCCCGCCAGGAGGTCCTCCACCAGGACTCCCCAGGAGACCACGTCCACCGCGAGGTGATGGACAGCCAAGGCACACTGCTCGCCCCGCTCACCCAGCCCGGTCGCCACCGCAACGGCCGGCCCGCCACGGACATCCACATGCGCCTGCAACGACCGCAGGTACTCCGATCGGCAGTCCTCGGCCAGTCCCTCAGGTGCGGCTTCGGCATGGACCAACGGCTCCGCGTCCGGGTCCCGGATCAGGAGGCCACCGTGGTCATCGATCTGGACACGGAGCAGGTCGTGATATCGCGCCAGACGCGACACGGCATGCACCAACCGGTCTTCGGGTACCGGCTCCGCGAAGGTGATCAGCATCGACTGGGTGAACACTCTGACGTGGTTGTCGACGTCGCTGAGAAACCGCTGCTGGATAGGGCTCGGGACGATGCGACCGGTTACCGGCGCCTGATCGTAGACCTGGACCTCACGCTGACCCTCCGGACCACCGGCCGCCTTCTCCGCCAAGGTGCGGACCGTCAGATGTTCGAGGAGATCGCCGACCTGGACCGGGATGTCGGCCTGCTTGAGCGCCGAGACGATCTGAATGGCCTTGATCGAGTCGCCGCCGAGCGCGAAGAAGTTGGCGTCGACGTCTTCCACGGTACGGCCGAGCACGCGGGACCAGGCGGCGGCGATACGCCGCTGCATATCGGTGGTCGGGCCGCTCGCCTCTGCCTTGGACGAGACCTCCGGTCGCGGCAGCGCCGCCACGTCCACCTTGCCGTTCTTGTTCAACGGGATTTCGTCGGTGGGGATGGTGAACGCCGGCACCATGTAGGGCGGGAGGCGCCGCTCCAGCGCTGACCGCAGTCGCGCGTCGTCGGGTTCGACCCCTTCCGCGTACCGCACCCACAGACAGAGGCTGCGGCCGCCCTCACCGCTTTCGTACGTTCCGGCGTAGGCCAGTTGGACGTACGGCTGCTCCAATGCGACATGGATGATCTCGGCGAGCTCGATGCGGTATCCGCGCAGTTTGATCTGATCGTCGATGCGCCCTGCGTAGTAGATCAGCCCGTTGTTCTTGAGGGTGACTAGGTCACCGGTCTTGTACAGTCGCCGGCCCGGGACGGCCGGCGAGGTGACGAATCGTTCCTCGGTCAACTCGGGCTGATGGAGGTAGCCGTCAACCAGCCCGTCGCCGCCGATGTACAGCTCACCCCGCGCGCCGATCGGCTGGAGCCGCAGTTTCTCGTCGAGGACCCACACCGAGGTGTCGTTGATGGGCCGGCCGATGGGTATCGCGTCCCGTTCGTCGAAGCTGTCGAACCGGTGCACCGTCGCGAAGACCGTCGACTCGGTCGGGCCGTATGCGTGGGCGATCCGTCCGGTTCCGAGCAGGTCGAACGCTCGCTTGACGTGTGATGGGGAGGCCACCTCACCGCCGAAGATCATCATGCGGATGCTGCCCAGGCGTTCCGGCGCGTGGTCGATCAACGCGTTGAACATGGCGGTGGTGATGAAGAAGCTGGAGACCTCGTGCTGCTCGATCGCCGTGCCGAGCCGGTCGAGGTCCAGCACATCAGCCTTGTCCATGATCACGAGGGAGGCGCCGTTGGTGAGTGCGCCGAAGATGTCGTAGACCGAACCGTCGAACGAGTAGTCCGACAGCATGAGGAATACGTCGCTGCTGTCAGGCTGGGCGAAGGTCGACGGGCGGGCGACGCGAAGCGCACCTCGCTGCCGGGTGACCGATCCCTTCGGGGCCCCGGTGGTCCCGGACGTGTACATGATGTAGATCGGGTCGTCGCTTCTGCTCGGCAGGCCCGGGTCACCGGTTTCGCCGGTCAGCCCCATGCAGGAAGCGAGATCCGTGACCCGCACTCCTTCGGAGGCGAGCTCAGTGGCTTGGGCCATCCGGCCGGCCGAGGCTACGAGGGTGTCCGCGCCCGAGTCGTTCACCATGATCGCGAGTCGTTCGGCCGGGAAGTCGAGGCTCAACGGCAGGTAGTGCCCGCCCGCCTTGAGAACGCCGAGTATCGCGACGATCATGTCGAAGGAGCGGTCCATCAGGAGTGCGACCGGCCGGCCGGTCGCCGAGCCCTGTCGCGTCAGGCCGTGCGCGACACGGTTGGCACGGATGTTGAGCTCGCGGTACGACATCCGCTTATCGCCCATGATCAGTGCCGTCTTGTCCGGGTCGGCCGCCACTTGCCGTTCGAACAGGCCGACCACGCCCACCGTGTCGCGTGCCGGTGTCGGTGTTGTCGCGAGCTGCTGGATGCGCTCGACCTCCCGCGGGGGCATCAGATCGAGGGTGCCCAGCGCGGCATCGTCCCGGGCGGAGAGGAAGGAACGCAGCAGCGTCACATACCGATCCGCGTACAGCGCGATCGTCTCCTCCGTGAACAGGCCGGTCGCGTACTCCCACTTCATCAGGAGCCCGTCGTCGACCACCCGGGTACTGAGGGTGATGTCGTACTTCGTGCTGCCGTCGTCGAAGAGAATGACCTGGCCGTCCTCGCGGTCCAGACCCATGTCCACGTTCTGGTGCACGAAGCACACGTCGAACATCGGACGGCGTCCGGGTTCCCGCGGCGGAGCGATCTCCTCGATGATCGATTCCAGCGGATAGATCTGGTGCTCGAAGGCGCCCAGCACCGTGGACCTCAGGCCCGTGAAGAACTCGTCGACGCTTGACTTCGGATCAGCGGTGATGCGCAGGGGCAGCGTGTTGACGAACATCCCCACGAGGTCCTGGTACGTCAGGTCCGGCCGGCCCATGACGGGAGCCCCGACCACGATGTCGTCGTGCCCGCTCATCCGGGACAGCAGCTGCTGGAACACGCCCAGGAGCACGGTGTAGAGGGTGAGGTTGTGCCCGCTCGCGTAGCGCTTGGCCTCCTCGAGCGTCCGCGCGTCCAGCTCCACGAAGTGGGTCGCCCCGGAACCCGTGATGACGCCGGCCCGCTGCCAGTCGGTGGTCAGCTGGAGCGTCGGCACTCCGTCGGCGAACCTGCTCACCCAGTAGTCACGGTGCGCGGCCACCTGGGTGCCGCTCTGCCGTTCGCGGAGCTCGAGGACCGCTGACCGGTAGCTCCGTGCCAGCGGCGGCGGCTCCACGGCGTCAGAGATCATCGAGAAGTCGCGGAGCAGGATCCCCATCGACATGCCGTCGATGACCGTGTGGTGGAAGTCGACCGCCACGCAGCTCACGTCGTCGTCGAACTCGAAGTATCCGACCCGGAACAGAGGCCCCTCGTCCAGTTGGAAGGGCCGCACGAACTCCTTCATCTGTTCCCGCGCCTTGTCCTCGTGCGTCGCCCCACCGGCGGGGCAGGCCAGCCGCCGATGGTCGATCGTCACCGGAACCTCAGCGTGGACACGCTGCAACGGCTCACCGTCGACGAGATGGAAGGTCGATCGGAGGCTGTCGTGCCGGCGCACCAGCGCACGGATGCTGGCTTGCATCTGCCCCAGGTCGATGGTGCCTTGCCGGATGGTCAGCGCGGTCTCGTTGTAGGCGATGGACTCCTCGTCGAGCCGGCTGGACCAGAATATGCCGCGTTGCGACGCGGTGAGGGGCAACTCGTACGTCTCGACGACGGTCTCGCGCCGCGGTACGTCCCGGGACCGGCTGTTCGTGCGCTGGAGCAGGTACTCATCGGTCAGCCCGTAGCTCTGGTTGAGCACCTGGGCGAAGTCGTCGAAGTACCGTTCGGCCAGCAACGCCCCGACGGGGATGTCGAGGTCGAGCTGCGCGTTAAGAATGTTGGTGATCTTGATCGACGACACCGAGTCCCCGCCCAAGGCGAAGAAGTCGTCACCACCGCGGACGGTCGGGTAGCCGAGCACATCGGACCAGACCCACGCGATCACGCGACGGTGAGGTTCCGGGTCCGGTTCCCCCGCCAGCGGCGACGGCTGCTCCAGGACCTCACGGACCCAGTCGTCCGCGCCGGACTCCGGCTCAGCCACGGGGGCCGCGCCCGGCGCCGCGCGCACGCTCTCGTCCCAGTACCGCGCGTGGTCGAACAGCTGAGGCGGGAGCGGCACCCGGCGGACCCCGGCGTCCCGCTCCAGCGCCGCGAACGGCCGGTCGCGGCCCTCGAGATACCGCCGGGCGGCGTCCGAAAGGTGCCGGAAACGGTCGGGGAGATCGGTCCGCCGACCGGTTCCGGCAGTGTGGGGCGCGGTAGCGCCCGGATCCCGCGGACCGGTGTCGGCCGTGGGGAAGTCAAGGTCGGCACGCCACACGACGACGTCGTCGCGGGACGCCCGCTCGTCATGCGGACGCAGCAAGCGCCGCAACCCTTCGACGAGTCCCGCGCGGTCGTCGCACATGATGACGGCGCGGACGGGCTGGTGCTCCCGACCCACCTGCATCGTGAAGCACACGTCGTCGAGGCGGTACTCGGGGTGGTTCTCGAGCGACGACAGCTGCACGGCCGCCGTCTTGACGAGAAGGTCCTCGTTCCGCGCCGAGATCGGGTAGAGGTTCGGACCGTGGCCGGTACCCGACCGCCGCGCCGCGGCAGGCGCCTCCTCCAGCACCACGTGACTGTTCGTCCCGGTCAGGCTGAAGCTGCTCACGCCGGCCCGACGCGGGGTCTCGCCCTCCTCCCAGACGCCGAGGCGGTCGTTCACGTACACCGGCGAGTCGGCGAGATCACCGTAGGCGTTCGGTACGTCGAAGTGCAGTGACGGCGGAATGACGCCGTGCTCCAACGACAGGAGGGTCTTGATCAGCGACACCAGACCCGCGGCCCCGACGGTGTGACCGACGTTCGTCTTCACCGAGCCGATGGCGCAGAACTGCTTGCGGTTCGTGAACGCGCCGAAGGCGCCCTTGAGCCCCTTGATCTCGATCGGGTCACCCAGGGAGGTTCCCGTACCGTGCGCCTCGATGTAGGACAACGACTCCGGTGCGATGCCCGCCCGCTTCCAGGCGCTGATGAGCAGCTCCTGCTGCGACCGGGCGTTCGGGGCGGTGATGCCGTTGCTGCGGCCGTCGCTGTTGACCGCGTTGCCGATCACGATGCCGTAGACGTGGTCCCGGTCGGCGAGCGCGCGTGACAGCGGCTTGACGAGGAGACCGGCCACGCCCTCGCTCCACACCGTGCCGTTCGCCGCGGCGTCGAACGCCCGCACCCGGGCGAAGTCGGACTCGGTCTCGTTCCCGAGGCCCAGCGGCTGGAGAAGGAGGTTGATCGCACCGACGAACGCGGTGTCGCAGTCACCTTGCCGGATGGCTTTCGTCGCCGCGTCCAGTGCGATCAGGCCGGACGAACACCCGGTGTCGAGGACGGTGGCCGGACCTCGGAAGTTCAGGTGGTACGACAGCCGGCTGGCCAGAATGCCGGACCACGACCCTGAGACCGCGGCGAAGTCCATCTCCGGCAGGAACGGCAGATAGGACTTCATCATCCGGTGCGTGTGATCGTTGCCGACGAAGATTCCGGTCTTCGACCCGTGCAGATCACTTCTGGAATAGCCGGCGTCCTCCATCGTCTCGACGAGGACTTCCATCATGTTCCGGTGGTACGGGTCGAGTTCCTCGGCGGCCTTCGGGGGGATACCGAAGTACTCCGGGTCGAAGAGGTCGACCCGGTCCAGGTAGCCGCCCCTCTTCACATACGCGGCCCCGCCGTCGATGCGCCGGAGATCCTCCACCCGCAGCTCCGGGAAGTCGCCGATCGACTCGCGACCGTCGACGAGGTTGCTCCAGAATGTCTCCTTGTCCGGCGCACCCGGCAGCCGGCAGGCGATGCCCACGATCGCGATCGGGTCGTCCGTTTCCTCCTGGGCCGGCCCGATGGCCCGAATGAACTCCTTCGCCAGGTCCGCATCGAGTTCCTTCTGCTTTACCTGGAGGAGCAGGTACTTCAGGAGTTCCTTCTTCCGGGCCTGCCGGGTCGCACCAGTCACAGCTGCTCCTCGGCTTCGATGCCGCCGAAGACCGAGAACAGCTCCGAGTCGCCGATCTCCTCCAGGACCTCTTGGAGTGCCAGGTCGGTGCCGCCGTCCGCCGCGGCTTCCCGGCCGCCGTCGGAGGACCCCTGACCTATGTCATCCGGCTCCTCGCCGAGTTGCCCGCTGATGTGGCCGGCGAGATCGGCGACGGTGGCGTACGAGAACAGGTCCGCGATATCGACCTTGCCCGGGAAGGCCTCGTCGATCCTCGACAGCAGCTGTGCCGACATGAGGGAGTTTCCGCCCATTTCCTGGAAGCCGGCATGGGCGTCCACCTCGGCGAGGCCGAGGACGGCCCCGTAGATCGCGCCCACCCGGGACTCGACCGGGGACGGGTCGGAGAGGCCGGTGAGGCGCACCTCCACCGGTGCCTCATCCGCTTCCGCCGCGGTCGTACCGAAGTTCTCAGCAGCCTCGGCCACATCCGACGGGATCTCGAAGGGCAGGCCGCGCAACTGCTCTTTCAGCACCGGTATGTTGAACTCGGCCGGGATGACGCCGACGGCGGGGTTCTGGAGGAAGTAGGCCAGCCATGCCCCCCCTTCCGCTGCCGACACGGCTGTGAAGGGCGCGTCGTGGGCGCCGATCCCGTAGTCGGCCGCCATCCCGGCACCGGTCCACGTGGGCCAGTTGACCGAGAGCACGGGAAGGCCCTCGGCGCGGGCCCGGACGGCGAGCGAGTCCATGAAAGCGTTGGCGGCGCAGTAGTCACTCTGACCGGGGCCGCCCATGATCGCGGTGATCGACGAGAAGAAGACCAGGAACGCCCCGGGGTGCTCTCGGGCCAGGTCCACCAGGGCCACGCTGCCGTCCACCTTGGGCGCGAGAACGGAGTCGAAGACCGCCCGCTTCTTGGTCGCGAGGAAGCCGTCACCGGCGACACCGGCCGCGTGCACGATGCCCCGCAGCCGCACCCCGTCGGCGCGGAGGCGGTCGGCCAGGTCGCGGACCGCAGCGGGCCGCGACACGTCGCACGGCAGGTACTCGGCCACGCCGATGGCCTCGACGTTCTTCCTCTTCTGCTCGTTCAGCTCCGACCGGCCGACCAGGAGGACGCGTTCGGCGCCCTGGCGGGCCATTTCCGAGGCGATGGTGAGGCCGAGGCCCCCCGCACCTCCGGTGATCAGATACGTACCGCCCTCGAAGAGCTCGTCGGCCTTCACTGCCTCGGCGTAGGTCAGATGCCGCGCGTACGTCTCCGAGCCGCGGACGGCCCGCAGCGACGGTCCCTCGCCCCTCAGCAGTTCGCGCACGAGGTGTGGCACGTCCCCGTCGGCGGACGCGTCGACCACGTCGACCGGCAGGTGTTCCTGCCCGATGACGAGCGCCAGGGAAGCCGTGGCGGCGGAGTAGGGGTCGGTCATCGCGTCGTCGGCCACGACCGGCCAGGCGTCCTTGCCGAGCACCTTCAGCCCGCGGGGCAGCTTCACGCGATGCGCCCCGAGGCCCTGGTAGAGCTCGAACAGCGCGTCGACGCCGCAGGATCGGCGCTTCTCGTGCGACAGTCCGGCGCCCGCGGCGAAGTCCGTACCGAACACGATGCCCTTCACCTGCTCCCGCAGCAGCCGCTCGCACAGCAGTCGCACGCCCTCGGGGTCCGGCGCGTACAGGTCGCGGTCGGGATCGGACTCCTCGCCGAGGTAGCACGGTACGACCTGGTGTCCGTCGGCCTTCACCGCGTCGATCACCTGCCGGCCCGCCGTGGTGTCCAGCACCACCACGGCCCACACTGCGCTCTCGTTCCCGGAGGCGCTCGGCGCTGGGGCGCTCTTCGACGTCGGCTTCCAGCCCACCTTGAGGAACCGGCTCGGCCCCTGAAGACTGAAGCTCTCCCAGTCGACCTTCTTGACCGTGTAGTCGGTGATCTCGGCGAACGGGCGACCGTCCTCGTCGACGAGGACGACGTCGTAGGTGATCGTCTCGCCGTTGTCCCGCGCGACACGGATCGACGTGTAGAACGTCTCCGGCATGCGCCCGTGGAGCACGAAGTGCTTGTACATGTAGGGCAGGTAGGTGTGCCCGCTGTCCTGCGAGATGAGGTTCACCGCGTTGTCCAGCTTGGCCGGATGCAATCCGAAAGCCTCGGTCTCGGCATCGACGTCCTGGAGCCGGAGCAGGGCGAGTGCGCCGGCCTCGTGGTTCCACACCGTCCGGACGGAGTCCCAGCGCGGACCGAACTGGAATACCCCGGTGTCTCCCGCGAAGGGGTACGGGTCCTCGATCGCGACGGCCGCCTTCTTGGACGCTCCGATGTCGAGAGACCTGGGCTGGTGGTCGCCGACCGGGCCTACCCGGCCCTCGGCGTGCGCGATCCATTCACCGTTCCGCTGACTGGCGATCTGGAACGTATAGCCGCTGACTGCGCGCACGAGGCGGGTCTGCACGACGGCACCGACCCCGTCCTGTACGGCCAGGGGAACGAGGAAGAAGACGTTGTCGAACCGCATACGCTGCGTGTTCTCCACCGCAGCGTATGCCGCGCGGGCCATTTCGAGATACGTCGTTCCCGGGATAACCGAGGTGTGACCGATCCGGTGGTCCGACAGCACCCAGTGCCGATCCACCGACAGCGTGTTCTCGAATACGACGCGCGAATCCGACCGGCTGACCTCCGCGCCGAGCAGCGGGTGGGTCCGCTTGACGGCCGCAACCCCGTCGACGTGCGTCTTCACAGGCTTGGCCCAGTGGCGGACCTTCTCGTACGGATAGGTGGGCAGCGGCACACGTCGCCGGGCCTCGCCGTCATAGTACGGTCCGAAGTCGATGGAGGCGCCACGGATGTACGCATCGCCCAGGCCGGCGACGCCTGCCCCGTCGGACTGGATATCGGCGATCTGGGCATTCGCCGACTTCGCGAGCCGCCGGGCGTCCTTGGCGGTGATGTCGCCCGGCTCCGGGGCGTCCTTCTTTTCGCTCACCATGGCGTGCACACCGTAGAAGATTCCCTGATCCGGGGAACTTCCGAGACCACGCCGTCGCAGCCGGTCCAAGGATTCGGCGAGCTGATCCTTCGTCGCGGCGACTACGAGTACCCGGTGCTCGTAATGGCCACGTCCGATGTTGGAGGTGTAGCAGATGTCGGCCAGCGACCAGGGGGAGTCAGCCAGCATGATGCTGTACTGGTCCAGCAGTTCCCGCAGCCCTGCGTCGGTCTTGGCACTGACGGTGAAGAAGTAGCGCTCCTGTCGCTGCTCCTCGCTGCGGTACTCGGGGGCTTCCTCCAGCACAACGTGACTGTTCGTGCGGATGAATCCAAACGAGTTGATGGCGGCGCGGCGCGGACCGTCGCCGGCCTCCCACGGCCCCAGCCGGTCATTGACGTACAGCGGACTGTCGGGGAAGTTGATGTACGGGTTGGGCTCCTCGAAGTTGCCGGAGGGCGCCAAGGTACGCGTCTCCAGCGACTTCACGACCTTGGCAAGGGACGCCACCCCCGATGCGGCCACCATGTGGCCCATCGTCGTCTTCAGTGAACCGACCCCACAGAACTGCCGGCGAGCGGTGTGCCGACGGAAGGCATTGGTCAGGCCCTTGATCTCGATAGGGTCGCCGAGCACCGTTCCGGTGCCGTGCGCCTCCACGTAGCTGATGGTTTCCGGGTCGATGCCGGCCTTCGCCCACGCGTCGAGGATCACCCTCTCCTGCATCAGCGCGTTGGGCGCGGTGATGCTGCTGGAGGCGCCGTCGTTGTTGATGGCGGAGGTCTTGATGACCGCCCGAATGTGATCGCGGTCGGCCAGTGCACGATTCAGTGGCTTGAGCAGGACGATGCCGGCGCCTTCGGCCCACTGCGTCCCGGTCGCACGGGCGTCGAAAGTGCGCACAGCGTCATCGGACATCACACTGTCCAGGCTCAGCCCCGCGCCGTACTCGGCAGTCGTCTCGCCGAGCGTCGTGAGGTTGAGACCGCCGGCCAGTGCCATGTCGCATTCGCCCAGTACCAACGACTGGATGGCCTGATGGATGCTGACGCTGCCCGCCGAGCACGCGGTGTCCAGCATGAGACACGGCCCTTTGAGGTCCAGCAGGTAGGAGATCCGGCTGGCCACCAGGCCCTCCCACGAGCCGGACAGCTGCATCGGGTTCTCCTCGGAGACCATGCGGTAATACGAGTGGTTCGTGTAGTCACGACCGAGGAACACTCCCGTATTGCTCCCCTTGACACTCGTGCCGCCGTATCCGGCGTTCTCGAGCGCTTCGTAGGCAACTTCGAGTGCGACCCGCTGGTGGGGGTCCATGTAGTCCGCCTCGAGCGGCGGGATCCCGAAGAATCTGGCGTCGAACTGGTCGATCCGTTCCAAGTATCCGGTGCGCGCGTATATCTTATCCAGATCGGCCTCATCGACCACCCTGCCGAGCAGCAGCTCGGAATAGTGGGGGTCTCGCAGGACCTGGTTCAGATCATTCTTCCGCAATTGCGGATAGTCGCGGATCGATGATTTCCCGACCTTGAGCAGCTCCCAGAATTCATCGACCCCGTCAGCTTCCGCAAAACGTCCGGCCAAACCGATCACGGCGACGTCCTGGTGCAGCTTTCCCTTGGTCAACTCGACCAGCAGCGCCTTGGCCTCTGCTTTGCTGATCTGCTCCTTCACGAGCTGCTGAAGGATGAAAGACTTCACGTTGTCCATCTGGATCCCAACCCCTAAAGGAGATCTTTGGACTCTTCGACAGAGAGGGTTCCCTCGGTCAACATGTCCAGCAGTTGGTCAATGCTGTCGCTATCGCTGGCGATCTCCGACTGTGACTCCCCAGCCCCAGCATCCCCGACGCCGCGTCGCGATCTGATATACGCTGCCTGGTCGGCGATCGTAGTGTATCTAAACAGGTCGGTTATATCCATAATTCCTGGATATCGCTCGTCGTAGTGCTTAAACATTTGCGAAGTCAATAGCGAGTTACCGCCCAACTCGCCGAAGTTCTCAAAGGCGTCGAACTCGGTGATGTCCAGCGTGGCGCCCCATATCTCGGCCACCGAGCGTTCGACGTCGCCGACGGTGTCCAGGCCGTGCAACGTCACCGTGCGTGTGCTCGTCGCTGACGGCCCGCGCTGCGTTGCGGGCCGCGACGCCGGCCCTGTGGCACGCATCCGGCCGGGCATGAGTACCGCCGGGTGGTCGGGCCGAGCCAGCAGTGCACCGAACACGTCGAGCGCTTCGCCGGTGTCCAGGGGCAGGAAACGGCCCTCCTCCTCCACCGCGCCCAGCCGCCAGGCCATCCCGGTCTCCCGCCAGGCGGGCCACTGGACGCTCACCGCCGGCAACCCGTGCAGACGCCGGTACTGTGCCAGGCTGTCCAGGACGAGATTGGCGGCAGTGTAGTCAGTCTGCCCGGGAGCCAGATCCAGACCGGAGATGCTCGAGAACGTGACGAAGAAGTCCAAGTCGTCGGCGTGCGTAGCCTCGTGCAGGTACACGCCGCCCAGCGCCTTGGGCCGGTAGACGCCGGCGAACTGTTCGGCGCTCTTGGTGTAGAGGAACCCGCTGCCCGGCCGGCCGGCCAGGTGCAGGATGCCCGAGATCCGGCCGTGCCGCCGCCTGACGCCGTCAACGGCGTCCAGTACCGCCGACCGTTCGCCGAGGTCGACCCGGAGCACCTCGAAGACGTCCAGCTCGCCGGACCACCGTTCCCACTCGGCCCGTTCGGTGTCGGCGCCCGGCGAACCCAGCAGGACGACCCGGCGTGCTCCGCGGCCGACCAGGTACTCGGTTACCGCGGTGCCGAGATCCCCCGTGCCGCCGGAGACGACGACCACCCCGTCAGCGGCAGCGACGGGCGACGACGTGGACCCGGCCGCGACGGCGTGCCTGCTCATGGTCGGTTCGTACGGCTGCCCGCCGCGGTAGAGCACGAACGGCGGCCGATCGGTCGCGGCGGCCTCGGCGACCAGGGTCTCCGGCGCGGTGTGCGCGTCGCTGTCGACACAGCGTATCCGTAGCGACGCGTACTCCAGCGCGGCGACCCGCATGGCGCCCAGCACGCCGGCCTGGCCCGGATCGAGGTCCGTCTCCTCGCCGGTGACCGCGAGCGCGTCCCGGGTCACGACCACCAGGTGGCCGTGCACGACCGGTTTGGCCTGCGCGATCCGGCCCAGCATGGCCACCGCCCGGTCGACCGGCCCGGCCACCTGCTCGGCCAGCGAGGTGTCGGCCGCCGGGACTGACGACAGCAGCGCGAAGACGAACTCCGTGACCCCGCCCAGCGGTTCATCCGGGTCGCCGACTGCGGACTCCGCCACCCGCACGGGGGTGTAGCCAGCCGCCTCGACCGCACACACCAGGCCGTCCGACGCGTCCCCGAAGTCGCCGCACAGCAGCACGGCGCCGGTGCCGTCCCCGGAGGGCGACGCGGTGGGGCGCTGCGTCGTCCGCCGGTACTCCTGCACATAGCCGTACGCCGAGGAGTCACCCAGGTCGAGGTCGGCGGCGGACATGAGGCAGTAGTTGTCGACGGTCAGCGCGACGTGGCCGTCGGGGTCGGCGACCCGGATGTCGAACGCGTACAACCGGCCGGGGATCGACTCCGGCCGCTTCCGGAAGTGTGCGACGACGCGGGCCGGGAGCGGGCCGTGGACGGTCAGCGAGCCGTAGGAGAACGGGAGGTACAACCGCTCGTCGTCGTAATGGTTGCTCGGAGCATTGATGAGTGCGTCGAACAGCGCCGGGTGCAGGACGTAGTCGCCGATCTCGTCCTGGTAGCGCGCCGGAAGCTCCAGGTCGTACAGGATCTCGGCCGACTCGTCGTCGGTCAGGGCGTCGTGCAGGCTCACGTTCCAGTGCTCGCCGGCCTCCAGGCCCTTCGTGCGGTCCGCTCCCTCAGGCTCCCGGATCGGGCGGTTCAGCCGGCGCCGTACATCATCCACCGGCAGGAGCTCGCCGGGACCGGGGTCCGCGAGGGAGAGTTCGGCCCGCGCGTTCCTGACCCACGTGCCATGGGCGGTCCGGCTGGTGATGACGGCGTCGGCGATGTCGTCATCACCAGTGATGATGACGTGCACCTCGGCCTCGTCGCCGTCCGGAACGGCCAGCGGCGTCTCGAACACCACGTTCCGCAGGGTCAGCCCGGCGGAACTGCGACCCCGCTGCTGCGCGGCCGCGACGATCATCTCCACCAGTCCCGTCCCGGGCAGCACGCTGACCCCGTGGACCCGGTGCTCAGCCAGTTCCCAGTGGTCATCGGGGCGCAGCCGATGGATGACGACGTCCCGATCCCACATGCGCACGACGTCGGCCGCTGCCGGCAGCCCGCCACTCCGGGCGCTCGCACGGTCGGCCTCGATCCAGCACCGGGTCCGCTCGAAGGGATACGCCGGCAGTGGCACCCGGCGTGCCCCCTCGGACGTCGCCGCGCGCCAGTCGATCTCCGCACCCCGGGTATAGAGCGAGGCGAGTCGGCGGACCAGGCCGCGACCGGTGTCCGCCCCGGCCACCAGGGCCGCCGCCTCCCGGTCCAGCTTCGCGCGTTCGCTCTCGGTGACGTCATGCGCGTCACGCTTCTCGCTGTGATCCAGCACCACCCGGAAATCGCCCCGGCTCACGTCGTCGCCGACGTCGGGAGTGCCGGCGGCGTCCACGAACTCGCTGAGATGGCCCGCGAGTTCCTGAAGGTCCGAGAAGACGAACGCAGCACGGCAGCGATGGTGCAGACGGCCGATCGAGGCGGTGAAGGCCACATCGGACGGCTCCACGTCGGCGCTGAGAGCGAAGTCACGGTAAAGCCGCGCGAGCCTGCCCAGGCCCCGCGGGTCTGGAGCGCTCAAAGGCAGCAAGAAGCACTCGCTCGCCTGCTGGAACGCTTCCCGGGCCGGGGCCGGGTCGGCGCTGCGGACGATGAGGTGGCAGTTCGTGCCGCTCAGCCCGAAGCTGCTGATCCCCGCGTAGAGCGTTTCCTGGTCGTCGCCGGGCCACGGGACCGTTCGGTCGTTGACGTACACCGGCGATTGCGGAAAGTTGATGTTCGGGTTCGGCTCGGCGAAATGGAGGCTTGCCGGAAGAGTCCGGTGGCGTAGGGACAGCACGAGCTTGGCAAGACCGGCCAGGCCCGAGGCATTGTCCATGTGGCCGATGTTCGTCTTGACCGTGCCGATACCGCAGAACTGCCGCCGCGAGGTCTGGCGGGAGAACGCACGCTCGATGCCGCCGATCTCGGCCGGATCGCCGAGCTTGGTGGCCGTGCCGTGCGCCTCGATGAAGCTGATCTGGTCGGCTGTGACACCGGCGTCGGTCTGGGCTGCCTCGATCAAGTCGGCCTGTGCCGCCACGTTCGGGGCGGTGATGCCGTTGGAAGCCCCGTCCTGGTTGACCGCGCCGCCCATGATGACCGCGTGGATGGTGTCTCCGTCGCGACGGGCGAGGTCGAGATCCTTGAGGACGAAGGCGAAGCACCCCTCGGCGGCGCTGGTGCCGTCGCTGCGTCGGTCGAACGTCCGGGTGCGACCGTCGGCGGCGGCGTTGTCGCGGATGTACTTGATGCCGATGCCGGACTCGTCAGCCACGAGCGGCAACAGGTCACAGTTCACGGCGCCGGCCAGCGCCATCGTGCATTCGCCGGCCTGGATCGCGCGGCAGGCCGTGTACACCGCCGTCAGCCCGGACGAGCAAGCCGTGTCGACGAGCATCGAGGGGCCTCGTAGATCGAGCAGGTAGGCCAGCCGGCTGCCGATGATCGACGCGATGTTGCCGGCGACGGCGATCTCCGGGGCGTCGGGCGCGATCCCTTGGACGATCGCGCGGTAGGACATCCCGAAGTCGGCCGACATGCCCACGTAGACGCCGACCTTCTCGCCCCGGATCTCCTTGCTCAGGTAGCCGGAGTCCTCCAGTGCGGCCCATGACGTCTCGAGGAAGATCCGCTGGTGGGGGTCGATGGTCTTGGCCTCGAGCGGAGACAACGAGAAGAACCTGTGGTCGAACTCAGCCACCGACGGCATCCGCGTGCCGCCGATGTAGCGCTCATCGGTCTCCGGCAGCGGCGCACCGCGGGCGGTCAGGAACGCGTCGATGTCGGCACAGCGCTCTTTGGACAGGGCACGGTACCCCTCCCCGCCGTGCAGGATCATCGACCAGAACTCGTCGAGGTTCGCCGCCTCGCCGGCGCGGCCGCTCATCCCGACGATCGCCACGGGGGCTGTCGTCCGCTCCGCGCCGGAGCGGGTGATGCGCACCTCGTCGTCCGAGTCGGTGCGGGACAGGTCCAGATCATCCAGACCGAGCAGGGACGTCATGCGGTGGACCCTCCGGCTGTCGGCTCGAGGGCGGCGTCACCGGTCCGGCGCAGGATCGACGCGATCCGGTCGCTCTGCTCCGCCTCGGGAACCCTCTTGGTCCGCATGATCGTCAGGAGCAGCTCCACCGCGGAACGCTTCTGCTCCTCGGTGAGCTCGTCCTTGTCCATCCGGTTCAGTTCCTGGAGTTTGCGATAGGGCGTCAGCACGCCCGCGGTGTACGCGGTGTCGTCGAAGTTCCGGTTCCGCGTCGCCGCGGCCGCCCCCATGCACAGCCCCGCCAGCCCGGGTTCGGCCTTCTTCGCCTCGATCAGGCGGTCAACTGCCGCGTACGCCTCGTCGGTGTCCTCATCGAGGCTGTGGACGGCGTCCGAGCCGACCACGCCGCCGATCAGCTTCGCCAGTACCTTCTTCGGTCCGGACTCCAGCCACAGGCTCACGTCCTGGGTGGCGAGCGAAGAGACGACCGAACTCCACCGGACCGGACTGGTCAGCTGGAGGGCGAGCGCGTCGGGGATCTCCCGGGCGCTGCCGTAGACGGCGCCGGTGATGGTGGAGTACACCGGCACCCGCGGGGCGCTGAACTCGATCTCGCCGATCGCCTTGACGTAGGCGGGCACGGCACCGGCCATGTACGTGCTGTGGAACGCGCCGGCCACGTTGAGCCGGATGACCCGGTGGCCCCGGCCCTCCAGGTAGGAGGTCATCGCTTTCAGGTCGTCCAGGGTGCCCGAGAGCACCGTCTGCTCCTCGGCGTTGTAGTTCGCGATCTGGACGTCGTGGCTCCCGCCGTTGAACTCGTCGACATGCTTCTCGACCTCGGCGACCGGCATCCGGACCGCGATCATGCCTGTGCGGTTCTCGGTGGCACAGACCTCCATCGCCTCACCGCGCACCTTGACCAGCCGGACCGCGTCCTCGAAGCTCAGCGCTCCTGCCGACGCCAGCGCCGTGATCTCACCCAGGCTGTGCCCGGCCATGGCCGCGACCGGGAGTTCGCGCTGCGCGGACAGGACCTCGTGCATCGAGTAGCCGAGCACCAGCAGAGCGACCTGGGCGTGCCGGGTCTTCGTCAGCTCTGTCGGCGCCGCTGAGAAGCAGAGCTCCTCCAGCGAGTAGCCCACGATCTCCGACGCCCGGGTGAAACGGTCACGGACACTTTCGTGGGTGTCGAACCAGGTCCGGCCCATTCCGGTGAACTGGGAGCCCTGACCGGGGAACACGATCACCAGGTTGTTCATGCTCGGTCCTCTTTCTTCGATGCGTTCGAGTCGGCGGCGTCCACGACTCCGAGCACCTTGATGTAGCTGCTCAGGAGCTGTTCCATCTGTGCGGCGTCGACGGTCCGGGTATGGGAGATGCAGGCGGTGGCCCGTTCGGTGCGGGAGTCCACCGTGAGCACGATGTCGAAGTGCCGGAGCAGCTCGGCCGCGTCAGCCTGCGTGCCGCTGGTACGGCAGCCGACGGTGACAGCCGCGGCGTTGGGCGGGGTGGGCGACGCGTGCCGCAGATCCACCCTCTGTCCGTCGGAGTGGACGTGGCTCCGGTACTCCTCGACGATCTCGCCCAGATCGGTCTTGCCGGCCAGTGCGAGCCGGGCCAGCACCACATCGCCGGCGGGCCGGACGACGCCGAGGGTGATCTCGTCGCGGTCCAGCAGCTTGCCCAGGGTGACGGCGAATGCCGCGTGCAAGGGGGCGTCCGAGTCACCGGTGGCCTCCCGCAGTCGGTTCAGCGTGTCGCGGATCCGGCCCGGCAGTGTCGTTTCGACCCGTCCGGCGATCGCCCCCTGGCCGGCCTGCCAGGTGGCCGGGACCGGGATCGCGGCCTCGGCGAGGCCGTCGTCGCCGGCGCGCCGCGCGAGCTCGGTCGCCAGGTGGCCGCGCAGACGCCCGATCGTGGGGTTGGCGAACAGGTCACTCACGTCGAGCATGTCCGGGAAGGCGGTGTTCAGTTCTTCCAGCAGGAGTACGAGGCTGAACGAGTTCCCGCCGAGGTCGAAGAAGCTGTCGTCGTAGCTCATCGGGATGTTGCCGAGCACCTTTTTCCACGCGGCCACCACCTGCTCGTCGACGCGCGACCGCGTGCCGTCGTCGCCGGCGGCGGGCTCGTCGGCGGCGGCCACATCGACGCGTGCCAGCGCCGGCCGGTCCACCTTGCCGCTCGTCGTCGTCGGGATGTGCGGCACCTCCGTCAGCGTGGCGGGAAGCATGTAGTCGGCCAGGCTTCGGGCGAGGAACTCCTTGAGGTCCTCAGGACGGAGGGGGGCTCCGTCGCGTACCTGGTAGAAGCCGCCGATGACGTGGTTGCCGGGCGATATCTCCCGGACGACCGCCGCCGCCCCTGCGACCAGGTCGTGCCCGGCCATCGCCAGCTCGATCTCCTCGAGCTCGATCCGGTAGCCGCGGACCTTCACCTGGTTGTCGATGCGCCCGAGGCAGTGGACCTCGCCGTCCTTCCAGTACGCCTGGTCACCGCACCGGTACATCCGGCCGCCGGAGAACGGGTCGTCCCGGAACAGGTCCTCGGTCAGATCCGGTCGGTCGAGGTACCCGGGCGATACGCCGAGCCCGCCGATCCACAGGTTCCCGGCGGTGCCCTCCGGGACCAACTGAAGGTGGTCGTCGAGCACGTAGAAGGTCGTGTTGGCGATCGGTGTCCCGATGCTTAGGGGCGTGTCGGGGGTGAGGTCCTTGACGCTGGACCAGATGCAGGTCTCCGTCGGCCCGAAGACGTTGAATATCTGCAACGACTCGTGCGACCTCAGGCCGGCCAGCAGGTTCTCCGGGAAAGCCTCCCCGCCGACGAAGATCTTCTCCAGGGAGCCCAGGGCGGCGGCCGCTCGCGGATCGCTGCACAGCAGGCGCAGTCGCGTGGGCGTCAACTGCAGGTAGTCGACCTCGTTGGCGGTCAGGAATGCCGCGAGCCCCGTCGGCGTGCGCGCATCGGTCTCCTCGGCGACGACCACGGTGCCGCCCTGGGCCAGGGTCAGCAGGGTCTCCAGCAGGTGGATGTCGAACGACGGCGTCGTCAGACACGCCACCGTCTTGCCCTCCGCCCACCCGAGCGCGTCGGGCATGCCGCACAGGAAGTTGGCCAGGGACCCATTGGTGACCATGACGCCCTTGGGGGCGCCTGTGGAGCCGGACGTGAAGATGGCGTAAGCGAGGTCCTCGGCCTTGGCCGGGGCCACCGTCGGTGGCTGGGCCGCCGCCAGGTACTCCTTGGTAACCGTGAAGGCCCGCTCTCCCAGCTCCAGAGCGACGGCGAGCTCCGTCGAGCAGACGACCTTCACCGGTACGGCGATGTCGATCATCGACCTGAGCCGGGCCGGCGGGTTCGTCACGTCCATCGGGAGCCAGGCACCCCCGACCCGGTTGATCGCGAGCATCGCGACGACCAGGTCCGGTGAGGGCGGCAACAGCAGCCCGACGACATCCCCGGCACCCACACCCTGCTCCTGCAGGAGCCCGGCGTAGCGGTCGACCCGCTGCGCCAGGTGTTCGTAGGTCAGATCCTCGCCGCGGAAACGGATCGCCGGTTCCTCGGCATACTTCTTGAACGCCTCTTCGAACAGCTCGGTCAGCCCCGGCACTTCGCTGCGAACCGGTCCGGCCCCCCAGGCCAGCAGGGTGTCCCGCGCGGTGTCGTCAAGCAGCGGCAGTTCCCCGATGGTCCGGTCCGGATCGGCGACCACCTGCGCTATGAGGGCCTGGTACTGCTCCATCAGCTCGGCGGCACGCTCCCGGCCGTAGAAGGCGCCGAAGCCCAAGTCGCCGTACAGCCCGCCATCGCGCTCGGTGAGTTCGAGGTTGAGTGCCACCATGGATCGGTCACCGCCGAAGTCCTCGGTCGTGCCGGTGACCTCGCCGAACCGGTGTGCGCGCGTCCGGGCGTTGGTGAACGTGAAGTTCACGTCGAACAGGGGATTGCGGCCGTAGTCACGCGTGAGATCCAGTTCCTGGACCAGCGTCTCGTACGCGTACAGCGAGTGGTCGATGGCGGCGAGGCTGGTGTCCTGGACCTGTACGAGCAGCTCGCTGACCCGCGTGTCCGGCGTCGGGCTGATCCGTAGCGGCAGCGACTGGGCGAACATGCCGACCGTCCGCTCGAACGAGCCGAGGATGCGCTGGTCCATCGGCACGCCGATGCACAGGTCCGCGCTCTTGCCGACCCTGGAGAGCAGCACCGACCACAACGACAGGTAGAAGACGAACGGTGTCGTCTTGTGCCGCCGGATCATGGCCGTGGCCGCCTCGTGCAGATCGCCGTCGATCATGAAGTAGTGATGATGGCCGGCGAAGTCGCTCACCACGGGATACGGCGCGTCGGAGGGGACGTCCAGGAGTTCCGGCGGTGTCTCGAACTGTCGCAGCCACCACTGCCGGTGCCGCTCGTACTCGGGCCGGTCGGCCACCTCGGACTGAAGTCGTACGAGCGCTTCGTACCCGGCGGTGGGCGCCTCCTCGACCAGTCTGCCGTGCGTGAGGTGGGCGGCAAGGTCATCCAGGATGATCTCCAGCGAGGCACCGTCGGCGATGATGTGGTGGAACGAGAGCACCAGGTGGTGCACACCCTCGGTGTCGATCACGATGCCGTACCGCCACAGCGGCGCCGTGTCGAGGTCGAACGGCGCGTTCATCGCCGCCCTGATGTCCTCGGTGCTCAGGTCCGGGGTCCGGAGCTGGTCGAACAGGTGGGACTCGACCGTGACGTGCGGCTCGACCCGGGCGCGGATCTCGGTCGCGTCGATCTCGTACCGGCTCCGCAGCTTCGGGTGTTTGCCGGCGATGGCCGCGAACGCCCGGTCCACAGCGGCGGGATCGAGCGGGCCGTCGAAGCGCAGTCCCGCGAGGATCTGGTAGGCCTCGTTGCCGCCGCGCATGCGGGACAGGACGTAGACGCCCTTCTCCTGCAACGACGTCGCCTCGGCCGGAGTCGTCTTGGCCGGTGTCGCCTCGGCCGGCGACGTCTTGGCCGGCGACGACACCGCCCGGCGGAAGTCGAAGCCACCGGCGCGCAGCGCCTCCACGCTCGCGCCGATCGCATCGAGGATCCGGTCCTGGTGTTCCCGGGTGTGCGCGAACGAGAAGAACGCCGTGCGTCGTTCCCATACATAGACGCCGTGGTAGGCCATCAGCTTGAAGAACAGGTTCAGCGTCATGGCCAGACCGGCCATGTCCGCGGCGACCATGGGCTCGTAGCGGTACAGCGAGGAGAAGTGGCCCACCCTCAGGGGCACGTCGGCCGCCTCGAAGTAGTCGTTCGCGCGCTGGGCGAACTCCTCGGTGAACCGGTTCAGCCGGGGCAGTTCCTCGGCGCCGGATTCCCGCAAGCGGGTCAGGACCGCCTTGCACGCCGCCATCGTCAACGGGTGCTTGCAGAACGTGCCCGCGAAGAAGGTCGTCGGGACGGCCGGCTTGGAGTCGTCGACGTCGGACCAGGCACCGCCGTCGACGGCGTCCAGGTACCGGCTCTTCCCGGCGATGATGCCGATCGGCATGCCGCCGCCGACGAGCTTGCCGTAGAGCGACATGTCGGACTCGACGCCGAAGTAGGACTGGGCGCCGCCCAGCTCGACCCGGAACCCGACGATCATCTCGTCGAAGATCAGGGCGATCCCGTGCTCCGTGCATATCTCCCGCAGTTCCCGCAGGAACTCCCGCGGCTGCAAACCGGGGTTGCGCGACTGCACCGGTTCCACCAGGACGGCGGCCAGGTCATGACCGTGTTCCCGGATCCGCTCCAGGGCCTCCGGGCTCCCGTAGGTGAGCACCATCGTGTCGTCGACCATCGACTGCGGGATGCCGATCGACATCGGCATGCTGTCCGAACCGTCGGCCTCGGCGAGCACCGCGTCGTACGCACCGTGGAACGAAGTGGTGAACCGGGCGATCCGGTCGCGGCCGCTGACGGCCCGCGCCAGTCGTACCGACACCATGACGGCCTCGGTCCCGGTGTTGCAGAACGCCACCCGCTCGGCGCCCGCCATCTCGTGGATGAGCTCGGCCACCTCGCCGGCCAGCCGGTTCTGCGGCCCCAACTCGTATCCGCGCTCAAGCTGGTCACGCACCGCGTCGACGACGAAATCGGGCTGGTGTCCGAAGAAGTGCACCCCGTAGCCCATGGCGGTGTCCAGGTACTCGTTGCCGTCCAGGTCCCAGAAGAAGGCGCCCTGAGACCGGGCGGAGACCACCGGGTAGACGGTTTCCTTCAGGCTCGGATTGAAGTTGAGCGAGGAGATCCAGTCGGCCAGGGTCTTCCGGTGCTCGTTAGCGAAGACCTTGGACTGGTAGGTTTTAGCGGTGTATTTCACGACGAAGTCACGGACGAACCGGCTCTGCTCGTCGGTGAGCCGGTCGGCGGCGAGCTCGATGTTGTTCGAGTACGTCCCCACCTTCTTGGCCGGCTGCCGCTTCGCCCGCACCGGTACCGGCGGAGCACCGGGTGCCGGGGCGGCGGGTGCCGGGGCGGCGGGTGCCGGGGCGGCGACGGTCCCTGCCAGCACCTGCAACTGCTGCTCCATCAGGGCCAGCTGGGAACGGATGACCCCCTCCACGCCCGGTGCCGAGGTGCCTGCTCCACCGCCTGCACCGCTGCCGTTCAGGGTGGCCGCCGCGGCGGCCACCGCACCGCTCGCCGAGGTGGGAACCGCGTCGGCGGCCGCCGGCGCGGCGATCGGCTCAGGAGCCGCGCTCGCCGCCACCTCGGCGGGCCGGTGCTGGAGGACGAAGTCCGTCACCGCGCCGAGGGTGTGCAGCGACTCGAAGAACTTCCTGATCGGGATGTCGACGTCGTATTCCATTTCGACGCGTTTGCCCAGCTGGACGAGCATGAGGGAGTCGACCCCGAGCGAGAACAGCTCCAGGGACTCCTCCATGTCCCCGGCGGCGGCTCCGGTGACCTGGTTCAGCGCCTGCTTGACGAACCCGAGGACCGGGGCCCGGCCGGCCGCGGGGTCCGGTGCGGTGATCTCTGCCTCGTGAGCGCTGGCTGCCACGACGTCGCCGCCCTTTCCCGTGCGGTCGGGATACCAGATTCGTTGCCGGTCCCAAGGGGTGTGCGGCAGCTCCCGCACCCGCCGCCCGGGCGTTCCCGGCAGCCGGTCGAAGGCGAGGTCGCGGCCGTGCTCCCACAGTCGGCCGGCGCTCTCGAGCATTTGGCGGACGTCCGAACGTCCCTTGCGCAGACTCGGCAGGACCAGCACCTCGTCGGGGAACTCCTGGGCGATCAGGCCCCCGAGGGTCGCCATCGCACCGATCTCGACGAAGGTGCGCAGGCCGGCGTCGTACGCCGCCCCGACGGCCTTCCGGAACATGACGGGCTCGACCAGATGGCGACTCCAGTACGCGGCGTCGATCGTGCTGTCGCGTCCCACCGGCGCCCCGGTCTGGGCGGAGAACCACGGGATCGTGGGAGCGTCGAACTGGTGATCGCGGATCAGCTGGTGCAGACGCTCGGCACCTTGGGCCATCTGGGCGGAGTGGAAGGGATGCGACACCTCCAGACGCTCGGAGAAGATCCGCTGCTTGCGTGCAGCCTTCAGGGCGGCGTTGACGCTGTCGGTCAGCCCGGACACGGTGACGTTCTCCCGTGCGTTCACGGCGGCCACGCTCACGTCGGGGAACGGCCGGAGCAGTTCCTCGGCGCGGTCCAACGAGCACAGCAGGGTCGCCATCGAGCCGTTGCGCGGCGTGTCCTCCATGACGCGGGCCCGGTGCATCACCAGGTCGACCGCGTCCTCACGCCCCATGACGCCGGCGAAGCAGGCGGCCGCGTACTCGCCGATGCTGTGCCCGATGACGGCGACCGGGGTCACCCCCAGCGTCGTCCAGTACCGGGCCAGTGCCAGTTCCACCGCGAAGATCATCGGCTGGGAGTACAGCGGCGACCGGAACGCGTCCGCGTCGTCGCCGAACATGATGTCCAGCAGCCCGATGCCGCCCGCCCGGCGGAACTCGTCGCCGAGCTCGTCCAGTTCGTGCCGGAAAGCCTCGGCGTGGTCGTACAGCTCCCGGGCCATCCCCGGGTACTGCGTGCCCTGGCCGGAGAAGACGAATACCTCCTCGGCACCGCCGCGTCCGGAAGGTGCCGGAGACCGGGATTCCCTTGCGGTCCCGACGGCGGCCGGGATGTCGGAGACGTCCGCGCACACCAGTGCGGCGCGGTGCCGGAGACTTCGCCGGGCGCCCAGGGTCCGGGCGATGTCAGCCGCCTCGGCCGGTGTCCGGGAACTCCACTCGGCGAGGTTCTCCAGGGCGGTCCGCAGCGCCCGGTCGGAGCCCGCGGACACCGGCAGCAACCGCGGCACGTCGGGCGGCGACGCGTCGAGCGGGGCGACGGCCGGTTGGGGCCGGTCGTACTCCTCGACGATCAGGTGGGCGTTGGTTCCGCTGATGCCGAAGGAGCTGATGCCGGCACGCCGGCGTCCACCGCTGGGCTCCCACGCCGTCTCGCTGCCGACGACCTCGATCGGGATCGATGCCCAGTCCACCATCGGGTTTCCGGTACGGAAGTGCAGTGTTCCCGGCAGGCGGCCGTGCTCGAGCGAGACCACGATCTTGCACAGCGCCGCCATCCCGGCGGCGGACTCCAGGTGACCGAGGTTGGACTTGACGCTGCCGACCCGCAGCGGAGCCGAGCGACCGGCGAAGACCCGCGCCAGGGCGTTGATCTCCTGCGGGTCGCCGATCGGCGTCCCCGAGCCGTGTGCCTCGACATAGGAGACGTCCTCGATTCCGAGTTCCGCCTCGGCGAGGGCCTCCTCGATCACCCCGGCCTGGGCCGTCCCGTTCGGCACGGTGAACCCACCGTTGTGGCCGTTGTGGTTCACCGCCGAACCGCTGAGCACGGCCAGGATGTCGTCGCCGTCCCGCTCGGCATCGGAGAGCCGCTTGAGTACGACGACCGCGCCGCCCTCGCTGCGGATGTAGCCGTCGGCACCGGCGTCGAAGCTCCGGCACCGCCCGGACGGCGACAGGGCCCGCAGCCGGGACCACGACAGGTGGCCCTCCGGGCTCAGGATCAGGTTCACCCCGGCCGCCACGACCAGGTCGCAGCCGCCCTGTTTCAGCTCCCGGGCACCCAGATGCAGGGCGTACAGCGACGAGGAGCAGGCGGTGTCGATCGCCATGCTCGGACCGCGGAAGCCGTACACGTAGGAGAGCCGTCCGGCGGCGGCGTTCGCCATGTTGCCGGTGTAGGCGTACGCCTCGTGCGAGTAGCCCAGATCCTTGCCGACCTGCCGGTAGTCGTTGTTGTAGACGCCTACGAACGTGCCGACCCGGCCGTTCTCGCCCGCCGCGTACGGATCGATCCCGGCGTCCTCGAAGGCCTCCCACGTCAGCTCGAGGAGCAGCCGCTGCTGCGGGTCCATCTGTTCGGCCTCATGCGGCGAGATGTTGAAGAACAGCGGGTCGAACTGGTCGACGTCGGGAAGGTACCCGCCCTGGGTAGTGGTCACCTCGCCCAGATCCAGAGGACTCTGCGGCCACCGGTCGGCCGGGACGTCGGTGACCACGTCCTCCTGGCGGCTCAGCACGTCCCAGAGCCGTTCCCGGGTCCGGATCCCACCGGGCAACCGGAAGGACATCCCGACCACGGCGACGGGCTCGGTCGACGGCACCCTCGACGCCGAGGCCTTCGTCGGCGCCGGTGCGGCGGCCGGCGTCGACGCGTCGGTACGGGCCCGGCCCGTGCTCCGGCCATCCAGCCTCCGCCGGATCTCGCCGACCAGGGCCCCGATCCTGGGATGGTCGATGATGCAGGTGCTCTCCAGCGTCACGTCGAGGTGGCGCTGGAGCTGCGTCTGCAGCCGGACCAGCTGGATCGAGTCGAATCCCAGGTCGAACAGGCTCTGTTCGTCGGCGTCAGTCGCCACAGCCGCGGCACCCGGCGCCGGCGATGGCAGCTCCGTGGCGGCACCGAAGCCCAGTTCACCGAGGATGTGTGCGAACACCGCGTCCACCGGGTCACTCGCTCCCGCCGGGCCGGGTTCGGGTCCGGCCTCGACCACGAGGGCTTCGTCGATGGCTGGAGTAACCAGGTCGGGCAGGTCGATCTCTGCCCCGCGTCCCTCGAACACCGGGCGCCAGTCGACGGTGACGCCACGTACGTACGCCTCGGCCAGCGACGCCCCGAACCGGTCCATCCCCTGCTGGTCCCGACGCAGCGTGCCGATCACCGGCGTCGCGCCGCCTCCCACGATCTCGTTCATCGCGGTGAGCAGCACCGGGTGCGCGCTGAGTTCCACCAGCGCCGGGTGTCCGTCGGCCAGAGCCGCCCGGGCCGCCTGTTCGAACAGTACGGGCTGTCGCAGATTGCGGTACCAGTACTCCGCGTCCAGGTCGGCGGTATCGATCCGCCCCCCGGTCACGCTGGAGTGGAACGGGAGCTCGGTGGCGCGCGGGGCCACGACCCCGAGAGAGGCGAGCAGGTGCTCGCGTTGTCCCTCCACCCGCGGCGAGTGCGCCGGGAAGTCGACCGAGAGCTTCTGGGCGTAGGAGCCTTCCTCGCGCAGGACCTCGATGGTCTCCTCGATGGCGGGCGTGGTGCCGGCCACGACCACGGAGCGCGGTGCGAGCCGTCCCGCGATGTCCAGGCCTGCCCCGGAGGGGCCGAACCGCTCGGTGACCTCGTCGGCGGTGAGCCCGATGATGGCCATCGACCCCTGACCCACCAGGGGAACGTGCGCCCGGCTCCAGAGCACCGCGACCCGTGTGGCCTCCTCCAGTGACAGGGCACCGGAGACGCAGGCGGCCGCGATCTCGCCGAGGCTGAATCCGACCACGGCGCGGGGACGGACGCCGTGGGACTGCCAGAGCTCGGCCAGCGAGACCATGACGGCGAACAAGGCGGGCTCGACCACGTCGGGGCCAAGTTCCTGTCCGGCGGCACCCTCCCCGCGCAGCACGTCGAGCAGCGACCAGTCGACGTGCTGTTCAAGCGCCTCGGCGCACTCGCCGAGCCGACGGGCGAAGACCGGCGAGGATTCCAGCAGGGCGGCGCCCATGCCGGGGAACACCGCACCCTGACCGGGGAAGACGAACACCGGGCCGGTCTCCTCAGGGGCCGTGCCCCGGAGGACGTGTGCGTGGGGCCGGCCGTGCTCCACCGCCGTCAGTGCGGCTGCGACGTCACCTCCGTGAGCCCATACGACCGCGCGGTGCCCGTGCGGCGGGTTCGTCGCGGCGAGAGCGCGGCCCACGGCCCATGGGTCGGGGTCGGTCTGCTCGACGTACCGGCGCAGCCGCCGCGCCGAGGATCGCAGCGTGTCGTCGGTTTCGGCGCCGAGGATCCAGGGAAGTGCGGACATGTTGCCCCGCGGGCGTCCGCCCCCCACGCCGTCGGTGTGCGTCATGACAGGTTGCCCCCGTGTCTTCCCGCGAACGACTTGTAGCCGTGGTCGGCGATCAGAATCTGCTGCAACTGCGAGGTACCCTCGATGATTTCGAGGATCTTCGCCTCCCGGAAAAGGCGCTCCGCCGGATACTCCGACCAGCACCCGTTGCCGCCGAGCACCTGCACCGCGTCCGAGGTGACCTGCTGGGCGATCGTCGACGAGAAGTACTTGGCCACGTTGGTGTGCATGACGGCATCCTGGTCGCGCTCGATCCGTGACCGGCCGGCCCGGCGGCACAGCTCACGGGCGGCGGCGACGTTGGACACGGCGTCGGCCACCATCTTCTGCACCAGCTGATGGGCGCCGATCTTCACGCCGAACTGCACCCGGCTCGTCGCGTACGCGCACATCTGCTCCAACGCCGCCTGCGCGATCGCCACCCCGGCCCAAGCGATGCTGTACCGGCCGAAGAACAGCGCGGTGTTGGCGACGAACCCGAACCCCGCGCCGATGCCGGCGACGAGATTCTCCTTCGGCACCGCCACGTCAGTGAACGAGACCCGCGCCATGTGGGTCGCCCGGTTGCCGAGCAGACCCGACATCGGGTGGACCTCGACTCCGTCGGTGTCCCGGTCGACCATGAAGGCACTGACCGCGCCGTTGTCGGTGGCGAAGACCAGGAACACGTCGGCGAGGCCGGCGAAGGAGATCCACTTCTTCTCGCCGTTGAGGACGAAGACATCGCCCTTGCCCACGTACGTGGTCGACACCGAGGCCGCGTCGGAGCCGGCGCCGGGCTCGGACAGCGCGAAGCAGCCGATGCGCCGTCCGGCGGCCAGGTCCGGGAGGTACTTCTCCTTGAGCCGGGCCGAGCCGCGCTCGGCGAGCGTCTCCCCGATCAGGGAGGTGTGGACGGTCAGGAGCGCCCGCGTCGAGCAGCAGGCCTTGCCGATCGTCTCGGTCAATTCCCCATACGCCAACGGGTCCAGGCCGAGCCCACCCCACCGGACGGGAATGGCGGCGCCGAGGAAACCGGCCGCGGCCATCTCCTCGATCACGTCGGGTGCGAGGCGTTCGGTGCGATCGAACTCCTGGGCACGCGGCGCCAGCGTGGCGGAGAACGACGCTGCGCGGGCGAGCGCGTCGGTCCCGGTGGCCTCAGCCATCGATGCCATCTGCCAGCGTGCCGACCATCGCGGCCATCCGGTTCACCGAACTGAAGTTCTGCAGGGTGATGCAGTCATCGGGAATCTCCACTCCGAAGGTGGTCTCGAGATGGTCCAGCAACTGCATGGCGAAGACCGAGGTGACGAAACCCTTCTCGAAGATGTTGTCGTCGTCGTGCAGGTCGGCCTCGCTCAATGTGGACATGTGCTGTCGCACGTAGGCCCGGATCGCGGCTGCCGCGTCCGTCTCCGTTTGGCTCGTCATATCGTTGACCGCCTCACTCGGCATCGATGTTGACCACGATGTAGTCGGGGTATTCCTGGTGGACACTGAGATCGTTCTCGTACAGGTAGTTCGCGCCGTCGGAGGACACGACCTGGAAGTTCGCCAGCTGGTAGGTCAGCAGCATCTGGCGGTTCCGGTCGGTGCGACGGAAGTCGGCGAACAGGCGGACGCCCTGCTCGGAGGCGCGCTGGATCAACGCGGACAGCAGTACGGTCCCGACGCCCTTGGACACGGTCCGGCAGGACATCAGCAACATCTTGATCGTCCAGCGGTGGTCGTCCTTCGCGACCAGCGCCATGCCGATCTTGCCGTAGGAACCGTAGCGGTCGACCAGCTCGCACACCCACAGGTCGTGTCCGGAATCGTCGAGCAGTCGCTCGAGGTCGTCGTACGAATAGTGGACGCCGGTCGAGTTCAGCTGGTTGGTCCGCCGGGTCAGTTCCTCCAGCCGCGCCAGGTCCTCCTCGGTAGCCCGGGAAATCGAGAACACCATGTCGAGGCTGCGCAGGAAATCCTCCCGCGGCCCCTGGTACCCCCCCTCCGATTCGGCACGCGCCTCGTCCTCCAGGTACATCAGTCGCCGTCGCCGCGCGTCGTCGGTCACCACGGCCGGCGTCAGCCTGGGGGCCGATGCCAGGCTGCGGTACTCCGCCGCGTCGACGGTCTCCACCCGGGGATGGACGAACGCCACCTCGTCACGCTCGTAGGCCTGGTCGTCGACGAACATGATGGTGTCGATACCGATGTTCAATTGCTCCCGGATCGCGGCGATCGAACTGGACTTGCTGTTCCAGTTGATCTGCGGGCGCAGAAAGTACTCGGCGATACCGAAATCGTTCAGCTTTCGCACCGCATCGTCATGGTTGTTCTTACTCGCGATCGATTGCAGGATCCCGCGCGCATCGAGGGTCCGGACGATTTCGGCCACCCCGTCTTTGAGTACTACGTCGTCGCCGTCAGCCAATGTGCCATGCCAAAGTGTATCGTCGAGATCCCATACGACGCACTTGGCTGCCGTCACCGCCTCAGTCGACTGGTCGGCGATTGACTGCGTCATTTCACACCCCGGACGTGTCGTATTCACATAACCACCTGAAATTTCGGTTCATCGGTACGGCACAAAAATCAGTAGGTATAGAATCCCTGTCCGCTCTTACGTCCGAGCCGCCCTGCGGCGACCATTTTCTTCAGCAGTGGGCAGCACCTGAACTTCGAGTCCTGGAATTCGTCGTAGAGCACGGCCAGGGAGTCGACGACGGTGTCCAGTCCGATGAGATCGGCAGTGGCCAGTGGGCCCATCGCATGCCCATAGCCGAGGGTGAAAACGGCATCGATCTGTTCGGGCCCAGCCACCGAGTCCTGGACGAGAAAGGCTGCCTCATTCATGAACAGGTGGGACAAGCGATTGGACACGAATCCAGGTGAGTCGTTGACGACAATCGCCTGCTTGCCCATCGTGGCGGCGAATGATTCAGCCGCCTTCACCGTCTGGTCGGAGGTGTGCACACCGCGAATCACCTCGACGCCCCCGATCAGCGGCACCGGGTTCATGAAGTGCATGCCGACGACGAGGTCCGGCCGCGGCATGAGCGCAGCGATCCTGGTGATCGAGATGCAGCTGGTGTTGACTGCGACCTGCGCGTCCTCCCGGCACACCTCACGGAGACGGCTGTACACCTGCTCCTTGGCGGCGACGTTCTCCACGATGTTCTCGACGACCCAGTCCACCTCGTCGAGAGCGGCGTCGTCGGTAGTCACACGGATGCGGCCCAGGACCTCCGACGAGTCCCAGCCGGCCACCGCCGGCGACATCATCCGATACCGGCGTAACGACTTCCGCATCTGCTGAGGCGCCGCGGCAACAACACCGTCGTCCCGATCCACCAGGACGACATCGTATCCGTGGGCAGCGCAGGTAATGGCTACATCCTTGCCCATCACACCCGCGCCGATCACTGCAACTGTCGACATTTTCCTCACCACTCCACGGGCCACTCGGCAGCGCGCATGTCTCTGAGGCGCCGCACTGGTTATCTCAAGAGGAGTTTATTGTTCCGCGCAACGGAACGGGGATGCAGGCCCGGCAGCATTCGGGCACTTCCCCGTTTTTCCGGCCAGCTGGAGACTACGACTGCCAGTGCCGCACCGGGCTATTTCATCTGGCCATCGAGTTCACGTGGTACAGCAACGCCGTTGCCGACGGACCAGTAATAGTTCTTCGCCGACTTCGCGGTTATGAAGGACGCGCGCACCGGCATTCGGCGCACTTGGCGTCGTGTCATATGTCCTCATAGTTCCCCCTTAGCTGCTGAGCCGCGTCCGGTCGCGTAGTTGCCGCAACCGCACGACAACGAGGCCCCTCTCTCACTCTCATTGTCCGCGACAGCCAAGACGAACAGAAGCACAACGTAAAGGTTGGGGCAAGGGTAGGACTGGATTCCGCTTAGCCCGGGCTGATCTCATTTGGCGTCCTCGTCGCTTCGCGATGAGACATGGAAGTGATGGAACGGGTGGTGCCGGACGAGTTATGGGAGCGTTTCCAGCGGGCGGTGACGTCGGTGTTCGGGGCGTCCGGACCGACCGCCCACCACCGATTTCTCCGAGTGGTCCAGGGGGGTCTGGGCCAAGCTGCAACGGCCTGTCCGGGACGATCTCGGCGCCCCCGGCGAGCCGGACCGGTCGCGTCGCGGTGCGCGATCGACTCGGAAACCCATCCGCCGCCGAACGCACCGGTCCACCCGTGTCGCTGGGCATCACCGGCGCCAACCTCCCACGACGCCCCGACACTCAAGCCGAAGAGGCAGGGCATCCCGCCGATCCGCTCGCGGCGCGGGCGACACCTCTGGCGACTGGTCCAGTTCCACGCAGACCTGGCTATGACTGCGTCACCAGGCCGACCGAATCCCGCCACCTGCACCGACGCGACGAACGCGAGCCCGAACGCTTCCTCGCCTTCATCGGTCTCGCCGCCGCCTTCTTCCGCCGCCGCCGACTCACCAAATGAGACCAGCTGGAGCTGTTCCGCCCGGATTCACCGTGCGACGGCCGTCCTGTGGGCCGGGAAGCGGAAGAAACGCCCGCTGACCTGCGACGATGGGAGTTCTGACGCTCCATCCAGCACGAACGGTCACGGGTGGTCCGTTAGACCCGGCGGTCGGGATCAAGAGGTCTTCCGACTGATCGCGTCCAGCGCGGTCAGACAACGCAGCGCGTGCCGCTCGGGACCGGTGGTCCCCGACCCCAGTCAGGTTCTCGGCTGATTCAGGCCGTGGACGCAGCCGGGGGGTACCGGTCCGATGCGGCGCAGCTGGCCGCGTGGTCGCGGATCAGCTGCTGCTCATCTCTGGTGAGCCGGCTCCCGGCGCGGCCCAGGTGCATTTCATGCTGTCGGCCGCGGCTCTCAGGGCTTCTTCGGCTTCCCCTCGGTCGCCGCGATCGAGTTCGCCGGTTTCGTGGAGCAGGGCACACAGCAGGCCGGTCTACGCGTGTACGGCCCGCCACACGGCGTGGGCGCTGGTCTCGCGGGTGAATATCTTCGCCGACGGTGGGACACTTCAGCGGACCCCGCCCTGGCCGGTCAGCTTGCACGCCCGGGAGCGGTGCCAGTCGTGTGAGGCGTCGTGTACGGACACCACGGGCCCGATCCGCTGCCCCGCCCGGTCCTTCACCGACTGGGGCAGTTGCTTCGTCTCCTTCGCGCAGCGCACCTCGCGCTCGTGCGCAGGACAGCCGGGGAACGGGTGGTGCGGCCAACACCTCGCGCTGCGTGAGCTGCCGGGCCGCCTCCTCGCGCTGGAAGTTGCTCATGTTCAGGCAACCATCGTCGATGAGGACCCAGAACCCGATCTGGAAGTCCTGTACTTGGACGTAGACCTTGCCCTCGGAGCCTGGGTGATCAGGTGGTCGGGATCATCAGGATCTGGTGGAGCGCGGCGCCGTCGGGATGGCGATCCATCTCCAACACCTGGGAATGGTGCTCCACCGGAGCAGAACCCGGGCGCTTCGCACTCAAAGCGTCGGCCTACACTTCCCCCTTCCACCGCGCCGCTCCCTTCCCCTCCTCCGCGACACCGCCAACGCCACCATGAAGGACGACGACACCGGCTTCCGCTGTGTGGCCACCGTTCCACGCGCCCCGCAGGCGGCCGAAGGGCTGGGGAGCGGACCCCGTACCCCGAGCAGTCTCAGATGGTTGCGTAAGCGTCAAGGCGTTCCTCCTACGGCCGGGTGCTGGGCCCCGACCACCCCGAGACGCCGGCGGCCCGCGACGACGAGGCGCACTGCCTGGCGGGGGCTCGGACGGTCGGCGGACGCCGGTCGCTGATCCACGCGGAACGCCGGACGCTCTCCGGCCGGCTCCCACCGCGGGCGGAACGCGGCCCGCCCGCGACGCCCGACGAGAAGACCCGACGTCCGACGAGAAGACCCGACGTCCGACGAGAAGGCCCGACGTCCGACGAGGAGGCCAGGCGCCCGACAGGAGGCCCGGTTCGTCGGCCCACCGCATGCGAACAGCGGTGTGCCGCCGCGCTGATCCGCCCAAGGGCCCGTGCCTCCGCCCGCGCGCCCGCGTCACCCGTGCGCGCTCCCGCCCGGCCCGCTTGCCTGCCCCCGGCGCGTCCGTCCCGCCACCTCTGGCAGGGGCGGACGGCGGCGTGTTACGAAGGCGCATGCCCGCACCCCAGACACCCGCACCCCCGGACACCCGCGGGTCAGCACGTTGCCCGAGCGGGCTCCGGACCCGGCGCACCCTCCCGGGACCGGTCCGACGCCGTGATCGTCCACGGCGGCCACAACGGCCTGGTCGCCGCCACGTTCCTCGCGCGCGCCGGACAGTTTGCACCCCCGGCAGGCGTTCGCGGGGGACGTTCCACATCGCCGAGGGGTACGGGCAGCTCGCCGGCGCCTTTCGGGGCGCGGCGGCCGGCCGGCTGCCCGCCGCCCCGCCGTCCGAGATCTACCGCCACTCGCAACGAGAGGGGCGAGCCCTGCATCGAGGCCAAGACCCCGCTCGACCTGGAGGGTGACCTGAGGCTGCCCGGCGACCACATCTGAAATTCCCTGCCGCAGCGCCGCAGAGATTACCGTCACCCCCGCCCTCCCGGGTGTGTCCCGGCCGCCCGCAAAGAATCTGACGCCGCATCAGAAAAAGCCTTCCCTCGGCCGCCCCGCTGCGGCATCCTGCCGCCCATGGAGACGGAACTGAGCCGCCAACTGGGAATCGAGCACGCCATCTTCGGCTTCACGCCGTTCCCCGAGGTCGCCGCGGCCATCACCAGAGCCGGTGGCTTCGGTGTGCTCGGAGCGGTGCGTTACACCGCTCCCGAGGATCTCGCGCGCGACCTGGACCGCCTGCACGACCTCGCCGACGGCAAGCCCTACGGCCTCGACGTCGTCATGCCGGCCAAGAAGGTCGAGGGCGTCACCGAGGCGGACGTCGAGGCGATGATCCCGGCCGAGCACCGGGGATTCGTGCAGGAGCTCCTGGCTCGCCACGGCGTGCCCGAACTGGCGGCGGGGGAGGCGTCCGGCTGGCGCATCACCGGCTGGATGGAGGAGGTCGCCCGGAACCAGCTCGACGTGGCCTTCGACTACCCGATCAGACTCCTCGCCAACGCCCTCGGTTCCCCGCCCGCCGACGTCGTCGAGCGGGCCCACGACCACGGGGTCCTCGTCGCCGCCCTGGCCGGCAGCGCCCGGCACGCCCGGCGGCACGCGGAGGCGGGCATCGACGTCGTCGTCGCCCAGGGGTACGAAGCGGGCGGCCACACCGGCGAGATCGGCTCCATGGTGCTGGTCCCCGAAGTCGTCGAGGCCGTCGCCCCCCTGCCCGTGCTCGCCGCCGGAGGCATCGGCAGCGGCGAACAGGCCGCCGCCGGGATCGCCCTCGGCGCGCAGGGCGTCTGGCTCGGCTCCCTCTGGCTCACCACAGAGGAGGCCGACCTGCACTCCCCGGCCCTGACCGCCAAACTCCTGGCCGCGGGCTCAGGCGACACCGTCCGCTCGCGCGCCCTCACGGGGAAACCCGCGCGCCAGCTCCGTACCGCGTGGACCGACGCCTGGGACGACGCGGCAGGACCCGGCACCCTGCCCATGCCACTCCAGGGGCTGCTGGTCGCCGACGCCGTCTCCCGGATCCAGAAGTACGAGGTCGACGAGCTGCTGGGCACACCCGTCGGACAGATCGTCGGACGGATGACCAGCGAACGCAGTGTTCAGGCCGTCGTCGACGACCTGACCCGTGGCTTCGAACGGGCCGTCACCCGCATGAACCGCATCGCCGGAAGGAGCGCCACGTGAACCAGCCGCCCAACGGCTTCTGGGCCCAGGCCGCCGCCGACCCCGACCGCACCGTCCTGATCGCCCCCGACGGCGAGGCGTGGAGCGCGGGCCGGCTCCACGCCGACGCCAACCGCATGGTCCACGGACTGCGCGCGGCCGGACTGCGGGAGGGCGACGCCTTCGCCGTCGTGCTGCCCAACGGCGTCGAACTCCTCACCGCCCACCTCGCCGCCTCGCAGGCCGGCTTCTACCTCGTCCCGGTCAACCACCACCTCGTCGGCCCCGAGATCGCCTGGATCGTCGCCGACTCGGGGGCCCGTGTCCTGGTCGCCCACGAACGCTTCGCGGCCACCGCGACGGCCGCCGCCGACGAGGCGGAACTGCCCGCGACCCACCGCTACGGCGTCGGCACGGTCCCCGGCTGCCGCCCCTACGCCGAACTCCTCGAAGGCCACCCGGCCACCCCGCCCGAGGACCGCACTCTCGGCTGGGTCATGAACTACACCT
The DNA here is from genome assembly GCF_040638385.1 of Streptomyces sp. NPDC026589. Lineage (NCBI taxonomy): Bacteria > Bacillati > Actinomycetota > Actinomycetes > Kitasatosporales > Streptomycetaceae > Streptomyces > Streptomyces sp. NPDC026589. The sequence continues at coordinate 282,928 of NZ_JBEZYG010000005.1, forward strand.
CGGGCACCACGGGCCGCCCGCGCGGCATCAGACGCCCCCTGCCCGGCAGACGCCCCGAGGAGACCTATCTCGGCGGGTTCCTCGGCATCTTCGGCATCCGCCCGTTCGACGACAACGTGCACCTGGTCTGCTCACCGCTGTACCACACTGCCGTGCTCCAGTTCGCGGGCGCGGCACTCCACATCGGCCACCCGCTGGTCCTGATGGACGGCTGGTCGCCCGAGGAGATGCTGCGCCTCGTCGACGCCCACCGCTGCACGCACACCCACATGGTGCCCACGCAGTTCCACCGGCTGCTCGCGCTGCCCGACGAGGTGAGGGCCCGCTACGACGTCTCCTCCATGCGGCACGCCATCCACGGGGCGGCCCCCTGCCCCGACCACGTCAAACGCGCCATGATCGACTGGTGGGGGCACTGCGTCGAGGAGTACTACGCGGCGAGCGAGGGCGGGGGAGCGTTCGCCACCGCCGAGGACTGGCTGAAGAAGCCGGGCACCGTCGGCAAGGCCTGGCCGATCAGCGAACTGGCCGTCTTCGACGACGACGGAAGCCGGCTCCCGGCGGGCGAACTGGGCACCGTCTACATGAAGATGAGCACCGGCGGCTTCAGCTACCACAAGGACGAGACCAAGACCCGCACCAACCGCATCGGCGACTTCTTCACCGTCGGCGACCTCGGCGTGCTGGACGAGGACGGCTACCTCTTCCTCCGCGACCGCAAGATCGACATGATCATCGCGGGCGGGGTCAACATCTACCCCGCCGAGATCGAGTCGGCCCTGCTCACCCACCCCGCCGTCGCGGACGCCGCCGCCTTCGGCATCCCGCACACCGACCGGGGCGAGGAGGTCAAGGCGGTCGTCGAACCGGCCGAGGGGCACGAGCCGTCACCAGCGCTCGCCGCCGCGATCCTCGCCCACTGCGAGGAGCGGCTCGCCGGGTACAAACGGCCCCGGAGCCTCGACTTCATCGCCGCGATGCCCCGCGACCCCAACGGCAAGCTCTACAAACGGCGGCTGCGCGAACCGTACTGGGAGGGGCGCCGACGCCCCCTGTAGAGCAACGGGTCCGCGAGGGCCCGCCCTCGCGGGCCCGTTGCCGTATCAACAACCCGGGGGCCTTCCTCGGTACGGAAGACGCCCGGGAGCAGGGGGCGCTGGACCCCGCCGACCTCGCCACCGTGGAACGGGCGCTGGAGGAACTCGGCTACGTGAGCGTCCCCGAGGAACTGCTGGAGAGCGACTACGAGGGGCCCAGCGCACTTGAGCGCTACGACGCACGGCCCACCTGGGGGACACGGTTCTTCGGCATGACGTGACGGCCACCCGCCGCCTTCGCGGCAGACGGCTCAGCGGAGCGTGACGCGTCGCGCGCATGGTCACGACACGTCGGTGAGAGGGGGCGCCCGCGGCCGAGGCGGACGCCCCTCGCACGGCGGACGGGCGCACCCACCGCGCTACCGCCGCTCGTGCACCCGCACCACCCGCAGAGCCGGCGAGCGCGCGATGTCCTTCTCGCAGAACCGGGACGTCACCCAGCGCTCACCGGCGTACAGCCGGGTCTGGTCGCTGAAATGCGGTGACTTCGGGTTCTCCGACTGGGAGTACGTCAGCAGCGTCCGGGCCACCGGGCAGCGACTGTCGTCCCAGCCGACCGCCTGGATGTAGCTGGAGCCCGACGACACCTCCGTGTAGCCGCCTCCCGCCGCGTTCCACCGCGGCTCGGTCTTGTTCCAGACGCCCAGCGACTCCGTCCCGCCGCCGATCGGGAGCCGCTTGCCGTTCCGTACGACGAACTGGTGCTCGCCCAGCGGCGCGTCCAGCGCGATGTCCGCCGTCCGCAGCTCCGCCACGGCGTCCGCCAGGGCCCTGCCCAGGGCGGGCGCGGCCGTGTTCAGGTCGCGCGGAGTGCGCACCGGGTCGGCCGGATCGAACGGCGTCCTCCACAGTTCGGCGGCGCGCGCCGCCGACGCCTTCCGCCAGAACCGGTCGAAGAGCAGCGCGCCCCGGCTGTCGCTGTCCATGGTCCGGTCCCAGCGCCGCAACACCCGGCAGGCCGCCGACACGTCGACCGGTGTTCCGTCGGAGCCCACGGCCGTGCCGCCCGGCAGCGCCGCACACCACTTGGCCGCCTCGGAGGCGGCCAGATCCCCGGCAGGCGCACGGTTGGCGAACTGCTGCCGCTGAAGGTCGCCGACCCGGAGCCGGCCCCGGTCCGCCATCGACGCGACGTCCTCGACCGCGCCGCGCGTCCGCATCGACCGGGGCTTGGCGATCGTGCCGAAGACCCGCTCGTACCCGGTCAGCGGCCGCTCCGCGTTCGTCAGCCACGCGCTGTCGTTGGAGTTCTCCACGTACGGCTGGTCCTTGAGCACCGGCATCCGCCCCGGGCCGAAGATCCCCGGCCGCACCGCGTCCGGGTCGCTGCCCAGCGCGCAGTCCGCCCTCGAACCGTCCAGCACCGCGAGACCGGACGCGGGATAGGTCGCCCGGCCCAGCGGGGTGGAGCAGCGCTCCGCCAGCTCGTCCGTGATCCTCGGCAGCACCTGCGACTGGGCGAAGAACGAGTGACCCTCCCGGTCCGCCGCGATCGTGTTCACCCACGGCATGCCCTGCGACCGGTGCAGCGCACGTTCGACATCACCCGTGGAACGGGCCTTGCCGAAGCCCAGCCCGGTGTCCGCCATCCGCATGTTCGTCGCGTTCGGATCGTTCAGCGCGTACGCCGTGCTCGCCGTCCACGGCAGTGGCAGCTCCCCGCCCAACGAGGTGACCACCGGCCCGTAGCGGGTCCACCACTGGGTGCGGGTCACGTCGGCCGCGCCCTTCACCGGGACGCTCACCGTCCGCTTCGTCATCCGCTCCCGCCTGCCGTCCACCAGATAGGCGGTCGGGTCGGCCGGATCGAGGTCGAGCTGATGCAGGTTCAGGGTGACGCCCGTGGCGACCGTATGGCTCCACGCCACATCGGCGTTGTGCCCGATCGAGATCGTCGTCGAGCCCAGCAGGGACGCGCCCGACACGTTCAGCTCGCCGGGGATCGTCTGCTGCGCCTGCCAGAAGCGGCGTCCGCCCTGCCACGGGTAGTGCGGGTTGCCGAGCAGCAGCCCGCGCCCGTTCACCGTGGTGGAGCCGTCGAAGGCCACCGCGTTGGACCCCATGTCCGCGTTCCGCGTCGACAGCAGCCGTTCCGCCGCCCTCGCCGCCTCCTCGGGCGTGACCCCGGCCGCCGGGGGAGCGGCGGTCGGCGGCCGCGCGGCCGTGATGCCGTCGATCCCGCGCCCCTGGCCGCCGAGCACCGCCAGCGCGTAGCCGCGCGCCGCCACGTCCAGCGCCGTCACCGGGCGCACCCAGGACGCGCCCCGGCAGGCCGGGTCGGTGATCCGGTTCTGCGCGATCCACGCGTTGTACCCGGCGGCGAACCCGCGCATCGTCTCCTTGACGTCCCGGCTCGGGCCGGCGGGCGCGGGCTCCTTGAGCAGCTTCTCCACCGTGCCGCTGTCCCGGACGCCCCGGAAGTACAGGTCGCTGGAGAGGTTCGTCGCCGCCGAGGAGAGGGAGTAGTCCGTGGCGGCGTCCGGGCCGAAGAACCTCGACCGCTCCCCGCGCACCGTGAGGAAGCCGTCCGCCAGCGTGCACACCTGGTCGGCGGCCTGCGCCCAGCCGGTGCCGAAGCCGAGCCGCGCGTAGTCCTTCGCCACGATGTGCGGAATGCCGTACTCCGTGTACCGGATGACGGCGGAGAGGCCGCCCCCGGACGGGCGCCGCGTCTCGTGGGCCCCGGACGCGGCGGCCGGCGGCAGCGACGCCGACACCGTGAACAGGGCGAGACCGGCGACCCCGAGCAGTCTCAGACGGTTGCGTAACGTCAAGGTGTTTCCTCCCAGCGGTGCGGGTGGCACGGGCGCGACCGGTCCGGAACACCCGGACGGCCAAGCGTCACTCAGCCAGGGAGCCCCGGAAGCTGTCAACCGTCCGGTCGGTATCCGGCCTCTTGACCCCCGGGGGCCGGGACGCACAGGATCACGCCATGACAGGTGTACGCAGCAGCACAGTCGACGGCGTCCTCACCCGCAGCGCCCGCCGCACCCCCGACCGGACCGCCGTGCGGTACGCCGGCCGGGCCTGGACCTACCGCTCCCTGGACTCCGCCGTCTCCACGGCCGCCGCCGTCCTCACCGAGGAGCACGCTCTCGCCCCCGGCGACCGGGTGGCCGCCTACGCGCACAACTCCGACGTCTATCTGATCGGCTTCCTCGCCTGCGCACGGGCCGGTCTCGTCCACGTACCGGTCAACCAGAACCTCACCGGCGACGACCTGACCTACCTCCTCGACCAGTCCGGCTCCTCCCTCGTCCTGACCGACCCGGACCTCGCCGCGCGGCTCCCCGCCGGACTCCCGGTGCGCGCGCTGCGCGACGCCCCCGGTTCGCTGCTCGACGCCCTGGGGACGGAACGGGTCTTCACCCCGCAGCGCCCGCCCGCCTCCGACGACCTGGTGCAACTGCTGTACACCTCCGGGACCACCGCGCTGCCCAAGGGCGCGATGATGACGCACGGGGCCCTGGTCCACGAGTACGTCAGCGCGATCACCGCGCTCGGCCTCGACGCCGCGGACCGGCCCGTGCACTCCCTGCCGCTCTACCACTCGGCCCAGATGCACGTGTTCCTGCTGCCGTATCTGGCGGTCGGCGCGGAGAACACCATCCTGGACGCGCCGGACGCCGCCACGATCTTCGACCTCGTGGAAGCGGGGGAGGCCGACAGCCTGTTCGCCCCGCCCACGGTCTGGATCGGCCTCGCCAATCACCCGGAGTTCGCCGCCCGCGACCTCGCCGGTCTGCGCAAGGCGTTCTACGGGGCCTCGATCATGCCCGTGCCCGTCCTCGAGCGACTGCGGAGACGCCTTCCGCACCTGGCCTTCTACAACTGCTTCGGCCAGAGCGAGATCGGCCCTCTGGCCACCGTGCTGGGCCCCGACGAGCACGAGGGCCGGATAGAGTCCTGCGGCCGGCCGGTTCTCTTCGTGGAGGCCCGGGTCGTCGACGAGAAGGGCGAGGACGTCCCCGACGGCACCGCGGGCGAGGTCGTCTACCGGTCGCCCCAACTGTGTTCCGGTTACTGGGACAAGCCCGAGGAGACGGCGGATGCCTTCCGCGACGGCTGGTTCCACTCCGGCGACCTCGCCGTCCGCGACGCCGAGGGCTTCCTCACCGTCGTCGACCGGGTCAAGGACGTCATCAACTCCGGCGGCGTCCTGGTCGCCTCCCGCCAGGTCGAGGACGCCCTCTACACCCACCCCGCCGTCGCCGAGACCGCGGTCATCGGCCTCCCCGACGACCGCTGGATCGAGGCCGTCACCGCCGTCGTCGTCCTGCGCGGCGAGGCGGGCGAGAGCGAACTCATCGCCCACGCCCGCGAGAAGCTCACCGCTTTCAAGGCGCCCAAGCGCGTCGTGTTCGTGGAGTCGCTCCCGCGTAACGCCAGCGGAAAGATCCTCAAGAGGCGACTGCGGGACGAACTGGGCTCGGACCGTCCTTCCTGAGACCGGCCGTTTCCTCGAACGGGCCGCGTCCTGAAGCCGGCGATCCGATCTCCCGAACCGGCCGCTACAGCCGCCCCGCCTCCACGATCCGCCGCAGGAACCGCTGGGTGCGCTCCTGGCGGGGTGCGCCGAACACCTCCTCGGGCGTGCCGCGTTCCAGTACCACCCCGGCGTCCAGGAAGCACACCTGGTCGGCGACCTCGCGCGCGAACGCCATCTCGTGGGTGGCGATGACCATCGTCATGCCGTCCTCCTTCACCTCCCGTACGAGACCCAGCACCTCGCCCACCAGTTCCGGATCCAGGGCGGCCGTGACCTCGTCCAGGAGGAGCAGCCGGGGGCGTACCGCCAGCGCCCGGACGATCGCGGCCCGCTGCTGCTGACCGCCGCTGAGCCGGTCCGGGTACTCGTCCGCCTTCGCCCCGAGCCCCAGCCGCTCCAGCAGCTCACGGGCCTCCGCCTCGGCCCGGGGCCGGGAGAGCCCGTGGACGCGGCGCGGGGCCAGCGTGATGTTCTGCAGGACGGTCAGATGAGGGAAGAGGTTGTACGCCTGGAACACCACGCCGATCCGGCGGCGCACCGCGTCCGCGTCGGCCCGGGGGTCCGTGATCTCCTCGCCCTCCAGCCAGATGGCCCCGTCGTCGATCTCCTCCAGGAGATTGGCGCAGCGCAACAGGGTCGACTTCCCGGACCCCGAAGCGCCGATCAGGGCGGTCACCGTGTGCGGGGCGACCTCCAGGTCGACGTCCCGCAGTACCGGCGACGCCCCGAACGACTTGCGGACCGCCTCCATCCGCAGTACCGGAGAGGCTGCTTCCGGGGCCGGTGTCACGCTCATACGATCCCTCCCTGGGCCCGCCGCCGGTCCATCCGGGCCGTCACCCAGTCGGTGAGCCGGGTCATCGGGATGGTCAACGCCACGAAGACCAGACCCGCGACGACGTACGGGGTGTAGTTGAAGTCCTTGCTCGCGATGATCTGCGCCGCGTACACGGCGTCCACCGCCCCGGCGATGGAGACGAGCCCGGTGTCCTTCTGGAGCGACACCAGGTCGTTCAGCAGCGGCGGCACCACCCGCCGCACCGCCTGCGGCAGCACCACGAAGCGGAGCGCCTGCCCGCCGCTCAGCCCCAGAGAACGTGCCGCCGCCCGCTGCGAGGGATGCACGGATTCGATGCCGGCCCGGAAGACCTCGGCGACGTACGCCGAATAGGTCAGCACCAGCGCGCCGCCGCCCAGCAGCACCGGATCGGTGGTCACCCCCTCCAGCCGCAGGGCGGGCACCCCGAACACCACCATCAGCAGGCAGATGATGAGCGGCAGCCCCCGGAAGAAGTCGGTGTACACGGTGGCCAGGGCCCGCACGGGGAAGAACACCGGCCCGCGCAGGGTGCGCGCCACCGCCAGCAGCAGGCCGAACACCAGGACGGCCGCACCGCACACAGCGAGCAGCCGGAGATTCAGCCACAGCCCCTCCATGACCTGCGGGAAGGCGACGCGCGCGTAATGGGCGCTGAAGAACGTCTCCTTGGTACGGGTCCAGCCGGGTGAGCCTGTGATCAGCAGGAACAACACCGCGCCCGTCACCAGGGTGCTGGTCGCGGCGATCGCGGTGGCCCGCCGGGTGCGGGCCCGCCGGTACCGCTCGCGGGCGATCCGGCGCTCGGAGGGGACGTAGCCGTCCTCGTGGACGGCCGGCGTCTTGTACAGGGTCACTTGAGCACCGGCGCGTCGACGGCCTCGGAGAGCCACTTCTTCTCCAGGGCCGCGAGCGTGCCGTCCTCCCGCAGGGCGTCCACCGCACCGCTGACACAGGAGGTGATCGTGCTCTCCCGGTCCAGGACCAGACCGAACTGCTCGGGATCACCGGCGGGCGCGGCGAACTGGCCCACCACCTCGGCCTCGGGCACCTCGGCCCCGGTGATGTAGAAGGCGGTCGGCAGGTCCACGACGATGGCGTCCACCTGACCGGTCTTCAGCGCCGATTTGGCGAAGTCGTTGCGCTGGTAGACGGCGGGCTTCTCACTCGGCTTCACCAGGTCGGTGATGAAGTCGAGGCTGGTGGTGCCCACCTGCGCGCCGAGCTTCACGTCCTTGAGGTCGGCCACCCGCGTCGCCTTCTCGGCCTTCGACGACTTCAGCGCGACGACGGCCTGGCGCACGTCGTAGTAGCCGGAGGAGAAGGCGACGGCCCTCTTCCGCTCCTCACTGATGGAGACCTGGTTGATGTCGAAGTCGAACTTCTTCGCGCCGGGCGCGAACGCGCTGTTGAACGGTGTGTGCTGCCACACCACCGCGTCGCGGCCGTAGCCGAGCCGCTTCGCCACGGCGTACGCCACCGCCGACTCGAAGCCCTTCCCGTTGGACGGTTCGTCGTCGGAGAACCAGGGGGCGTACGCGGGCTTGTCGGTGCCCACGGTCAGCTTGCCGGACACCTGGGTGGCGAGCTTGCCGGGGGCGCAGGACGCCGTCGCACCGGCGGCCCGGTCGGGTGCCTCCTCCTCCGCTTGCGGGGCACAGCCCGTGAGGGCGGCCAGGAGGGCGACGGCGGAGCAGAGGGCGGCGACCAGGGGCCGGTTGGCGAGACGCATAGCGGGAGACTGGCAGTGCCCGGCCCTCCCTGTCGAGACTTCCCGGCAGCTGTCCGCATCGTGGGAACGGGTGTTGCGGTGGTGTGAACACGCCGGTCACCGGCGCTGTCTCAGCCCGTGCCGGGCTCCCGCAGATCCACGATCCGCCGGATCTTGCCCACCGAGCGTTCCAGCGACTCCGGATCCACGATCTCGACGCTCACCGACACCCCGACGCCGTCCTTCACCGCCGCCGCTATGGCCCGCGCGGCCTTCTCCCGTTCGTCGGTCGTCGCGTCCGCCCGCGCCTCCGCGAAGACCGTCAGCGCGTCGAGCCGCCCGTGCCGGGTCAGCCGCAGTTGGAAGTGCGGGGCGACGGCCGGCGTACGCAGCACGATCTCCTCGATCTGGGTGGGGAAGAGGTTCACCCCGCGCAGGATCACCATGTCGTCGCTGCGGCCGGTGACCTTCTCCATCCGGCGGAACGTCCGCGCCGTCCCCGGCAGCAGCCGCGTCAGATCCCGGGTGCGATAGCGGATCACCGGCATCGCCTCCTTGGTCAGCGAGGTGAAGACCAGCTCCCCCTCCTCGCCGTCCGGCAACAGCTCACCGGTGAACGGGTCCACGACCTCCGGATAGAAGTGGTCCTCCCAGATGTGCAGCCCGTCCTTCGTCTCCACGCACTCCTGCGCGACCCCCGGGCCCATCACCTCGGAGAGCCCGTATATGTCGACCGCGTCGATGGCGAACCGGTCCTCGATCTCCCGCCGCATCCCCTCGGTCCACGGCTCCGCGCCGAAGATCCCGACCCGCAGGGACGTCGAACGCGGATCGACGCCCTGCCGCTCGAACTCGTCCAGCAGCGTCAGCATGTACGACGGCGTGATCATGATGATCTCCGGCCGGAAGTCCTGGATCAACCGGACCTGGCGCGCGGTCATGCCCCCGGAAGCCGGGATCACGGTGCAGCCGAGTCGCTCCGCCCCGTAGTGCGCCCCGAGCCCGCCGGTGAACAGCCCGTATCCGTACGCCACGTGCACCTTGTGGCCGGGCCGCCCGCCCGCCGCCCGGATCGAACGGGCCACCACGTCCGCCCAGGTGTCCAGGTCCCGTTCGGTGTAACCGACGACCGTCGGACGCCCCGTCGTGCCGCTGGAGGCGTGGATCCTGCGCACCTCGTGCTCCGGCACCGCGAACATCCCGAACGGGTAGTTGTCCCGCAGATCCGCCTTCACCGTGAACGGAAACCGGACCAGATCGGCGAGCGCCCGGCAGTCGTCGGGCCGAAGCCCCGCGCTGTCGAAGGCGTTCCGGTAGAAGGGGACGTTGTCGTACGCGTGGTGCAGCGTGGACCGGAGCCGCTCCAGTTGCAGGGCCTCCAGTTCGCCACGGCCGAGCCGTTCCGCCGCGTCCAGCATGGCCGTCATCAGGCCCCTTCCCTCCGGAACAGGCGACCGAGAAGTCACAGACAGGCCGCAAGGGGTCGACCGATCATTCGGTCGATCTTCCTGAGAGCAGTAATTCAGGCGGCCGGGGGTGCTGGCAAGAGGCGCGCGGCGTTCGCGGCGTATCGGCCCGCGGCGAAGTCCGGTGCGTCCGCTCACGGCTTCCTGTTTGGATGGGAGCATGCCGATCTTCTCCGCGTACGACACGACCCTGCTCGCCTATCACCTGGTGGGGGAGGGAGCGCCGCTGATCTGCCTGCCCGGCGGGCCGATGCGGGCGAGCGCGTATCTCGGTGACCTCGGCGGGCTCGGCGCCCGGCGGCAGCTCGTCCTGCTGGACCTCCGCGGCAGCGGCGACGCCGGTGTGCCCGATGACCCCTCGACGTACCGCTGCGACCGCCTCGTCGACGACGTGGAGGCACTGCGCGAACACCTGGACCTCGACCGGATCGACGTACTGGCGCATTCCGCCGGGGCCGACCTGGCCCTGCTGTACGCGGCCCGCCACCCGGACCGGCTGCGCACCCTGACCCTCGTCACGCCCAGCACCCGGGCCGTGGGCATCGAGATCAGCGACCAGGACCTGCGCGAGGCCGCCGAGCTGCGGCACGACGAGCCCTGGTACGCCGAGGCCAGGGCCGCCCAGGAGGCGCTGCTCGCCGGTGGACCGTTCGCCGAGCTGTGGCCCGCCGTCCGGCCCCTCACCTACGGCCGCTGGGACGCGACGGCCCGCGCTCACGCCGAGGCCTCCGCCGGGCAGACCAACGCGGCGGCGCGCGGCATCTACGCCGGAGAAGGGGCCTTCGATCCGGCCGCCACCGCCGGGGCCCTGCGCGCCCTGAACGTGCCGGTTCTCGTTCTCGCCGGGGAGTACGACGGCCACCCGAGCCCGGACCGGGCCACGGAGCTCGCCGCGCTCTTCCCGGGCGCCGCGTTCGTCGTCCAGCGGGGCGCCGGGCACTTCCCGTGGCTGGACGACCCGGGAGCCTTCGCCCGTACGGTGGAGGCCTTCCTCGACCCCGACATCCGTACGGTGCAGGCGGGCGGGGTCCGGCTGGCGTACCGGGTGTGGGGCGAGGAGCCGTCCCCGCCCGTCGTCCTGCTGCACGGCCGGGCGGGCTCCAGCGTGACCTGGACCCGGATCGCGGAGGACCTGGCCGCCGACCACCGTGTGTACGCCCCCGATTTCCGGGGCCACGGGCTGAGCGACTGGCCCGGCCGCTACTGCTTCGAGATGTTCCGCGACGACCTGCACGCCTTCCTGGAGGCCCGCGACCTGGCCGGCGCGACCGTCGTCGGGCACTCCATGGGCGGGGTGGCCGCCTACCTCCTGGCCCAGCGGGAACCGGGCCTGATCGGACGGCTGGTCATCGAGGACGCACCGCCCCTCCACCCGCTCGACCCGCCCCGGCCGCCCTCCGTCCGCCCGGAGGGCACGCTCGACTTCGACTGGCCCGTCGTCCCCGACATCGACGTCCAGCTGAACGACCCCGACCCGGCCGTCCGGAGACGGTTCCCGGAGATCACCGCGCCCACCCTCGTCATCGGGGGCGGCCCCACCAGCCACATCGACCAGGGGCATCTCGCGCAGTTGGTCCGGGAGATACCGGACGCCGAGCTGGCCACCATCGACGCCGGGCACCTGATCCACACGGAACGGCCCGAGGAGTTCCTCGCGGCGATCCGGTCGTTCGGGCTCGCCTGACCCGACCGCCACCCATCCCCGAATCCGGCACGGCCCGTCGCCATGCCACAGGGGCATTCCGCCCGACCGGTTGTACGACGGCGGCCGCAGGACGGTTCGCCGACACGGTCAGGCGGATGAAAGGCCGGGGAGCTGAGCCTTCCGCTGTGCGGCGCGGCCCCGGACGGCGCATCGGGGCGGCCGGTCGCCTCCTTGGTGCGCGGCCTGATCGGGAGTCAGGGCCCCGCAGAGGCAAGGACTTAATACAAGACGAAAGGAAAGTCGCGTCAGGATTCTTGACCGCGACTGACGCGACGGGCAAGGTTCCGGGAGAGCGCTCTCTCATCTCTCTGTTCGATCTCTAGGAGCCCCCGCATGCCCGCAGCTGGCATATCCCCAGCGGCCCCGGTGCCTCACGGCCCCGGCCACCGTCGCACCCCCAGACCGGCCTCCCGCGGCGTGGTCGCCGGGATGGTCATCGCCCTGGCCGCCACCCTTCTTTCCTTCGTTCCCGCCGCGAGGGCCGAGGCCGCACCCGTCCTGCTGTCCCAGGGCAAGCCGGTCACCGCCTCCAGTCAGGAGAACTACGGCACCCCGGCCACTGCGGCCGTCGACGGGAACGCCACCACCCGTTGGTCCAGCGCCGCCTCCGATCCGCAGTGGATACGCGTCGACCTCGGCGCGAGAACGAAGCTGAGCCAGGTCGTCCTGGACTGGGAAGCGGCCTACGGCAAGAGCTACCGCGTCGAGCTGTCGGCCAACGGCTCCGACTGGTCGACCGCTTACCAGACCACCGGCGGCGACGGTGGCACCGACACCCTGAACATCAGTGGCGAAGCCCGCTACGTCCGAGTGAACGGTACCGAACGCGGCACCCAGTACGGGTTCTCCCTCTGGGAGTTCAAGGTCTACGGCGAGTCCGGCGGCACCGACGGCCCGCAGCTGCCCGGCGGCGGCGACCTCGGCCCGAACGTGCACGTCTTCGACCCCTCCACGCCCGACATCCAGGCCAAACTGGACCAGGTCTTCGACGAGCAGGAGGCGGCGCACTTCGGCAACGGCCGGCACCAGTTCCTCTTCAAGCCCGGCACCTACAACAACCTGAACGCCGAGATCGGCTTCTACACCTCGATCTCCGGCCTCGGCCTCAAGCCCGACGACACCACCATCAACGGTGACGTGACCGTCGACGCGGGCTGGTTCAACGGCAACGCGACGCAGAACTTCTGGCGCTCGGCCGAGAACCTGGCGGTGAACCCGGTCAGCGGCACCAACCGCTGGGCCGTCTCGCAGGCCGCCTCCTTCCGCCGCATGCACGTCAAGGGCGGGCTCAACCTGGCCCCGAACGGCTACGGCTGGGCCAGCGGCGGCTACATCGCCGACTCCAAGGTGGACGGCCAGGTCGGCAACTACTCCCAGCAGCAGTGGTACACCCGCGACAGCTCGATCGGCGGCTGGTCCAACTCCGTCTGGAACCAGACGTTCTCGGGCGTCGAAGGCGCGCCCGCCAACGCGTTCCCCGAGCCCCGCTACACCACCCTGCAGAACACCCCGATCTCCCGTGAGAAGCCGTTCCTGTACCTGGACGGCAACACGTACAAGGTCTTCGTCCCCGAGAAGCGCACCAACGCCCGCGGCGTCTCCTGGAACGGCACCCCGCAGGGCACCTCGATCGGCCTGGACAAGTTCTACGTCGTCAAGGAGGGCGCGACCGCGGCCACCATCAACCAGGCGCTGTCGCAGGGCCTCAACCTCCTCTTCACCCCCGGCATCTACCACGTCGACCAGCCCATCAACGTCAACCGCGCGGACACGGTCGTCCTCGGCCTCGGTCTCGCGACGATCATCCCTGACGGCGGCGTCACCGCGATGAAGGTCGCCGACGTCGACGGAGTCAAGCTCGCCGGCTTCCTGATCGACGCCGGTACGGTCAACTCCCCGACCCTGCTGGAGGTCGGCCCGCAGAACTCCTCCGCGGACCACGCAGCCAACCCCACCACCGTCCAGGACGTCTACGTCCGCATCGGCGGCGCGGGCGCCGGCAAGGCCACCACCTCCATCGCCGTCCACAGCGACGACGTGATCATCGACCACACCTGGGTGTGGCGCGCCGACCACGGCGAGGGCGTCGGCTGGGAGACCAACCGCGCCGACTACGGGGTCCGGGTGTACGGCGACGACGTGCTCGCCACCGGCCTGTTCGTCGAACACTTCAACAAGAACGACGTCGAGTGGTACGGCGAGCGCGGCCGGACGATCTTCTACCAGAACGAGAAGGCGTACGACGCACCCAACCAGGCAGCCATCCAGAACGGCGACACGAAGGGCTACGCCGCCTACCGCGTCGACGACTCCGTCGACGTCCACGAGGGCTGGGGGATGGGCAGCTACTGCAACTACAACGTCGATTCGACCATCCGCCAGGACCACGGCTTCAAGGCCCCGGTGAAGCCGGGCGTGAAGTTCCACAGCCTGCTGGTGGTGTCGCTCGGCGGAATGGGCCACTACAACCACGTCATCAACAACACCGGAGCCTCCACGGTCCCGGCCGGCACCACGACCGTGCCGTCCACCCTGGTCTCCTTCCCCTGATCCGTCCACCGCGGTGAACCACCCGCGGTGGACGACCCCGGGCCGGTCCCGACCGTCGGCCCGGGGGATCCCTCGCGGTGAGGGCTCATCCGCCGACCCACTCTCCTGCGGACGGCCGCCGTCCTCCCCGACGGCGGCCGCCCGTGTTCCCCCATCCTCCTCAGGAGCCGCCATGCTGTCCCTGCGCAGACCCGCTCTCACCCTGACCCTCGGCGCACTGTTCGCCTCCTCCCTCACGCTCATCGCCGCGCCGACCGAGGCGCGCGCCGCCGATCCCCTGATCTCCCAGGGCAAGGCCGCCACCGCCTCCTCGAACGAGGGCGCCGGCCTCTCCGCCGCACAGGCCGTCGACGGCGACCTCACCGGCACCCGCTGGTCCAGCCAGTGGTCCGACCCCCAGTGGATCCGGATCGACCTCGGCAAAAGGTCAGACCTGAGCCGGGCCGTACTGACCTGGGAGGGCGCCTACGGCAAGGCCTACGAGATCCAGGCCAGCGACAACGGCACCGACTGGACCACCCTGAAGAAGGTCACCGACGGCGACGGCGGCACCGACGACCTCGCCCTCGCCGGCTCCGGCCGCTACGTCCGGATGCTCGGCACCGCGCGCCCCGGTGGATACGGCTACTCCCTCTGGGAGTTCCAGGTCTACGGCTCCCAGGGCACCACCGACCCACCGCCCGGCGGGGCCGTCAAGGTCACCGGCTCCCAGGGCGCGTGGCAGCTCACCGTCGGCGGACAGCCGTACACCGTCAAGGGCCTCACCTGGGGCCCGTCCATGGCGGACGCTCCGAAGTACATGCCCGACCTGAAGTCGATGGGCGTCAACACCGTCCGCACCTGGGGCACGGACGCCGGCACCAAGCCGCTTCTCGACGCGGCCGCCGCGAACGGCCTGCGGGTCATGAACGGCTTCTGGCTCCAGCCCGGCGGCGGCCCCGGCAGCGGCGGCTGCGCCGACTACGTCACCGACACCGCGTACAAGTCGACCATGCTCACCGAGATCGCCAAGTGGGTCGAGACCTACAAGAACCACCCCGCGACCCTCATGTGGAACGTCGGGAACGAGTCCGTCCTCGGCCTCCAGAACTGCTACAGCGGCGCGGAGCTGGAAGCCCAGCGCAACGCCTACACGACGTTCGTCAACGACGCGGCCAAGAAGATCCACTCCCTCGACGCCGACCACCCGGTGACCTCCACCGACGCGTGGACCGGCGCCTGGCCGTACTACAAGCGCAACGCACCCGACCTCGACCTGTACTCGATGAACGCCTACGGCGACACGTGCGGGGTCCAGCAGGACTGGGAGGAGGGGGGCTACACCAAGCCCTACATCATCACCGAGAGCGGCCCCGCGGGTGAGTGGGAGGTGCCCGACGACGCCAACGGTGTTCCCGACGAGCCGACCGACGTGCAGAAGCGCGACGGCTACACCAAGGCCTGGGACTGCGTCACCGGACACCGGGGCGTGGCCCTGGGCGCGACCCTCTTCCACTACGGCCTGGAGCACGACTTCGGCGGGGTGTGGTTCAACCTGATCCCCGACGGTCTCAAGCGGCTGTCGTACTACTCGGTGAAGAAGGCGTACACGGGCTCCAACGCCGGTGACAACCTGCCGCCGGTCATCACCGACATGACGGTGGCGCCGGCCGCGTCCGCCCCGGCGGGCAAGGAGTTCACCGTCCGCGCGGGCATCCGCGACCCCGAGGGCGACCAGCTCACCAACAAGATCTTCCTCAGCGGCAACTACGCCAACGGCGACAAGCGGCTCGTCCCGGCGCAGTTCAGGTCCACGGGCGACGGCACCTTCGCGGTCACCGCTCCCGAGAAGCTCGGCGTGTGGAAGGTCTACATCCAGTCCGAGGACGGGAAGGGCAACGCGGGCATCGAGACCAAGTCGGTCAAGGTCGTCGCGCCGCCGATGACCGGCACCAATGTCGCTCTCGGCAAGCCCACCACGGCGTCCAGCTCGCAGGCCTCGTACGGTGACTGCCCCTGCCCGCCGGAGCGCGCCACGGACGGGAGGGCCGACACCCGGTGGGCCAGCGACTGGAGCGACCCGCAGTGGATAGCGGTCGACCTCGGTGCGCGGATGCCGGTCCGCAACCTGCAACTGGTGTGGGACCCGGCCTACGCCAAGTCCTACGAGGTCCAGGTCTCGGACGACGGCAACGGCTGGCGCACGGTCCACACCACGACGACGGGCAATGGTGACGTCGACACCATCGCTCTGACCGAAACGGCCCGCCACGTGCGGATTCAGCTCACCGCCCGCGGCACTGGCTGGGGCTACTCACTGCACGAGTTCGGCGTCTACAGCTGATCGGGGCCGTCCAGGGGGCCGTTCCGGCGTGAGCGGCCCCCATTCCACGCAGGTTTCAGCAGGGCGTCGGCGGTCAGACGGGTGGTGCGGGGCCGGGGTGTCGGGGACACCACGGCAAGGTGCTCGCGATCGCCCGTGGAAGGCCCGGCCGGGGGCAACGAAGCCTGCCGTTCCCCGGCCAGGCCTTACCGCCACTCAGGTGGGCGCGGCCGAGCATGCCGGGTGGGGGAGGGCACCGCGGGATACGGTCGCCTGGCACCCGGCCCGCCCGGCGTTTCGATGTGAAGGACGTCGGCCCCGCTCGCCCCACGAGGGTTCGTACCCGTCCGACCGAGAGGAACGCCGTGCCCGCTGACTTCGACGTCGTGATCGTGGGAGCGGGTGCGGCCGGGATGAGCCTGGCGTACCACCTCTGCGCACCGGGCAGCGACGTACCTCTGTCGGTCGCCCTCGTCGACGCCCCGCCGGGGCCTCTGAGAGCGCCCCCGCGGACCTGGTGCTTCTGGGGGCCGCCGGGCGGGCCCTACGATCCGGTCCTGGCCGCTTCCTGGCCCCGGCTGCGCGTCCGGGCGGCCGACGGGGCCCCTACCGTGGCCCGGCTCCCGCGGCTGCGCTACAAGATGCTGCGCTCGGACGCCTTCGAGGCACTGGTCGAGGAACGGTTGTCCCGTGCACCGGACCTGTGCCGGATGGAGACGATCGCGAGTGCCGTACGCGACGACCCGTCCGGTGTCGGCGGCGAGGTCCTGACCCGGACCGCGTACGGTGAACGGGTCCTCGTGCGCGGCCGTCTCGTCTTCGACTCCCGGCCGCCCCGCCCCCTGCCCCCCGCTCGCACGACGCTGCTCCAGCATTTCACCGGCTGGTTCGTCCGCACCGAGCGTCCCGTGTTCGATCCCGGGACCGCGGACCTGATGGACTTCCGTACGCCGCAGCCCGCTCGCGGGCTCTCGTTCGGCTATGTCCTGCCGCTGGACCCGCACACCGCGCTGGTCGAGTACACCGAGTTCTCCCCTGCCCCGCTGGACACCGACGGCTACCGGCGAGCCCTGCGCCACTACACCCACGACGTGTTGCGGCTCGGGCCGCTCCAGGTCACGGCGCAGGAGCACGGTGTCATCCCCATGACGGACGGCCGCTTCCCGCACAAGCCGGGGCGCTCGGTGTATCGCATCGGCACCGCCGGAGGCGCGACCCGCCCGTCGACCGGCTACACCTTCGCGGCCGTGCAGCGACAGAGCCGTGCCGTCGCCGATCAGTTGCGCTCCGGACGCCCGCTGCGTATGCCCGCCCCGTACGGGCGTCGGGCGCGGCTGATGGACGCCGTGCTGCTGCGGGCCCTGGACAGCGGCAGGGTGGACGGCGCGGACTTCTTCACCCGCCTCTTCCGCGGCGTTCCCGGCGAGCGGCTGCTGAGCTTCATGGACGGCCGTTCGCAGCTGCGCGAGGATCTGCTCATCGGCCTGCGGACACCGATCGTCCCCATGCTGCGGACCGTCTTCGAACTCCCCTTCAGAACCCGGCGTGAACGCTCAGCGGCTCCGTCTTCCCCCGCACCGACCGCCCACGAAGGGAGCACCCCATGACCCTGTTGCGCGGTGACGCGCTGTCCGAGGCCTTCGACCACGGCTCCACCGCCTACGACCGCCTCGTCTCGGCCAGCCCCGGCTACCACGCGCACCTGCGCCGCTCCGCACGCCGACTGGGCCTGCTGGAGGAGGGAAGCGGGCTGCGCGTGCTCGACCTGGGGTGCGGAACGGGCGCTTCCACAGCCGCGCTTCTCGCTGTCGCCCCGCGCGCCCGGATCACGGGAGTCGACGCGTCCGCGGGCATGCTGGACCGCGCGACGGCCAAGAGCTGGCCGCGGGGCGTCGACTTCGCGCACCTCCGGGTCGAGGAGCTGGCCGGACGGCTGGAAGCCGGTTCCTTCGACGCGGTGTTCGCCGGTTACCTCTTCCGCAACCTCACCGACCCCGACGAGGCCCTCGACCTGGTGCGCGGCCTGCTCGTACCGGGCGGCCGCCTCGCCGTCCACGAGTACACGCTCGGCGGATCCCCCGTCCACCGTGCGGTGTGGAGCGCGGTCTGCTCGCTGATCATCCAGCCCGCCGGCCGGCTCGCCGGGGACGCCGGCCTCTACCGACACCTCCGGGACAGTGTCACGCGGTTCGACACGGCTCCCGCGTTCGCCCAGCGGCTGCGCCGGGCCGGCTTCGCCGACGTACGCGTCCTCCCGCTGCCCGGCTGGCAGACCGGGATCACCCACACCTTCGTCGGTCGCACCGCAGTCGTGCCGGGGGTACGGGCGTGATGTTCCCGCGGGACAGCGGCAGGGGACACCAGCACGGCCGGGACCGGCAGGCGGCAGTCGTGCCGGCACCGGCCGGCCGCGCCCGGTTCACGGGGCACGCTCCCGCGGTGGCGGTCGTCGGCGGCGGCATCGCGGGGATCGCGGCGGCCACCCTTCTCGCGGAACGCGGCGTGCGCGTCACCCTCTACGAGCGCGAACCGGGCCTGGGCGGGAGGTTGTCGGGGTGGCCCACCGAGCTCGCCGACGGCACCGCGGTGACGATGAGCCGCGGTTTCCACGCGTTCTTCCGCCAGTACTACAACCTCCGCGGACTTCTGCGTCGGGTCGACCCGGAGCTCGGTTCCCTGACCCGGCTGCCCGACTATCCGCTGTGGCACAGCTCCGGCCTGCGGGACAGCTTCGCCCGGGTGCCGCGCACGCCTCCGCTCAGCGCCATGGGGTTCGTCGCTCTCAGCCCCACATTCGGCCTGCGGGACCTGATCCGGATGAATCCGCGGGCGGCGGTCGGGCTGCTGGACGTGCGGGTGCCCGAGGTCTACGAACGGCTCGACGGGATCAGCGCCACCGACTTCCTCCACCGCATCCGCTTCCCGGAAGCCGCCCACCACCTGGCGTTCGAGGTCTTCTCCCGCAGCTTCTTCGCCGACCCGCGTGAACTGTCGGCCGCCGAACTGGCTCTGATGTTCCACATCTACTTCCTCGGCTCCAGCGAGGGCCTGCTCTTCGACGTGCCGGGCGAACCGTTCCCCAGGGCCCTGTGGGAACCGCTGCACCGCTACCTGGAGGTCCACGGCGTCGACGTACGGACACGGACACCGCTCCGGCGGGTCCGCCCCCTGCCCGGCGGCGGGCTGGACCTCACCACGGACGACCGCACCACCCGGTACGACGCCCTCGTCCTGGCCCTGGACAGCGGCGGCCTGCGCCGCCTCGTCGCCGCGTCCCCCGAGCTGGGCGACACCGACTGGCGCGCACGTATCGCACGGTTGCGCACCGCCCCGCCGTTCCTGGTCTCACGGCTCTGGCTCGACCGGCCCGTGGCGCACGACCGGCCCGGGTTCCTGGGCACCAGCGGCTACGGTCCGCTGGACAACGTGAGCGTCCTCGACCGCTGGGAGGGAGAGGCCGCCCGCTGGGCCCGGCGCACGAGGGGATCGGTCGTCGAGCTGCACGCGTACGCCGTCGCACCGGACGCCGACCGTTCCGCCGTACAGGACGAGGCGCTGAGACAACTGCACCGCGTCTATCCGGAGACCCGGAGCGCCCGCCGCCTGGACGAGCGCCACGAATGGCGGGCGGACTGCCCGATGTTCCCCGTGGGCGGCTACCGGGACCGGCCCGGCGTGCGCAGCCCCGACCCCACGGTCACCGTGGCCGGGGACATGGTCCGTACCGAGCTGCCCGTGGCCCTGATGGAACGCGCGGCCACCAGCGGATTCCTCGCCGCGAACGCCCTGCTCGAACGCTGGGGCGTACGGGGGCAGACGCTCTGGACCGTCCCGCGCGCCGGGCGGTCGGCCGTTCTGCGTCGGCTCGCCGCGCTGGCCGACTGACGGAGGGGCCGAGCGGAGCTCCACCGAAGGGGGCCGCCGGTCAGGCCGGGAACGTCCCCCTGTCGCGGAGTTCCCAGCGCCTCTCCGCGTACGCCAGGTCGTCCCGCCACAACCGGCCGGCCGAGGCACGCATCAGAGGGCGCAGCAGCGGAGCGGCCGCCCGGGCCACGGCGAATCCACGACGGTCCGACGCCGCGACCAGTGCCTCCGTCACGGCGGTGCGGGGCTTGCCCCGCTCGTCCGGAGCGAGGGGTGTGGCGTGGGTCTCCACGACGGACCCCGCGCCCTCGCCCTCGACGATGTGCATGACGACGGTACGGGGCTCGGGCGCCGTGAACCGCGCCCGGACCGGCACCACCAGTCGCCCGGCCACCTTGAAGGACACGTCGACGGTGAACCCGTCGTCGTCCGCCGGGCCGTCGGCGGGGGTTCCCGTCACCGTCAGGTCCACGAAGGAGTACGGGTGGAACCACGCGCCGTGCCACGGATCGAGGCGGTTGGCCACCACGTCTTCCGGCTCGCAGCGGCCTACGCCGGAGTAGACCGCCTCCACGGCGTCCCGCACCCTCGGCCGGGCGGGTAGGTACGGACGTTCCGAAGGGGGCTCACCCCCCACGCGGTCGAGCCGCACCCAGAGAAGGACCCCGTCGTCGAAGGCGGGATAGGGCTCCCATCCGGCGAACGGTTCGCCGTCCAGTACGAGGCCGTGCCAGTGGCAGACCAGCGTGCCGCAGCGGACGGGGCTGTCGCGCAGCGGCGCCCCCAGATGGGGGCACGCACCCGGACCGGTGCGCAGCTTTCCCCCGCCGTCGCGCCACGCCACCACTTCGGTGGAGCCGACCGTGACAGCGAGGACCTTCCCGGGAGGAAGGGCGCGCGAGGCGCCGATGACGTACCAATTGCCGGAAGGCCTGCTCCGCGCACGCTCCAGGGCCTCCGTGATGAGCCAGGGTTTCGCCGCGCGCCACGTGGGCGCCTGACGCTCCCACGGGACGGGCGCGCGCCGCACCCGCAAGGGAACACGCCCGGGTCGTGGGCGTCCTGCCGCCGGGCTCATACGGCCTCCTCACGCACCGGGGCCGGGGCGCCGGGCGTCCGCAGCCGGGACACTCCGTCGGACCGGACCGCCTCGACCGCGTCTGCTCGGCGCCGGCGCACCGTGCGTACGGCGACCGCCCGCACCAGCCCGTCCAGCGCCACGGCGGCCCGTCGCCGGCGCGGGACGACCGCCCGGCGGTGCAGGACCGCGTACCCGTCCGCCTCGATCGCGTCGAGGATGCCGCTGTACAGCACGAACGCCGTACGGATGCAGGGCCGCGACACCGGGGCGAGCATCGCGATGCCGGGCAGAGCGGTCCGGTAGACGGCCCGGTTGTGGGCTGCGGCGGCCCGCAGTACCTCGGTGATCCGGCTGTCCGGCATCCCCGTGCTCCGGCTCCACTCGAAGCGTTCCCGGTCCACCCCGTGCGCGGACAGCAACTCGGCCGGCAGATAGAGCCGGCCCCGGTCCAGGTCCTCGCCCACGTCCCGCAGGAAGTTGGTCAGCTGGAAGGCGATACCGAGCGCGGCCGCGTGCGGTGCCGCTTCCTCGCGCGCCACCACCGTCCCGAGCACCGGCAGCATCTGAAGGCCGATCACCGCGGCCGAACCGTGCATGTACCGGCCGAGTTCCTCGTACGAGGCGTACCCGCCGACGGTCAGGTCGCTGCGCATGGAGGACAGGAAGTCGGTGAAGTGCCGATGGTCGATGCCGTACCGGGCCGCCGTGTCGGCCAGGGCACGGATCACCGGCTCGGCGGCCCGGGACCCTCGCAGCCCCGCCTCCAGCTGGACTTCCAGGTCGAGCAGGGCGCGGGCGCGCTCCCCGGGCGTGGCTGGGGTGTCGAGATCATCGACGATGTCGTCGGCCCGGCGGGCGAAGCCGTACAGGGCGTGGACGGCCGGCCTCCGGCCGACGGGAAGGAGCCGCGTCGCGAGGAAGTAGGTCCTGCCGTGACGTGCGTTGAGGCCGCGGCAGCGGGTGTACGCGGCCCGCAGCGCGGGGTCATGGATACCTGCTGCGTCGAGTTCGTGGTCGGTCATGCGCTGGAACCTCCCGGGGCAGAACGAGGGGACCGGGCGATACGGGGGCCGGTGATCCTCTCCGCAGCCAGCTTCCCGGAGATCAGGACGGTCGGCACGCCGACGCCGGGCGTGGTGCCGCAGCCGGCGAGGACGGCGTTGACCGTGCCCCGCACCAGGTTGCGCGGCCGGAAGGGGCCGGTCTGGGGGAAGGTGTGGGCCACGGAGAAGGGGGTGCCCGCCGCATGCCCCTGTGCGGTCCAGTCGACCGGCGTGACCAGCCCCTCCTCCTCGATCGCCGCGCCGAGACCGGGCATTTCCCGGCGCTCCAGCTCGGCCAGCAGCTCGTCCCGGTAGCGGGGCCCCAGCTCCCCCCATTCCCGTACGCCGGGCCCGACCTCGGTGTTCGGGCAGGGAGCCAGCACGTAGTGGAGGTGCTTGCCCGGCGGTGCGAGAGAGGGATCGGTCGCGGTGGGCCGGGTGATGAGGAGCGAGGGGTCCGACATCAGCTTCCCGGTGCGGGTGAGTTCGTGGAAGGTGTTCTTCCAGGCCGCGCCGAAAGAGATGGTGTGGTGCGCCAGGTCCGGCCAGGTGCGATCCGTGCCCGCGTGCAGGATCACCGCGGACGGCGAGTGCCGCAGCGGCAGGGGCCGGTGCGGGCTGCGGCCGAGCAGTCGGTAGCTGATCGGGAGATCAGGGGTCAGGACGACCGCGTCGCACGGAATGTGCTCCTGGTCGGTGACGACAGCGGTGACCCGGTCACCCGAGCGCTCCAGCCGCGTCACCCTCTGCCCGTAGCGGAGGGACGCCCCGGCTTCAGCGGCCGCGTCCGCCATCGCCCGGGGCAACGCGTGCATGCCGCCCCGGGGAAAGTACACACCGGCCACCGTGTCCATGTAGGCGATCACCGCGTACGCGGCCAGCGCCCGTGCCGGCGGCACGCCCGCGTACAGCGCCTGGAAGGAGAACACCCTGCGCAGCCGTTCGTCCGATACGAAGTGCCCGATCCGCGCGTCGAGCCGGCCGAAACCCCCGAGCGCCGCGAGGCGGGCCAGGTCGGGATGGGCGAGCTGGAGCGGTGAGTCGAAGTTGGTGTCGATGAAACGGCGCATCTGCACCCGGTAAAGGCGCTCCAGCCAGATCCGCAGCCGCCGGTAGCCGACCGCCTGCCGGGCCCCCGCGAACTCCTCGACGGCGGCCTCCATCGCGGCACCGTCGGTGTGCACGTCGAGCTGGGACCCGTCGGCGAACCGCGCCCGGTAGGCGGGGGCCAGCCTGATCAGCTCCAGCCGGTCGGCCATCCGCTCCCCGACCGCGGCGAAAGCCTCCTCCACCAGATCCGGCATCGTCAGCACCGTCGGTCCGGTGTCGATACGGAAGCCTCCCGACTCCAGGAGCCCGGCCCGGCCCCCGGGCACGCCCTCCCGCTCGACGACCGTCACGCGGCGGCCCGCGCCCAGCAGGTGCAGCGCGGCGGCCAGTCCTGCCAGACCGGCACCGACCACCACCACATGGTCGACGGGCCCCTTGACCGTGATCACCCGGCATCGCCTCCTTCGGTCGTGATCAGGACCGGGAAGGCACCTGCCGCCCCGGCAGCGCCGCCGTGCGTCCCACCGGCGGTGGTGGGGGAGCGGGCGGCCCGCTCGCCGGAGACGGTGCGCAGCAGACCGAGCAGCTGGCGGCCGCCGTGTGCGTCCACGTCGACGGCCTGTCCCAGACGACGTACGGCGTGGTCGCGGAGGCGCTCCGCCTTCCGCTCCACATGGGCGCGCGCCCCCGTCACCTCGAGCACGCCGCGTACGTCCGCGAGATCCTCCTCGGTGAGATCGGCATGACCGGTGACGCGACCGAGTACCGCCAGCGCTTGTTCGTCGCCCGCCGCTTCGGCCCACCTCCGGCCGACAGCCAGCAGATAGGTCGACTTGCCCTCGCGGATATCGTCGCCGGACGGCTTCCCGGTCAGTGCCGGGTCGCCGAAGACCCCGAGCAGATCGTCCCGCAGCTGAAAGGCGATACCGGCACACCGACCGGCGGAGCGGAGAGCGTCGGTGGTCCGGTCATCGGCGCCCGCCAGGGCGGCACCGATCGCCAGAGGCCGCTCGACGGAGTACGAAGCACTTTTGAGACGGGCGGTCCGCAAGGCTTGCGCCACTGATGACCCACCGCTGACCTGGCCCCGCAGATCCAGGTACTGCCCGGCGACCATCTCGGTCCGCATGGCCCTCCACAGGGCTCCGATCCGACGACGCTGGACGGCGGACAGTACGGTCTCCGCCACCGTGTCGTCGGCCCAGACCAGGGCCAGATCACCCGCCAGCACGGCGGCCGAGGTGCCGAAGACGGTACCCCGCCCGGAATCCGGTGAGAGACCCGCGCGCTCTGCCAGCTCGATGTGCACGGCAGGCTTCCCCCGGCGGAGCCGCGAGCGGTCCATCACATCGTCATGGATCAGCGCGCAGCTCTGGATCAGTTCCAACGCCACCCCGAGCCGCAGCGCGGCCGCGGTCTCCGCCGCACCGCAGGAGCGCATCCCCCACCACAGAAGGCGGGGCCGCATCCGTTTGCCGCCCTCCAGCGTGAAGTCGGCGACCCGCTGTGCCAACTCCTCGCAGAAGGAGGCGTTGCTCCGCACCGCCTCGTCGATCCGGTCCGCCAGCACCGCCCGCGCGGTGCGCAGGACTGCGTCGACCACGTCCGAGTCCACGACCCGGGCGTCCTCGCACGGCAGGGTGTGGTCGCGGCCTCCGCCCACCTCGTGGGCCGGGCGCGAAGAATCGCCGAACGAGTCTTTCGCAGGCTGGCGACGGTCCATCTCACGCCTTTCCGAGATCAGTGGTGATGACGAACGACTCGACTACTCCGCCCGGGCGCGTACCCCGATCGCATGCCTTTGTGCGCGGCCGGTCGAAGGTTCGCGCCGCGCGAAGGCAAGCACTGATGCAGAGACGATCACGTCGGCCGCGCACTCCCGGTGGAGAAACACCCCGAACACGTCATGACGGCGGCCACCGCGCCCGAATGGCCCACGGGGACGGGGGCGCACCGGCCCGCCCCGGTAGCGGTACCGCGCAGCTCGTGGTGGTGCGACCGAGGCGTTCGACGATGTGGGCGAGTGTCCTGTGAGCCCGGGAGGAGAACACCCACGACGGGGGATACGCGGATGGGGCCGAACAGGTTCTCCTTGGCGGAACGCCCGCGTGCCGCATATGCCAACGGTTGTTTCGTCGGCCAGGTTGGTCGCACCGCACCTACCGATGACACGAAGGAGAGCGCCATGATTCGTCGTATCGCGATCACGCTGGCGGCCGTCGCCGCGGCTGGGCTCGTCGCCGCGGGACCGGCTGCCGCGCAGGGAACGAACGGCTGGGACGGCCCGGCCGGCGGCGGTCACGAGAAGATCGAGGGCGGCTGGGCCAGCGGCGAGTACCGCAACCTCGGCGGCCCGTACGGGATCACCTACATCAAGGGCGAGAAGGCCTACTTCGACGCGGAGCGCGGCTACTTCGTCCGCTGACCCGGCAGCCGGGCGCACCCGGCCGCGGATGTTCCGGAACGGGTGAGGGCCCGCCCCAGGGCGGGCCCTCACCCGTGCCATCCCGCACCGAAAGGACGGCGGGCCGGCACGGCGCCGCCTCGCGCGAGTCCTCCGGGTGAGGGCGGGGTGGATGAGAGCTTCCCCGCGTGCGGCAGCGGGAGCCGGCGGGCGGCCCGGCCCGGAGCGGTGGCGGGTGATGTTCCAGCCCTGCGGCCGCAGACGGACGGAGTCCGCGAGGGGTGGCAAGGAGGGCGCCCGCCCGGTGTGTCCCCGTGGCGCCAGGCGTCCCGAAGCTCACCCGCCCGCGGATCCCCCCGCTCTGTCATCGAGGATCGACGACGCGGTGGTGGCGATCGGCGCCGGCCGCTCCGCGGTGCGGCCCCTCGGCTCCGAGCGACCCTCAGCCCTGGTCGGCCCCCGCCGCCACCGCTTTCGCCCAGCGGTAGTCCGCCTTGCCGCTGGGTGAGCGCTGGATCCGGTCGGCGAGCACCAGCGCGCGGGGGATCTTGTAGCCGGCGAGCCGGGTCCGGCAGTGCGTCTGTATCTCGTCCAGGGTCAACGCGCGTGCGCTCTCGCGTAGTTGGACCACGGCGGCGACCCGGTTGCCCCAGCGTTCGTCGGGTACGCCCGCGACGAGCGCGTCGTACACGTCCGGATGGGACTTGAGCGCCTGCTCGACCTCCTCCGGATAGACCTTCTCGCCCCCCGTGTTGATGCACTGGGAGCCTCGGCCGAGCACGGTGACGATGCCGTCCGCGTCCACGGTCGCCATGTCGCCCAGCAGCACCCACCGCTCCTCGCCCCTGCGGAAGAAGGTGTCGGCGGTCTTGGCCGGGTCGTTGTAGTAGCCGAGCGGGACATGCCCGCGCTGGGCGATGCGGCCCGGCTCGCCCGGGGGCACCGGCTCGTACGTCACCGGATCGACCACGGCCGTACGGGCGTTGACCTGCACCCGGAAACCCTTCTCCGGTCCTGAGTCGGCGGTGGCCGTGCCGTTGAAACCGGACTCCGAGGAACCGAAGTTGTTCAGCAGCATCACGGTCGGCACGAGCGCCTGGAACTCCGCCCTCACCGAGTCCGACATGATCGCCCCGGAGCTGGAGACGGAGAACAGCGACGAGCAGTCGGTTCCGCGCAACTGCCCCTTCAGACAGTCGATCAGTGGTCGCAGCATCGCGTCGCCGACCAGCGAGACACTGGTGACCTTCTCCTTCTCGATCGTCCGGAGCACCTCGGCGGGAGAGAACTTACGGTGAACGACGACGCGTTGGCCGAAATTGAAGCCGATGAACGCGGTCAGCGTGGAGGTCCCGTGCATCAGTGGCGGGGTGGGGAAGAAGGTGATCCCCCCGCCGCCCGCGGCGACCCGTTCCGCCAGCTCCTGCGGGCTCTTCACCGGGTCGCCGGTCGGGGCGCCGCCGCCCAGGCCCGAGAAGAACAGATCCTCCTGACGCCACATCACGCCCTTCGGCATCCCGGTCGTGCCGCCCGTGTAGATGATGAACTGGTCGTCGGCCGAGCGGGGTGCGAAGCCGCGCCCGGCCTCGCCCGACGCCTCCGCCTCGGTGAACGGCACGACCGGCACGGCCGGGGGAGCGGCGGGGGCGGGCCCCACCCTGACGAGGTGGCGAAGGCCAGGGGCCTGCGGGGCGGCCGCCGCGACCCGCTCGTCGAACTCGGCGTCGAAGACCAGCGCCGCCAGGTCCGCGTCCCGGTAAAGGTAGACCAGCTCCTCTTCGACATAACGGTAGTTGACGTTCACCGGAACGATTCTCGCCTTGAGGGCTCCCAGCACCGTCTGAAGGTATTCGACCCCGTTGTAGAGGTGCAGCCCCAGGTGTTCGCCCGGCCGGATCCCCGTGTCGATCAGGTGATGGGCGATCCGGTTGGCGGCGGCGTCCAGCTGCGCGTACGTGAGCCGCCGCTCCGCGCCCGTACCGGGATGGTCGACGTACAGGAGCGCCTCGCGGTCGGGCACCGCGTCGACGACCGATTCGAACAGGTCGGCAAGGTTGTACTCCACCGTTCCTCCTGACCCCGGGTGACTGGCGACTCGGCCGTCATTAGAGCGCCGGGCGGCACAACTGGGAAGGGGCGGCGTCGAAACAATCTGACGAGCTGTCAGAAATCTATTGAACTGCGCTCCCTCCTCCTGCAACCTGTTCCAGGTCTGGAGAACAGGAGTCGGTCATGGGCGGTACGGAACACCTCACCGTGCGGCGCGAAGGCGCCACGCTGGTACTCACCTTGAACAGACCACAGGCCAGGAACGCGCTCTCGTTGCCCATGCTCGTCGGCCTGTACGACGGCTGGCTCGCGGCCGACGAGGACGACACGGTCCGCTCCGTCGTCCTGACCGGAGCGGGTGGCGCGTTCTGCGCCGGCATGGACCTCAAGGCCCTGGCGGGCGGCGGAATGGAGGGGGAGGAGTACCGGGAGCGGATGGCGGGCGACCCGGACCTCCACTGGAAGGCGATGCTGCGCCACCACCGCCCGCGCAAACCGGTGATCGCCGCCGTGGAGGGCCCCTGCGTCGCGGGCGGCACCGAGATCCTCCAGGGCACCGACATCCGCATCGCCGGATCGGGAGCCACCTTCGGGCTCTTCGAGGTCCGCCGGGGCCTCTTCCCGATCGGCGGCTCCACGGTCCGGCTGCCCCGCCAGATCCCCCGCACCCACGCCCTCGAAATGCTCCTCACCGGCCGCGCGTACACCGCCGACGAGGCCGCCGCCATCGGGCTCATCGGCAGGGTCGTGCCCGACGGAACGGCGCTGGAGGAGGCCCTCGCCGTCGCCGAACAGGTCAACGCCTGCGGGCCGCTCGCCGTCGAGGCCGTCAAGGCCTCGGTCTACGAGGGTGCGGAGCTGACCGAGGCCGAGGCGCTGGCAGCCGAACTCAAGCGCGGCTGGCCCCTGTTCGCCACCGAGGACGCCAAGGAAGGCGCGCGCGCGTTCGCCGAGAAGCGGCCGCCCGTCTACCGGCGCGCCTGAGCGCTGAGCGTGCGGCTCCTCAAGCCCTCGGCCCTCTATGCAAGGAGGCAACAGCCATGTCCGACGTCCTCAGCGCCCCGCTGGTGGTCGAATTCCCCTTCACCCGATCGCTCGGGCCCGTCCAGAGCGCCTTCCTCACCGGACTGCGCGAACGCACCGTCCTCGGAGTCCGCACGGAGGACGGCACGGTGCTCGTGCCGCCCGTGGAGTACGACCCCGTCACCGCGAACGAGATCAGCGACCTCGTCGAGGTCGCCCCCACCGGCACCGTCACCACCTGGGCGTGGAACCCGAACCCACGCCGCGACCAACCGCTCGGCACGCCCTTCGCCTGGGTGCTCGTCCGCCTCGACGGAGCCGGCACCGCGCTCCTGCACGCACTCGACGCTCCGGGCCCGGACGCCGTGCGCACCGGGATGCGCGTCCGCATCCGCTGGGCCGCGACGCGCACCGGAGCCATCACCGACATCGCCTGCTTCGAACCGTACGACGGCGAGCCCGTCAGCACCGAACCCGCCCCGCACACGGGCGAGTTCGCCGACCCCGTCACCGGCATCGTCACCCCGGCCCGCCTCGACTACGTCCACACCCCGGGCCGCGCCCAGAGCGCCTACCTCACCGCCCTCGAAGGCCACCGCACCGTCGGCGAACGCTGCCCCGCCTGCCGCAAGGTGTACGTCCCGCCGCGCGGAGCCTGTCCCACCTGCGGGGTCGCCACGGGCGAACAGGTCGAGGTCGGCCCGCGCGGCACGGTCACCACGTTCTGCATCGTCAACATCAAAGCGAAGAATCTCGACATCGAAGTCCCGTACGTATACGCCCACATCGCCCTCGACGGCGCCGACCTGGCCCTGCACGGACGCATCGCCGGAATCCCGTACGACCAGGTGCGCATGGGGCTGCGCGTGGAGCCCGTCTGGAAGGAGGGCGCCCGCCACCCGGACCACTACCGGCCCACCGGGGAGCCCGACGCCGACTACGACACGTACAAGGAGCTGGTGTAGATGCGGGACGTGGCCATCGTCGCCTTCGCCCAGACCGCACACCGGCGGCGCACCGACGAGCTCTCCGAGGTCGAGCTGCTGATGCCCGTCCTCCACGAGGTGCTCGGCGCGACCGGCCTCAAGGCGAACGAGATCGGGTTCACCTGCTCCGGCTCCGCCGACTACCTCGCCGGGCGGGCCTTCTCCTTCACCATGGCGCTCGACGGCGTCGGCGCGCATCCGCCCATCTCCGAGTCCCACGTCGAGATGGACGGGGCCTGGGCGCTGTACGAGGCCTGGGTGAAGATCCAGACCGGCGAGGCGGACACCGCGCTCGTCTACTCCTACGGAAAGTCCTCGCCCGGCCGGGTCCGCGACGTCCTCACCCGCCAGCTCGACCCCTACTACCTCGCCCCGCTCTGGCCCGACTCCGTCGCGCTCGCCGCCCTCCAGGCGCAGGCACTCATCGACGCGGGCGCCACCGACGAACCCGCACTCGCCGAGATCGCCGCCCGCAACCGCACCGCCGCCGCCGGCAACCCGCACGCCCAGCTCACCGGCGATGTTCCCGCGGGCGACTACCTCGTACGGCCGCTGCGCACCGGCGACTGCCCGCCCATCGGCGACGGGGCCGCCGCCGTGGTCCTCGCCGCCGGGGACACCGCCCGCGCCCTGTGCGCGCGGCCCGCCTGGATCCGGGGCATCGACCACCGCATCGAGGCGCACGGCCTCGGCGTCCGCGACCTCACCGACAGCCCCTCCGCCCGGCTCGCCGCAGAGCGCGCCGGAGCGTTCGAACGGCCCGTCGACACCGCGGAGTTGCACGCCCCGTTCACCTCCCAGGAGGTCGTCCTGCGCAAGGCGCTCGGGCTCGGCGACGACGTCCGCGTCAACCCCTCCGGCGGCGCGCTCGCCGCCAACCCCGTGATGGCCGCCGGACTGATCCGCCTCGGCGAGGCCGCCGCCCGCATCCACCGGGGCGAGTCCGACCGGGCGCTCGCGCACGCCACCTCCGGCCCCTGCCTGCAACAGAACCTGGTCGCCGTCCTGGAAGGGGAGAGCACCCATGCCTAAGGAGCCCGTCGCCGTCGTCGGCATCGGCCAGACCAAACACGTCGCCGCCCGGCACGACGTGTCCATCGCCGGACTGGTCCGCGAGGCCGCCGTCCGGGCACTGGAGGACGCCGGGCTGACCTGGAGCGACATCGACGCCGTCGTGATCGGCAAGGCGCCCGACTTCTTCGAGGGCGTCATGATGCCGGAGCTCTACCTCGCCGACGCCCTCGGAGCCGTCGGCAAGCCCATGCTCCGCGTCCACACAGCGGGCTCGGTCGGCGGCTCCACCGCCCTGGTCGCCGCGGGCCTCGTCGCCGCCCGTGTGCACCGCACCGTCCTCACCCTCGCCTTCGAGAAGCAGTCCGAGTCCAACGCCATGTGGGGGCTCTCCCTGCCCGTCCCCTTCCAGCAGCCGCTGCTGGCCGGAGCGGGCGGCTTCTTCGCCCCGCACGTGCGGGCCTACATGCGGCGTACCGGAGCGCCCGACGAGGTCGGATCGCTCGTCGCGTACAAGGACCGGCGCAACGCGCTGAAGAACCCCTACGCGCACCTCCACGACCACGACATCACCCTGGAGAAGGTCCGGGCCGCCCCCATGCTCTGGGACCCGATCCGCTACTCAGAGACCTGCCCCTCCTCCGACGGGGCCTGCGCCATGATCCTCACCGACCGGGAGGGCGCGGCCCGCTCGCCCCATCCGCCCGCCTGGGTCCACGGTGGGGCGATGCGGAGCGAGCCGACCCTGTTCGCGGGCAAGGACTTCGTCTCCCCGCAGGCGGGCAAGGACTGCGCGGCCGACGTCTACCAGCAGGCCCGGATCACCGACCCGCGCCGGGAGATCGACGCCGTCGAGATGTACGTGCCGTTCTCCTGGTACGAGCCGATGTGGCTGGAGAACCTCGGCTTCGCCGAGGAGGGCGAGGGGTGGAAGCTCACCGAGGCGGGCGTCACCGAACTCGACGGCGACCTCCCGGTCAACCCTTCGGGCGGTGTGCTGTCCACCAATCCCATCGGCGCGTCCGGCATGATCCGCTTCGCCGAGGCGGCCCTCCAGGTGCGGGGGAGAGCCGGGGAGCACCAGATCGACGGGGCCACCAGGGCTCTCGGCCACGCCTACGGCGGAGGGGCGCAGTTCTTCGCCATGTGGCTGGTCGGAGCGGAGCCCCCGCCCGGCTGAGGGGGAGCGGCGGGCCCGGTCCCGCGCGGCCCGGGCCCGGCTCCGCAACGTGAGCCGGGACACGTAACATGGCAGCATGTCCTTCCTCCGCCGCCGTAGCGCCGCAACACCCGCGGGCCCGGACTTCGACGTCCTGGCCATGGACCCCGGGGACTGGCCCGGCAACCTCGGCGCCGGTCTGCTCCCCGCCCCCGACGGCAGCTGTCAGGGTGTCTTCCTCCGCTACGACCTGTACGGCGGCCGTGGCCCGGCGATGATCATCGGCAATCTGCCGGAAGGCTCGCCCGCCCGCGAGACCGAGGAGGGCCAGGTCCCCTTCGAGGTGGCCCAACTGCTCCTCGCCCTGGAGAACGACGAGCCGATCGAAGTCGTCAGCTCCGAGGACGTCCCCGTCATGCAGGGCGACAACCTGCTCATCGTCCGCCGCGTCAAGCTCTCCGAGAGCCGTATCGCCTGCGTCCAGTTCGACCGCAGCGACGGTGTCCTCGTGACCATCGCCAGCTGGGACCGGCCGATCACCGACGATCTGTACACCCTGCTCAAGCCCCTGCCCGCAGAGCTGTTCCAGCAGGGCTGAAACGTCCCTGCGCAAGGCCGCCCGGATGCGTCCGGGCGGCCTTTTGCGTTGTCCGGGCGAGTATCCGGCCCTCCCAGGCGCCCGGGTGGGTGGCGGTCCGGGAAGGGGCTAGGGTAGAAAACTAAACGACTGTTCAAGTTGTAACGATCGTTCAAGTTGATTGGTCGTTCACCGCGAAGGGTCGCCCCTACGTCTGCCCACGGAGGTCCGCGCATGGCCAACCCCTACGGCGTCCTGTTCCGCACGCCCGGATCGAGGGCCTTCTCCGCCGCCGGGTTCGTCGCCCGTATGCCCCTGTCCATGGCGGGCATCGGCATCATCGCGATGGTGTCGCAGATGCGCGGTGACTACGGCCTCGCCGGAGCCGTCTCCGCCACCTTCACCCTGTCCATGGCCCTGTGCGGTCCGCGGATCTCCCGGGCGGTCGACCGACGGGGCCAGAGCCGGGTGCTGCCGCCCGTCGCCGGACTGAGCGTGATCGCGCTCGGCGGGCTGCTGCTCTGCGCCCGGTACGACGCCCCCGCCTGGACCTTGTTCGGCTGCGCGGCGGTGGCCGGCGCGATGCCCAACATGGCGGCGATGGTGCGTGCCCGCTGGACCCGCGCCCTCAAGGGCTCCGACCGGCTGCACACCGCCTACTCGCTCGAATCGGTCGTCGACGAACTCACCTTCGTCGTGGGCCCCGCGCTCTCGGTGGCGCTGTGCACCGCACTGTTCCCCGAGGCCGGGCCGTTGGCCGCCGGGGTGCTGCTGATACTCGGCGTCCTCATGTTCGTCCCGCAGAGGCGTACCGAGCCCCCCGTGGTCCGGCCGGCCGACGGCCACCCGCGAAGCGGCTCGGCGATCCGCGGCGGAGCGCTCCGTCTGCTGGCCCTCACCCTCGCGGCCGGCGGCGCCATCGTCGGCACCGTCGACGTCGTGAGTGTCTCGTTCGCCGAACAGCAGGGCTCACCCGCCGGCGCGGGAATCGTCCTCTCGGTCTACGCGGCGGGATCCGCCGTCGCCGGGCTGGTCTTCGGGACGCTCAAGCTCACGACGCCGCTGCCACGGCTGCTCGTCATCGGCACCGCCGGGACGGCGCTCACGACCCTTCCCCTGCTGCTCGTCGGGGACATCGTCTCGCTGTCCGCCGCCGTTTTCCTCCCGGGTCTCTTCTTCGCGCCTACCATGATCGTGGTGATGGGGCTGGTGGAGAGGACGGTGCCGCCCGCCGCACTCACCGAGGGCATGACCTGGGCCATCACCGGGCTCAGTGTGGGCGTCGCGTCCGGCGCCGCGGTGTCGGGAGCGATCGTCGACCGCTTCGGTGCCGGCGGTGGCTTCGTCGTCGCCGTCGCCGCGGGCGCGGCCGCCCTGCTGACGGCGTTGTGCGCCCGGCGGCCGCTGGAGCGGGGTCTTGAGGAGCGCACGGACCGCGACGCCGGGGAACCGGCCGGGGCTCCCGGCGGGCCCGCGCACTGACGGGCCCGTGCCGCCGCACTCCCGCCGTCCCATCCACCACGACGCCCGGAGGCACCGTGCACGCACCGCAGACCGACGGACGCCTGCTGAAAGGCGAGCGCCGGAAGGAGGAACTCATCGAGGCCACGCTCCAGGTGGTCGCCCGGGAAGGAGTCGCGGGAGTCAGCCACCGGGCGGTCGCGCGCGAGGCGGGCCTGCCCGCCACCGCCGCGGCGTACCACTTCACGAGCATCGACGACCTGCTCACCGGCGCGCTCACCCGCTGCATGGACCAGGACGCGGACCGCATGCTCCGGCTGGCCGAGGAGACCGACGGCGGCCCCGAGGGCATCACCGCCCTCGCGGAGCTGCTGGCGAAGGTCGTCAACGGCCCCGGACGGCTCCTCGCGGAGTACGAGCTGTACCTGCTCGCGGCCCGCCGCCCGGAGCTCCGCGGCTCCACCCGGCACTGGCTGGAGGCCATCGCCGCGTACGGCCGCCGCTACACCGACGACCCGGTCCGGGTAAGGGCGCTCAAGGGCGTCATCGACGGCTTGCTGCTCCAGGGGCTGCTGACCGACACCCCGCCGACGGCGGCGGAGTTCGAGGCGGTGCTCCGGCACGTCCTGCTCTGAGCCCCCGTCCCGTCCGCATCCGCAACGCGTCGCGGCCCGCCGTCCGTTCCTCCGTACGGCGGGCCGCGTCCCGGAGAACTATGCCGGGCTGCCCGCGAGTTGGGCCATCATCCGGGTCACCTGCGCTGCCGAGGTGCCCAGACCCGTGGGGCCGCTCAGATGCCAGGGGGTGTCGTTGCCCTGCCGCAGGTCCTCCTCACGGTAACGGCGGCAGTCCCGATGCCAGATCAGGATCCCGGCGATCCAGTGCTTGAGCTCCTGCACATAGCCCGCGAGGATCTCCCGGGCCTCGGCGTCGAGGCCGAAGTCGTCGTACAGCACCGGGAGTTCGACCTCGGCGACATGCAGGAACTGCCGCAGCCGCGAGTTCATCAGGTCGTGCACGATCGCCACGCCCGTCGGATAGTCCACGCCGAAGAAATTCTGCACGACGAGGACGCCGTTGTGCACCTCGCCCTCGTACTCGATCTCCTTCTGGTACGAGAACA
This sequence comes from Streptomyces sp. NPDC026589, assembly GCF_040638385.1. NCBI lineage: Bacteria > Bacillati > Actinomycetota > Actinomycetes > Kitasatosporales > Streptomycetaceae > Streptomyces > Streptomyces sp. NPDC026589. The sequence continues at coordinate 317,896 of NZ_JBEZYG010000005.1, forward strand.
GGTCGTTCATCAGGCACGCGTAGTCCGCCGCCGCGTTCTCCAGGGAACGCATCGGACCACTGCGGTAGACCTCCTCCGGGACTTTCCTGCCGTGCCCGAGCCGGCACAGGCTCATCGTCAGGTCCGAGCCGAACGTGGCGCGCCGCATCTCGATGTAGTCCACCGGATCGGGGATACGGTTCTGCGCCTGGTTCGCCAGCTCCCACAGCCAGCTCTCGGTCATCGACTCGATGGCCGTCCGGAAGGTGCGCCGCCCGCTCAGGTCCATCGGAGCGGCAGTCCTGCGCCACAGGTCGCCCAGACTCCGCTCCAGGGCGTTCACCGGCTCCGGCGTCCCCCCGCCGTCCAGCGGCATGAACAGCGACAGCCGCTCGTTGGCCAGCCGCGCCCCCGCCAGGTCCCGGGCCCGCCCGTGCACGACCGGGAACCAGTCGTCGCCGTACGTACCCCAGGCCAGCCACCCCGAGGACAGGTCCAGTTCGTCCGGGGCCGCGTCCGGATCCAGCCCCGCCGCGCACAGCGGCAGGTCGATCGCGACGAGGCGCCGCTCGTCCCAGATGTGCGAACCCGGCACGCCCGGCTGGGCCTCCAGGATGCCCATGCGCCGCGCCCAGTCGACGATCCGGACCCGGGCCCCCTCCAGATGCGGGCTCAGCGTCGTCCCGAACGGCAGGTCGAAGTCCGGCAGCAGCGAGGGGCCGACGTGCTGGTACGGCACATGGCTCTGGCTGCGGGCCCGCGCGGTCTCCGAGCGGAGTGTGAACCTGATGGAGGCGGCGGACATGCCGAAGCCGGCCACGGCCTCGCCCGCGCCGCCGCCGTTCATGTAGCGGCTGGAGCGCATGTGCCACTCGTGGCCGCCGGACTGCCAGTCCTGGAGCCCCTTGACGTACGCCAGCACGGCCGCGGTCTGCGCCGGGTCCAGGCCCTTCTCGGCGCAGAGCGGGCCGAGCTCGGTCAGCGCGGTGTTCTCGAACTGCTGGAGCCGTGAGGTCAGCAGGTCGTTGACCGCATCGGCGGCCTCCTGCGTGGAGCAGCCGAGAAACTTCTCCAGCACCAGCACGCCGTTGCTGTTCTCCCCCTCGTCCTCCACCTCACGCTGATAGGAGAAGAGGTCGTTGCGCAGATGCACCCCGTCGGAGAACGCGTCCCGCAGCACCCGCAGCGGGCGGGCGTCGGCGACCGGAGCGGGCACCTCGGCGTTGGCCGCGTACTCCACCAGACCCGCCGACCAGGGCGCGCCGCCCACTTTGCGGCGCATCTCGATGTACTCCACGGGGTTGGCGATGCGGCCCTCGTGGATGTTGGCGAGCTCCCACAGGGACTCGTTGAGGAGGTTCTCCGTCGCCTCCGCGAACCGGGCCCGCCAGGCGTCCGACATCGAGGGGACCGTACGCGCCCACAGATCCGCCAGCCCCGCCTCGACGGGATTCTCCGGCTCCGGCGTCGGGGCGCCGCGCTCCATCGGCATGAAAGCGGGCAGCCGGTCCAGATACCGCTTGCCGCCCTCCCGGTCGGGCGTGCGCTTGAAAAGTTCCAGGAAGTGGTCGTCGAAGAAGAAGACCCACACGTACCAGTCGGTGACCAGGGAGAGCGCCTCGGCCGAGCAGTCGGGGTGGGTGTAGGCGCACAGGAGGGCGTAGTCGTGCGCCTCCAGGTCCTTCTCCTCCCAGATGCCGGATCCCTCCAGCATCCCCATGGAGCGGGCCCACGCCCGGGTGTGCGTGCGTGCGGCCTCCACGTGAGGGTTGAGCCGCGCCGGATACGGAACATAGAAGTCCGGCAGTGAGAAGGGCTGTGCCATGTGCGTCAGGCCTTTCCAGAAGCCTCCACGCGGGGAAACGCGCGGACCGGTGGTGTCCGCGCAGCACTACCCTTCGGCCAGACGGAGCACGCACGACGGCGAATAGTCACATAATCGCGGCGCTGATGCGTGCTCGGAAGGCGGTCGTTCGCCAGTCGGTCGTTCGGGAGTCTGTCGCTCAGTAGGCGGAGTCGACGTTGTCGATCGAGCCGTACCGGTCCGCGGCGTAGTTGGCGGCGGCGGTGATGTTGGCGACCGGGTCGGTGAGCTTCTTCGGGGTGCCCTTGACGTGGTAGGCGTCGAAGGTGGGCTGGATCACCTGGAGGAGACCCTTGGAGGGAATGCCGTTCCGCGCGTTGATGTCCCAGTCGTTGACCGCGTTCGGGTTGCCGCTGGACTCGCGCATGATGTTGCGGTGCAGCCCCTCGTAGGAGCCGGGGATGTTCTTCTTCTTCATGATGTCGAGCGACTCGCGGATCCAGCCGTCGAGGTTGTTCGCGAATGTCTTGGGCGCGACGGCCTTGCGCTCGGTGGAACGGTTGGCGGCCTGCTTCTCGGAGCGCGCCTCCGCGGCGTCCTTCTCCGCGGTCGCCTTGCGGGCGGCCGCGGCCTTCTTCGCGGCGGCTTCCTTGGCGGCGGTCTCCTGAGCGGCCTTCTTGGCCGCCGCGTCCTTCGCCGTGGGGATGCCTGCGGCGGCGACCGGCTCCACGGAGATGGAGGACCGGGTCGCCGTGGTCTGCGCTTCGCTCGGACCGCCGGTGGCGGCTATGGCGCTGACGGAACCGGCCGCGACGAGCACGGCGGTGGCGATCTTGTGCGAGCGGGTGACGCGCAGGGTGGAGATGCGGGGCATGCGTGAGCTCTTCCTATGGGGGACGGGCTTCGCGGCCTTCGCGCCGCGTCGGCAGGAACCGGGATGTCCGGGCCGCGTTCGCCGGAGGGCGATCGACGTGGGCTCGAACTCGGTGCTTGCCGGGATCCATGGTTAGCGCTCGCCGACATAGGAAGCAATGACCGCCTTTACTACTCTTCATCGTGAGATGCCAATTTATGAGCCATATGGGCGGTTCGTTACGCCGTCCGGGAGAGCTCACGCCTACTACCGGAGGCCGTAGGTGACGTGGGTCTCGTGGCGGGCCTCACCCGGGAGGGGCCTCGGGGCGGCACAGGGTCAACGCCCGGTCACGGGGAGATACGGCACGGAAGGGGGCGCGTCGCCGCCGTACGGAGCCTCGGGCGATGCCGGCCCGGGAGCGGCGGCGTCAGCTCGACCGGGTGAGATCGGGCGACAACAAAAGGGCCCGGGAACGCACGACAGCGCGCTGCGGGACCGGTGTGTCGGCACCGGTCCCGCAGCGCGCTTCTTCTTCACAGTGGTCAGGTCACTGCGGTTCTCGGCGAGGCGGGCTGTATCCCCGCTTCGCCGTCCTGCTCCTCAGCGTGTGCCGACCGCGGCCCGCACCGCCCGCCGCGCCAGGGCGCAGTCGTCGTGCAGCCTGCGCAGCAGCAGCCGCTGCTCCTCGCCCGAGGAGAGCGCGCCGGGCCGGTCTGCCCCCGTCCCCGCCGCGGGCGCCTCGCGCATGGTGCGCTGAACCGCCGTCTCGTAGTTGCGGATCTCGCGGGTCAGCACCAGCATCAGGTTCACCAGGAACGCGTCCCGCGCGGCCGGCCCCCTGGCCTGGGCCAGCTGGCTGATCTGACGTCGAGCCACCGGGGCGTCGCCCAGCACCGCCCAGAGCGTCGCCAGGTCGTACCCCGGGAGATACCAGCCGGCGTGCTCCCAGTCGACCAGCACCGGCCCGGTCGGCGACAGCAGAATGTTGGAGAGCAGGGCGTCCCCGTGGCAGAACTGCCCCATGCCCTGCTTGCCGCCCGCGTGGGCCAGACCGTGCAGCAGCTTCTGCAGATCGCCGAGGTCACGGTCGGTGAACAGACCGAGCTCGTGGTAGCGCGCGATCCGCGACGCGTAGTCGAGCGGCGCCTCGAACAGTCCGGGCGGCGGCCGCCAGGCGTTCACCCGGGCGATCGCCCCGAGCGCGGCCCGGATGTCGGCCCTCGGCGGAGCCTCCGCCGGGTGCCGGGTGAGGGCGGCGACCCGACCGGGCATCCGCTCGATCACCAGCGTGCAGTTCTCCGGATCCGCCGCGATCAGCCGGGGCACCCGAACCGGGGGGCGGTGCCGGACGAACGCGCGGTATGCCGCTATTTCGTGCCGGAACCGCTCGGTCCACGCCGGCGAGTGGTCCAGTAAACACTTCGCGACGGCGGTGGCCCGCCCGGTCGTTCCGACGATCAAAACCGAACGGCCGCTGCGGCGCAGCACCTGGACCGGGTTGAACTCGGGGCAGATGCGCTGCACGGAGGCGATGGCCATCCTTACCTGCGCGCCCTGGGGCCCTGACAGGTCGATCCTTCCGCTGAGCGGTCCGGTGCCCGGCCCCGCGGCCCGTCGGGCCCGGCCCGGACCCTGCGCCGGTGCGCCGGCGTGAGGAGCGAGATAGGGCCCGCCACCCGCGCCCATCGGGCGGAGCGGACGGGGCGGGGCGGACACGGAGGACGATGCTGTGTACATGGGCGAGACAGATCCCTTCGTGCGCCGACAAGGTACGTGCGCCAACCCGGCCGACGGCCGTTCGGCACCCTGGGGAGTACCTAGGGCTGCCGGGCGGGGTGGCGCTTTCCTACCTGACACCGGAGCGCGGGTGGCAGACCATCTGGCGGACCCTGGCGAACCCTGGCGAATAGTCACAGCGCATCTGACAGGGGGTTAGTGTCAAGTCAGCCGAGAACCTGGGGGCTTGAAGTGACCGGAGAACCCAACACCCGCCTTTCTGACCTGTTCGGCCTGGCCGGCTGGTCCAAGGGCGAACTCGCGAGAATGGTGAACCGGCAGGCGGCGGCCATGGGCCACCCGCAGCTGGCCACCGACACCTCGCGCGTCAGGCGCTGGATCGACATGGGGGAGTCCCCCCGTGATCCCGTGCCCGAAGTGCTGGCGGCTCTGTTCACCGAGCGGCTCGGCCGTGTCGTGACCATCGAGGACCTCGGGTTCGGCCGACGCGGGCGTGTGGGGAAGCGGCGTGACTCCGGGACGGAACACGATCCCGATCAATTGCCGTGGGCGCCCGAACGGACGGCAGCGGTCCTCACCGAATTCACGGGAATGGACCTCATGCTCAACCGACGTGGCTTGGTGGTGGGTGCGGGTGCGGGTGCCGCGCTCACCGCCGGCTCAACCATCGCCGGCCCCATGCGTGACTGGCTGAACAGCGCCCCCGCTTCGGCGGCCGACGCTCCACGCGCCAACGACCCCCTGCACGCAGATCCCGCCGGTTTCGATCGGTACGAGGCCGCCCCGGTCGGCTCCGAGGAGATCGAGGCCCTGGAGCATTCGGTCGAGGTGTTCCGCGCCTGGGACGCGTCCCGGGGCGGCGGACTCCAACGCAAGGCGGTCGTGGGCCAGCTCAACGAGGTGGGCGGCATGCTCGCCTACCGCCACCCCGACCATCTCCAGCGCCGCCTGTGGGGCGTCGCCGCCAACCTCGCCGTCCTGGCGGGCTGGATGTCCCACGACGTCGGCCTCGAACCCACCGCCCAGAAGTACTTCGTCATCGCCGCCCACGCGGCTCGCGAGGGTGGCGACCGGCCGCGCGCCGGAGAGGCGCTCTCCCGGGCGGCCCGCCAGATGGTGCACCTGGGCCGCCCCGACGACGCGCTCGACCTGATGAAGCTCGCCAAATCCGGCTCGGGCGACGAGACCCTGCCCCGTACGCAGGCGATGCTGCGCACCATCGAGGCCTGGGCACAGGCGTCGATGGGCCGCGGGCAGGCCATGCGGCGCACCCTCGGCGAGGCCGAGGAGCTCTTCACCTCGGACAAGAGCGATGTGCCGCCGCCCAGTTGGATGCAGATGTTCGACGAGGCCGATATGCACGGGATGCAGGCACTGGCCTTCCGCACCCTGGCCGAGCACGACCGGGGGGCCGCGGCCGTCGCCCAGCGCCATGCCAAGCAGGCGCTGGAGCTGCGGGCCAACGGGCGCCAGAGGTCGAAGATCTTCGACTACATCTCGTTGGCCTCGGCCTGTTTCATCGCCAACGACCCCGAACAGGCCGACCGGTACGCCCGGCTCGCGCTGGTGTCGATGGGGGAGACCTCCTCGCACCGCACCTGGGACCGGCTCCGCGAAATGTACCGGCTCACCGGGCAGTTCGCCGGATACGCGGGGATCCAGGATCTGCGTGAGCAGATCGAGCTGTCGATGCCGCCGAGCCAGAAGAAGGCCAAGGACACGCAGATCTGAGCCGACGGCGCCACTCCGCGCTCCGTCACGCCCTGATACGCCCGCGCCTCCTCATGCCCCGATGCGGGCGACCAGCACGCACGCGTCGTCCAGACGCTCGGCCCCGCCGAACTCCTCGACGACGCTCCGTACGCACTCCTGTGCCGTACGGGCGTCCGCGATCCGGGGGGCGAGGGCGAGCAGCGCCTCCGGGCCCGCACCCCGGTCGCCGTGTCGCGTCAGGCCGTCGGTGTGCAGTACGAGCACGTCACCGGGGTACAGCCGTACCTCGTCCTGCTCGAAGACGACGTTGGACGCGGCGCCGAGCAGCATGCCGTCCGGCGGGGGCAGGAGCCGTCCCGAACCGTGGCGGAAGAGCAGCGGTGCGGGGTGTCCGGCCTGCGCCCAGGACAGAACGGAGGTGTCGGGGTCCCAGCGGCAGCACAGGGCGCTGCCCAGCGCGGGCTGTATCGACGTTTCGAGCACCTGGTTGAGGTGCCCCATCAGCGCGCCCGGCTCGATGCCGGCGACGGCCATGCCGCGCAGCGCTCCCAGCATCGTCGCCATCGCCGAGGTGGCGGGGATGCCGTGCCCGGTGAGGTCGCCGACGGTGAGGAGGGTGCGCCCGTCCGGCAGCTCCATGGCGTCGTACCAGTCGCCGCCGATGAGGTCGCTCGACTCGGAAGGGAGGTAGTGCGCGGCGACGTCCAGAGCCCCGGGGCCCCGCGTCGGGAGCCGCGGCGATCCGCGCCACGGAGGGAGGACGGCCTCCTGGAGCTCCACGGCCATGCGGTGCTCGGCGCGCTCGATGTGCTCCTCGTGCCGCACCGACGCGCTGTTTCTGCTCACGGCCTGTTCGCTGCGCCGCAGCTCGCTGACGTCCCGCAGGACCGCCCACATGGAGGCGGTGCAGCCCTCGGCGTCCAGGATCGGTTCGCCCGTCATATGGAGCGTGCGTGTGCGGCCGTCGGGCCGCACGATGCGGAACTCGCCGTCCATCGGCCGGCCGTCGACGAGACAGCCCGTCACCATGGCTGTCAGCACCGGCTGGTCCTCGGGCAGCAGTACGGACGGCAGGTCGTCGAGGGAGAGGGGGGTGGACCCGGGCGGCCTGCCGAAGATCTCGTACAGCTCCTCGGACCAGCAGGACTCGTCGGTGAGGAGGTTCCACTCGGCGCTGCCCACCCGGTTCAGCAGGGAACCGGCGCTCGGGCCGTCCGGGACCGTGACAGCCCGGCGGGCGTCGTCGGGGCTCCGGTCCGGCAGGCCCGCCCGGAGCTGCCCCAGATGCTCGTCGAGGTTGTCCAGGTGCTGCACGGCAAGCTCGCACAGGGCACGCTGCCAGCGCAGCTGGGGGTCGTCCTCTTCGAACAGGACGGCGTCCCGCCGTACCGCGTCCACGTCCCCGCGCAACCGACGCGTGCGGTGGATCAGGGCCTCGACGGTGTCATGCGCGGGAAGCTGTGGTGCGGGGCGGTCCGCGAAGAGGGGGGACGGCATCTCGTACTCCGATACAGGCGCGGCCTAGCCGGTTCTGAAGGGTGGATCGCTACCGACTGTCGCACAGGCCACGGCGGCCCGTAAGAGCTTTGGCAACACTCGATGGGTCCTTGCTTCTGGCATATGCCAGCGGCTCTCAGGGGTGGTGACTAATCCGAACACGCTTGCGCTTGAGGCGAGTTGACCGCCAGGGAGGGTCTGGCCGAAGTGCGCGCCAAGGGCAACAGGACCAGCGATCAGCGATCGGCGATCAACGAGGCGTCTGAGCTGAACGATGGCCCCTCTCGCGGGCGTCTCCAGAGCTCACGGGCAGGCACTCGGCGAGCAGGTCGATGATGTCGCGCCAGGCTCGCTGCGCGTGCTGCGGGTGGAAGCCGACGCCGGGGACCACGCGGTGGTCGACCGGCGGGTGGTGGAAGGCGTGCGAGGCGCCGCCGTAGACCGTGAGGCGCCAGTCGACGCCCGCGGCCTGCATCTCGGCGGTGAACGCGTTCCGTTGCGCGGGCGGCATGATGGGGTCTTCCGATCCGACCCCGGCCCACACCGGGCAGCGAATGCGCGCCGACTCGCCCGGTCGGCCCGTGGTGGTGGCGTTGACGGTCCCGATCGCGCGCAGGCTGACCCCGCCGCGCCCGAGTTCCAGCCCTATGGCGCCCCCGGTGCCGTAGCCGACGGCGGCGATCCGGTCGGGGTCGGTCCGCGGTTCGGTGCGCAACACGTCGAGCGCCGCATGGCCGATGTCCCGCATCCGGTCGGGATCGGCGAGCAGCGGCAGGCAGCGGGCCAGCATCTCCTCGGGGTCGTCCAGGTACTGCCCGCCGTGAAGGTCGAAGGCCAGTGCTGTGTAGCCCAGTTCGGCGAGAGCGTCGGCCCGGCGGCGCTCGACGTCGCTGAGCCCCATGCCCTCTGGTCCGAGCAGCACCGCGGGCCGGCGGTCGACGCCGGCCGGGAGCGCGAGGTGCCCGATCATCGTCAAACCGTCGGCCGGGTACTCGACCGTACGCGTCGTAACCGTCTCCATGAGACCGGACTGTAGTGACCGTCGGGCCCGGTCCGGCTGGTGTTCTGCCGCTGGCAGAACGGCGCGGGCAGCCCTCTGGAACACGGTGCGCGGCGGGTCGGGAATGCCGAGCGGGGGGCCCGCGTTACCCCACCAGAACGAAAACGAATCCCATTCCCGGTATGGGTGTGGGGTCGGCAGAAGCGCAGGGAGGCGCCCATGGCACGCAGCGAGACCAGGCCGGTCGTCACCCTCCGGTCCACCGTGGGAACGGGCCGGAGTTATGTGACGCGCAAGAGCCGCCGTAACAACCCCGACCGGCTGGAGCTCCGCAAGTTCGACTCCGCCGCCGGCCGGCACGTTCTGTTCCGCGAGGTCCGCTGACCGTCCGGAAGGGGTCCGTCCCCCTGTACGTCACCGCTTTCCACGGTGAGGAAGGAACGCATCCATGAAGTCCCGCATCCACCCCGTGTCCCGCCCGGTGGTCTTCCGCGACCGCGCGGCCGACGTCGCCTTCCTGACCCGCTCGACCGCCGACTCCGGCGAGCGCGTGGCGTGGGAGGACGGCAATACCTACCCCGTCATCGACGTGGAGACCTCGTCGGCGAGCCACCCGTTCTACACCGGCGGCCGCCAGGTGCTCGACACGGCGGGCCGCGTCGAGCGGTTCCGGCGCCGCTACGGCACCGGCGCGACGTCCGCGAGTTGACCGAGACCGTCCTGGCCAGGGGGGAAGCCCGGAAATCCGTGCCGTGGATCACATCCGTGGGGGCGGGTTCCCGGGAACAGGCCAGGATGGTTTATCGTTCATCTATATGTGGGAGTGAGGGGGACCGTATCCCCGGACCTCACCTGTAGCCCATGGGGAACATCGCCCCGCCGAAGCCCCATGGAGCGCTCCGCCGAGAGGCGACCGCCCTTCACGCCCGCACTCAAGCCGCCCCGGCTGGATTCCCCCGATCCGGCCGGGGCTTCCCCTTTGCCTCCCCGGGCGGGCCCGGCACGGGGACCGTCTCCAGCACAGAACACCCGAGAGCACCAGAACACCCGCGGCCATCACCACCGCGCCCAGCGCGGCCCCCGGCGTTCCCCGCGTCGTGGACGACCGCCACGGCCCCCGTACGGGTCACACGGTCTCGTCGAGGTCCTTCGCATAGTGCTCGATCGCCCGCCGGTACTGCTGGACGTACGGGTCGTTACTGGTCGTGGCCGTCAACTCCAGCAACAGCCGCATCGCCTCGTGGTGCTCGTCGGTGTTGTAGAGGGCCATCGCAAGGAAGGCCCGGAACGAGCCGTCGTCCGGGAACTCCTCGACGCCCCGGCGCAGCGTCTCCACCGCCTGCCCGTACCGCCCGAGGATCCGGTACGTACTGCCCAGTCCCAGGAGCACCCCCCTCCGATCCTCCGCGGCCAGCTCCGGATTGGCCAGAGCGCGCTCGTAATAGGGCACCGCCTCCGACTCCAGCCCCAGTGCGTCGTGGATCCACGCCGTCCGGCAGGCCACTTCCGCGTTGTCGGGGTACTCGGCGGTCAGGGCGAGGAGCCGTTCGCGTGCTTCCTCGGGACGGCCCTCCGTACGCAACCGGTCGGTCTCTTCCAGCAGGTCCAGCAGGTCCCTCTTCTTGCGTGCGTTCATGCGTACATCGTCGCAGGCGGGCATGGACAGCCGCGTGAGATTTTCGCTCCACGGGGCCGCCCGGCGTGTGTTCCGGCCGCTCGGGGGCACCCGTCGGCCATGACAGCAGAGGCGAATCCCCGTACACGCCAGGGGACATGGGTACGTGTGCTGGTGCGCGGGGCGGTCCTGACGGTGGTGCTGCTGGGACTGGTGGCGTTCTCCGTCCTCCTGGCCAAGGTGACGCTCACGCCCTCACCGGCCTCCGCGGACCTCGTCACCTCGAATCTCCGCCCCGGGCGCTCCCTGCGCCAGTACGCCGAGGACTACACCTTCCTCGCCGCGGTCAAACAGGCGGGCGGAAACCTGCTGCTCGGCGTGCCGTTCGGGCTCCTGCTGCCGTTCTTCGTGCCACGCCGCCTGCGCATGATCCGGACTACGCTGCTGACCGCCGTCGCCATGGCCCTCGTCGAACTGATCCAGGGGGCCCTGGTCGAGGGGCGCGCCTTCGACATCGACGACGTCATCCTCAACACGGCGGGCGCGCTGCTGGGCTACTTCGTGCTGGGCCGCCGGATCAGCCACCGCTACTACACCTACACCGACGACCCGGGCTCCCCCGGCGGCCCGTCGGCGGAGAAGCCCGAGGCCGAGCCGGTGCGCGCGCCGAGCCCCGCCGCGCGCACCAGGGAGGGTCGGACGAGGACCGCGGGCACGAAGACCGCGGGCACCAAGACCGGACAAGGGGCCCGGCCGAAGCCGGCGGCCGCGACCCCGGCGAAGAAGCGCGGCTCCCGCGCCGGCAGGACCGACGGCCCGGCGGGCGCCGGCCGCAGCGCCACCGGGTCCCGCTCCGTCCGCTCCCTGCTCGACCGCCTCCGCGGCCGCTGAGCACGGGCACCCGTTCGGGCCGGGCCGTTTGCGGGCGGCCCGGGGCGGACGCACGGTGGGGGCACGTCCTGCGCGCGGATGCCGTACGGATTCCCTGCCGAGGAGGAGCGACATGGCCGAAGGCCAGTGGAGCCCGGGCCGCAAGGAAGTGGATGCGGACGAGTTCCGGCCCGTCCTGGACATCGTCGAACCGGCCCGCCAGCGGCGGCTGACCGTCCTCCTGCGACTGCTGCTGCTCGTCCCGCACTTCATCGTGCTGTTCGTCCTGCACATCGCGGCGTTCTTCACCGTCATCGTGGGCTGGTTCGCGGCACTGGCGCTGGGACGGCTGCCCGACCCCGTTTTCCGCTTCCTGACCGGCGTCCTCGGCTACGACATGCGCGTCTCGGCCAGCGACATGCTGCTCATCGACCGCTACCCGCCCTTCGCCCTGACCCCGCCGGCCGACTATCCGGTGCGGATCGAGGTGCGGCCCACCTCGCTCAACCGCCTCGCGGTGCTTTTCCGCGTCTTCCTGATGATCCCGGCGGCGATCGTGCAGAGCCTCGCCGTCTACGGGTGGTGGGCGCTGGCCTTCGTCTGGTGGCTGATCACGCTGTGTCTCGGCCGGATGCCCCGGCCGCTGTTCCAGGCGACGGCGGCCACCCTGCGCTACCGGATGCGGTTCTCCGCGTACGTCATGATGCTTACCCCCGCCTACCCGAAGGGGCTGTTCGGCGACGACGACCTCGCGGTGGCCCCGGAGCGGTCGCGCTCCGCCACCCGCCCGCTGGTCCTGAGCAGCGCCGCGAAATGGCTCGTGGTGCTGTTCCTGGTGCTGGGCCTGGCGGGTCACATCGCCTCGTCCGTGACCGCCTCGACGACCGACGACACCTACGACACGCGTCTCGTCGGTTCCTGTGGGCCGGCGGGCCCTGCCCCGGCCCACGCCGCCTCGGCATAGCGTCGGGCCAATCGAGCGAAGGCGTCCCTGAGCGCGTCGGGCCCGACGACCTCGATGTCCACGTCGAACCGGCCGAGTTCGGCGGCGAGGCCCGCCCACGACCAGGCGCCCACGACCACACGACAGCGGTCCGGGCCGTGCTCCTCGACGATCCCGTCGCGGACGTGGCCGGCCACCGCGGAGGCCGGCGCGTCGAGGATCACCTCGCCGCGGCAGGGCCACGCGCCGGGTGCGTCGCCGCGCTGGAACCGGGCGGCGACGAAGGCCGCCACATCGCCTCCGGGCACCTCGCGCGGCGTGAACCGGGGACCCGTGGGAGTGCGCGGGGTGATCCGGTCCGCGCGGAAGGTCCGCCAGTCCTCGCGATCCAGGTCCCAGGCGACGAGATACCAGCGCCCGCCCCAGGTGACCAGCCGGTGCGGCTCCACCCGCCGCACCGCGGGCGGGGCATCGGCGGCGGCCGGCGCGTACGCGGGGGAGTGGTCGAAGCGCAGCACCTCGCGGGCGTGCACGGCGGTGCTCAACGCCACGAGGACCCGCGGATCGGCCTGCGGTCGCGGCGGGCCTCCCGTGCGTTCGACGGCGGTGACCCGCAGGGCGTCGACGCGGTGGCGCAGCCGGTCGGGCATGACCTGCCGGACGGTGGTGAGCGCGCGGGCCGCGGCCTCCCCGATCCCGGCGCCGGTCGCGGCGGCCGTCCGCAGCGCGACGGCGAGCGCGACGGCCTGGTCGTCGTCGAACAGCAACGGCGGCAACCGCGCGCCCGCGTCCAGCCGGTATCCGCCGTCGGGGCCCTTGAACGCCGCGATGGGATAGCCCAGCTCCCGCAGCCGGTCGACGTCACGCCGCACCGTGCGGGGGCTGACCTCCAGCCGCTCGGCCAGCAACGGGCCCGGCCAGTCCCGGCGCGCCTGGAGCAGGGAGAGCAGCGCCAGCAGTCGCGCTGAAGTCTTCGGCATGACGCCAGTATGGCCCGGGAAGAGGCCACACCCTGGCCTCTTCCCTTGCGAGGGTTGACCCGTACCGCACGACAGGAACACCGGAAGGAACCCGATCACCATGACCACGGCCACCACCTCTCCCGACCCCGAGCGCACCGACCTGCTCGCCGCCCTCGCCACCGCGCGGGCCGCCCTGATCCGCACGGTCGAGGGCCTCGGCGACGAGCAGGCCGGTGAGCGCCCGGCCGTCAGCGCGCTGTGCCTGGGCGGCCTTGTCAAGCACGTCACGGCCATGGAGGAGAGCTGGCTGAACTTCGTGACCGAGGGCCCGTCGGCGATGTCCTTCGCCCTGCCCGAAGGCGTCACCTGGGACGACCTGGCGGCCGGCACCGCCGCTGAGTACCCGAAGTGGGCGATCGAGCGGGAGAAGGAGTTCCGGATGCTGCCCGGCGAGACGACGGCCGGGGTCCTCGGCGCCTACGAGCAGGTCGCCGCCCGCAGCGAGAAGATCATCCTCGCGGTCCCCGACCTCTCGGCGACGCACCCGCTCCCCGAGGCGCCCTGGAACGAACCCGGCGGCGAGTGGAGCGTACGGCGCGTGCTGGCCCACGTCCTCACCGAGACCGCCCAGCACGCCGGGCACGCGGATATCCTGCGCGAGACGCTCGACGGGCGGCAGGCGACCTGACCACCGGCGCACCGCGCGCGGGGGCGCGCGGAGACCGACGTCGGGCGACCGAGAAGGAGAGACCACACGGTGACCGTCCTCGACAACCGGGCGCTCAACCGCGCCATGCTGGCCCGCCAGTTGCTGCTCGACCGGGCCGATCTGCCGGTCGTGGACGCCGTGGCCCACCTCTGCGGCCTCCAGGCGCAGGAACCGCAGGAGCCCTTCGTCGGCCTCTGGTCCCGGCTGACCGCCTTCGATCCGGCGGTTCTCTCGGACCTGCTGACCCGGCGCAGCGTGGTGCGTACTCATCTGATGCGACGCACGGTCCACCTCGTCGCCGCCGACGACGTCCTCGCCTGGCGGGCCCGCCACGACGCGATGCTGCGCCAACGCGTGCTCGGGGTCTACCGCGACGAGCTGAAGGAGGTCGACCTCGACTCTCTCGCCGCGGATGCCCGGGAGTTGATGGCCGACGGCGAACCCCGTACCGCGGCGGAGATCGTGCGGGCGCTCGCCGGGCGCTGGCCCGGTCCGGGGCCCCGCCCCCTCGGCGAGATGGTGGTCGCCGCTCTCGTCCCGATGGCGCAGGCACCGCCCCGGGGGCTGTGGCGGGCGAAGGGCGGGGTGCGCAACGTCGCCCTCTCCTCCTGGCTGGGCCGCCCGGTCGACCCGCCCGCCCCCGACGGCGCCGACCCGGTCGGCCAGGTACTGGTCCGGCGCTATCTGGCCGCCCACGGACCCGCCGCGACGGCCGACCTGCGCGCCTGGTCGGGCCTGGCCGGACTGCCCGGCGCGGTGGCCGCCGTACGCGACGAGCTGGTCCGCTTCCGCGACGAGCGGGGACGGGAGCTGCTCGACCTGCCCGACGCGCCGCGACCGGACCCGGACACTCCCGCTCCGGTGCGGTTCCTGCCGGCCTTCGACAACGCGATCCTCGGCTATCAGGACCGCGGCCGGATCATCGACGACGCCCACCGCGGCCTCTCGGTCGCCGGCGAGCGTGTCGTGCTGGTCGACGGCCGCGTGGCGGCCACCTGGCGTGTCACCGACGGGGTGGTCGCGGTGGAACCCCTGCGGGTCTTCTCCCGGGCCGACCGCGATGCCGTGGCCGACCAGGGGAGGGAGCTGGCGTCGTTCCTGACCGACGGCAGGAGCGATCGCGTACGGGTGGCCCCCGCGCCGGGCTGAGCGTGCCCGGCCGCCGGGCAGGTGCCCTCGTGTCTGCCCGGCCGTACCGGAACAGGCCTATTTTGTACGGTAGTTCTCTCGGGTTTCGGGAGCAGCCGGACTGAAAGCACCGGCCGTGGGTCACACGGTGAACATGACGTCCAGCGACGTAACCACAGAGCCCTCGCCGCACGGCGACAGAAAGCGCGACACCCGCCGCTCCCGTAGGTGGCCGATGGTCCTCGGCGCCGCCGCGGCCGTGCTGGTCCTGCTGTTCGCGGGCAGCCGGCTCAGCCTGCTGCCGGGTCTCGACGACCTCTTCGGCGAGGAGACGCACGACCGGTCGGGCCCCGCCGTGCTCAAGTCGATCCAGGACATGAGCGCGTACGAGGCCGCCTCGGGAAACTTCCAGGTCGTCGTCGACCTGGAGAAGGACGCGAAGTTCGTCCCCGACGCCCTGCGCGGCACCCGCACCCTGTTCGTCGGTGCGGGCATGGTCGGCGCCTCCGTCGACCTGGGCAAGCTCACCGGGAGCGGCGTCGTGGTGAACGAGGACCGCACCACGGCCGAACTCCGGCTGCCGCACGCGGTGCTGGGCAGGCCGGCCCTGGATCCCGACCGTTCCTACGCGGTGTCCAAACAGCGTGGTCTCCTCGACCGGCTGGGCGACCTCTTCTCCGACAATCCCGGCAGTGAGCAGGCGGTCAACAAGCTCGCCGTCCACCACATCTCGGAAGCGGCGAAGGAGAGCGGACTGACCGCCCGTGCGGAGAAAAATACCGCCGACATGCTGAAGGGGCTGCTCGGCTCCCTCGGCTTCGAGCGCGTCACGGTCCGGTACGGCGACGACCAGGAGTGATCGCGTCACACGGGTGGCCGCGCGGATGAGCGCGGCCACCCGCGCGGCTCGGAGGGACAGGCCGCCCACCGCGCTCCACCCTTGACGTGAACGCGTCGATGGGTATGGTCTAGTCCAAGCGCAAGGCCTTTCCGGACACCTTCATCAGGCTTGTCCGGCAAGGGACTTGAGCCCTTCGCCTCTTGGCCCCACACTCGCGAGGCCTCGCCGCCGAAGCCGGGCCCCCCACGGCCCGCCACCGCGCGGTGCGGTCTCCTGTGAAGGAGAAACATGCACGCGAAAAGGAAGACCGCACTCGCCGTCGGCGCCATGCTCGCCCCGGTCCTCGCCCTGAGCCTTCCGGCGAGCTCCGCCAGTGCCCACGGATACATCTCCAACCCGCCGAGCAGGCAGGCGCAGTGTGCCGCCGGCACGGTCAGCTGCGGTGCGATCAAGTACGAGCCGCAGAGCGTCGAGGGCCCCAAGGGGCTCACCAGCTGCAGCGGCGGAAACAGCGGCTTCGCCGAGCTGGACGATAACTCCAAGGGCTGGTCGGTCACCCCGGTGAACCGCTCCCAGCAGTTCCAGTGGAAGCTCACCGCGCGCCACTCGACCAGTACCTGGCAGTACTTCGTGGGCGGCGAGAAGATCGCCGAATTCGACGACGGCGGCGCGCAGCCCGGCGCGACCGTGAGCCACCAGGTCGACTTCGGCAACAAGACCGGCCAGCAGAAGGTGCTCGCCGTCTGGAACATCGCGGACACCCCGAACGCCTTCTACGCCTGCATCGACGTCAAGGTCGGCTAGGCACGCCGTACCGGTCGGGCTCCAGGCCCCTCCGTCCACCCACGCCCCGGTCGCGCATCGTCGCGGCCGGGGCGCGGCGCTGTTCGCGGTGGCCGGAAAACGGCATGGCGCGGAAATCTCGGGTAGTTGAGCGGTTACCCTACGTCAGCTGTTCTGATTGATCATCAGTGCTCGAGGGGACTCCTGAATGAACCGCATCCGCACCGTACTCGCCGCGCTCGGCATCACCGCCGGACTGATCTCCGCCCCGGCGGCGAGCGCCGCACCGGGGCCCGCCCGACCCGCGCCCGCCGCCGAGCGTCACGAATCCTGCACCGGAGAGTTCCGCGGCGACGCCCGCCTCGGACCCAAGTGGCTGCCGAAGAAGCGGCTCGCCCCGGTCGGCCCGCTCCTGAAGGGCTGGCAGCGCACCGGCGACCTCACGCCGAAGGACTTCCTCAAGAAGTACTGGGAAGGGCCCGCGGACACCGGCAGCTGGAAGTACCCGCCCAACGACGGCTTCGCCGAGGTGAACGGCGAGATCGACAAGGAGCCCGTGAAGCTCCGCACCGGCCAGCGCCTGGACCGCTTCGGCTCGGAGTACGGCGGCTACCTCGCCCCGGCGGGTGACGCCTACGCCGAGCGTGCCCTGCCCCCGCAGAACCTGAACACCCGTGACGCGGCCACCCCTTGCGACTACCGGGTCTACAAGGTCGCCAAGCCCTTCTGGGTCTGGCAGGGCGGCATCGCCCCGTGGTTCGAGCAGCCCGGCGGCGGCCAGCAGATCAAGCTCGACGCCGTGTTCCTCGACCCGGGCGCGGGGCAGCGGCTCAATGTGAAGTGGCTGCTGGACAACGCCTACCTGACGCCCGCGGGCGCGTAACCCGCCATGGACCGCCGGGCCTTGCAGGCCGCACTCGCCGAGGCACGGATCCCCGGCGGCTACTACCGGATCGAGGGCGTCCACGAGCCCGTTCCCACCCCGCCGGACTTCCTCTTCGTCCGGCGGGGTGGGAACGGAGTCTGGGAGACAGGGGCCTTCGAGCGTGGAACATACGAGGTCGTCGCCCGCCACCCGGACGAGGCCACCGCCTGCTCGCACCTGCTGAGCCTGCTCGTCTGAAGCCGGCCCCCGCAGCCGTGGTTTTGCCGGAACGGCAAACAACCTTGTCCGGGCGGTCGCACCGGCCGAATGATCGTGACCAGGCGGCCGGGCCCCCGGCCCGGCCGCCCGCCGAAGCGACACGACCGCCCCGCCCGCACGGGGCGCCCGAGGAGGAGCCATGCCGGAGCCCACCCCCGTACCC
Source organism: Streptomyces sp. NPDC026589 (assembly GCF_040638385.1). Taxonomy (NCBI): domain Bacteria; kingdom Bacillati; phylum Actinomycetota; class Actinomycetes; order Kitasatosporales; family Streptomycetaceae; genus Streptomyces; species Streptomyces sp. NPDC026589. The sequence continues at coordinate 335,640 of NZ_JBEZYG010000005.1, forward strand.
ACGCCGTCCGCGCGTTCCGCAGACCGTGCCGCCCGACCCTCCGCCCTCCTGCCCGGCGCGACGCACCGGACGGTCGCCGTCCCCGGCGGCCGGATCCACTGCGTCGAACAGGGCACGGGCCCCCTCGTGCTCCTCGTCCACGGCTTCCCCGAGTCCTGGTACTCCTGGCGTCACCAGCTCCCCGCCCTGGCCGCGGCGGGGCACCGGGCCGTCGCCATCGACGTACGCGGCTACGGGCGTTCCTCCGCACCCGCCGCCACCGACGCCTACCGCATGCTCGCCCATGTCGCCGACAACACCGCAGTCGTCCACGCCCTCGGCGAGGAGACCGCCACGGTCGTCGGACACGACTGGGGCTCGCCCATCGCCGCGAACAGCGCCCTGCTCCGGCCGGACGTCTTCACGGCGGTCGCACTGCTGAGCGTCCCGTACACGCCCCGGGGAGGCCCCCGCCCCACCGACGGCTTCGCGGGCATCGGAGGCGAGGAGGAGTTCTACGTCAGCTACTTCCAGACCCCCGGCCGCGCCGAGGCGGAGATCGAACCGGACGTACGCGGCTGGCTCGCCGGCTTCTACGCGGGTCTCTCCGGAGACACCCCCGCCCCCGCGGACCACCCCGGCCCCTTCTTCGTACCCAAGGGCGCGCGTATGGCCGACCGCTTCCCCGCCGGTCCGCTCCCCGGCTGGCTCGACGAACGGGACCTCGACGTCTACGCCGAGGAGTTCGAACGCACCGGTCTGACCGGCGCCCTCAACCGCTACCGCAACGTCGACCGGGACTGGGAGGACCTCGCCGCCTGGGACGGCACACCCGTCGCCCAGCCGTCGATCTTCATCGGCGGCGCCCTCGACGCCTCCACCACCTGGATGTCCGACGCCATCGACGCCTACCCGCGCACCCTCCCCGGCCTGTCCGCCGCCCACATCCTCGAAGGCTGCGGCCACTGGATCCAGCAGGAACGCCCCGACGAGGTCAACCGCCTGCTGACCGACTGGCTGCACGGCCTGCGCTGAGCGGCGCCCGGCCCGCGGCGCCCCCGGGTCAGCAGGCCGTGCCGCGGGTCGCCGCCGTCGCCCGGAGCAGGTCGCGGACGAGCGTGAAGTCGATCTTGCGGGGATCGCGGAGGCGCAGGCAGCCCCTGCCCATGTCGTGGGAGGCCAGCCGGTCCGTGAACGCGTCGCGGACGTCCGTGCGCATCAGGTAGAACGAGATGTACTGCTTCTGGTCGGCGAAGGCGATCTCGCCCGTCCCGTCCCGCTCGTAGGCGGGCATTCCGTACGCCATCACCTCGCGGAATCCCGTCAGCTCCTCCCTGCACAGCGCGCGCAGCGCCGTGAGCGCCGCCCGGCGGGCCTCCGGAGCTTCGGCGAGGTACTGATCGACGTTCTGCGCCGTGCTTCGGACCATGAGCAGATCGTACGACGACACACCGCCGACCCGCCGGTGTGTCGCACCCGGGAGCAACGGGCTCCTCCGGCGAAGGTGGACGCATGAACACCGCAGGCATGCTGGCCGAAGCGTTCGACCGGATCGGGGAAGCGGTCCACGCGGCGGTCGAAGGACTCACGCCCGACGACCTCAACGCCCGCGTCGACGCGGGGGCGAACTCCATCTCCTGGCTGGTCTGGCATCTCACCCGCGTCCAGGACGACCACATCGCCGACGCCGCCGGAACCGGACAGATCTGGCTCACCGAAGGCTGGGCGGACACCTTCGGACTGCCCTTCGACGAGGCGGCTACCGGCTACGGGCACAGTACCGACGAGGTCGCCGCCGTCCGCGTGGACTCCGCCGACCCCCTGCTCGGCTACTTCGACGCCGTGCACGAGCGGACACTGGACTTCGTCACGGGGCTGGAGGGCCACGCCCTCGACCGGATCGTCGACGAGGGCTGGTCGCCCCCGGTGACGCTCGGTGTCCGGCTGATCAGCGTCATCGCCGAGGATCTCCAGCACGCGGGCCAGGCCGCCTTCGTCCGAGGGATGCTGGAACGCGCCTGAGGACCGGTGACCGGAGCAGCGGCGGGACGGGGACCACGCACACCTGTGCGTGGTCCCACCGGCGGTGCCATACTCGGAAGAAGTCGGCTGGACAGGCTTGCCATCGTCCGAAAGGTGACCGTCATGAGCTGGGCATCTTGGACGACCAGTGGTGTCTTCGCGGGAGCGGGCGGGGTGCGGACCGAGGAAGCGGGCATCCTGAGCGGCGACCTCACGGTGCATACGACCTGGTCCGACGGGCAGGCGTCGGTGGCCGTGCAGTACAGCGGGTCCTCGGACTGGTTCACCCTCACCGGCAGCCCCGTGCCGTGCCCCTCCGAGGAGGAGAGCCGCACCTTCCACCAGAGCGTGGTCGAAGCCGTCCGCGCCGGCGAGGGCGCGACGGTCCCTCCGGTCGGCGCGGGACCCGTCTGACGTCGCTCACCGCTCACCGCGCCCCATAGAGTGGATCACCGGATCCGTTCCCCCAGGGACGGGCGCGCGGTACACGGGCGAGGAGCGGTGCACATGGGGCGGGCGGGCACGCGGCGGTCGAGGACACGGAAGAACCGGCCGTTCTGGGTGGAGCTGCCGCTCCTCGTCGGTGTCGCCCTGGTGCTGGCACTGCTCATCAAGACGTTTCTGGTGCAGGCCTTCTCCATTCCCTCGGACTCCATGCAGAACACCCTCCAGCGGGGCGACCGGGTCCTCGTGGACAAGCTGACGCCCTGGTTCGGATCGGAGCCGGAGCGCGGTGAGGTGATCGTCTTTCACGACCCGTCCAACTGGCTCGCGGGCGTGCCCGTGGACCCGCCCAACACCGTGCAGAAGGTACTGAGCTTCGTCGGCGTGATGCCCTCCGCCGAGGAGAAGGACCTCATCAAGCGGGTCATCGGCGTCGGAGGCGACACCGTGGAGTGCGAGGGCGACGGGCCGGTGAAGGTCAACGGCGCCGCCCTGGACGAGCCGTACGTCTTCCCGGGCAACACCCCTTGCAGCGACGACGAGGACGGCGGCCGGTTCAAGGTCACCGTGCCCGAAGGCAAGGTCTGGGTGATGGGGGACCACCGCCAGGCCTCCGCGGACTCCCGCTACCACCAAGACGACCCGAACCAGGGGATGGTCCCGGTCGACGAGGTCGTCGGCAGGGCCGTAGTCGTCGCCTGGCCGGTCGGCCGCTGGAGCACCCTGCCGGTGCCGGGGACCTTCGACAACGTGCCCGACAGCGTTTAGCGCTGCGCGAAGTTCCGTACGTAGCGGCGCTGCCAGGGCGTCTCCACCGCCCGCGGGTGATAGCCGGCCCGGACGAACGCCACCGCCTCGTCCGCGGGGATCCCGTCCAGGACGGCGAGGCAGGCCAGCGCCGTCCCGGTGCGGCCCATTCCGCCGCCGCACGCCACCTCGACCCGCGCCCCGGCGGACCGGTCCCACACCTCGTGGAGGAGTTCCCGGGCCGCCACCCGGTCCGCCGGGAGCCGGAAGTCCGGCCACCGCAGCCACCGGGACTCCCAGGCGACCGGAGGCGGGGTACGCCCGAGGAGATATACGGCGAAGTCCGGTTCGGGGCCTGCCGGCAAGGGCTTGCGCAGACCCCGGCCGCGTACGAGCCGTCCGGAGGGGAGGGCCAGGACGGCCGGGTCGGCGGCGTTCCACGTCTCGATCATGTGTCCCAATCTAACGACGCGGCCGTCGCCGGCAGGACGTACCGCAGGGGGCGGCCCAGGATCAGATGGCGTCGAGATCCCGTGCGAGCAGCTCGGCCAGTTCCTCGACCGCCGCCCGCGCCCCGTCGCCCTCGGCGCTGAGCACCACGGTCTCCCCGTGCGGGGCGGCCAGGGCCAGCACCGCCAGCATGCTGCGGGCATCGACCGGGTCGCGGCCCTCACGGGCGATGGTCACCTTGACCGGCTGACGGGCGGCGGCCTTGACGAACAGCGACGCCGGACGGGCGTGGAGCCCGCTGCGGGAGGCTATGGCGACGGTCTGCTGGTGCATGGATCACTCCTGGGGGAAGGGACGTTCGGGAGGGGTGTGCGCGGAGTTCAGGCGGCGACGGTGACTCGGGAGCCGTCGGGGCCCGCGTCCCCGGCAGCCTCCGCCGCCGCCCTGCGCGTGCCCTTGAGGAGGACGACGAGCGCGGTCGCCACCAGCGTCCCGGCGGCGATGGCGAGCAGGTAGAGGAACGGCTCGCCGATCAGCGGGACGACGAAGACGCCGCCGTGCGGAGCGCGCAGGGTCGCGCCGAAGGCCATCGACAGGGCGCCGGTGACCGCCCCGCCCGCCATCACCGACGGGATGACCCGCAGCGGGTCGGCGGCGGCGAACGGGATCGCGCCCTCGGTGATGAACGAGGCGCCCAGCACCCAGGCCGCCCGGCCGTTCTCCCGCTCGGTCTTCGTGAACAGCCGCTTGCGTACGGTGGTGGCCAGCGCCATCGCCAGCGGCGGCACCATTCCGGCCGCCATGACCGCGGCCATCACCTTGAGGCTGCCCGGCGTCGGGTCGGCGAGACCGCCGACCGCGAAGGCGTACGCCACCTTGTTCAGCGGACCGCCCATGTCGAAGCACATCATCAGCCCGAGGACGACGCCGAGGATCACCGCGTTGGAGCCCGACAGTCCGTTCAGCCAGTCCGTGAGCGCGTTCTGCAGTGAGGCGATGGGCTTGCCGACCACGATGAACATCAGGAACCCGACGGTCGCCGACGCGATCAGAGGGATCACCAGGACCGGCATGATGCCGCGCAGGGTCGCGTGGACCGGGACCCGCTGAATGGCCATCACCACCGCACCGGCCAGCAGACCGGCGACGAGACCTCCGAGGAATCCGGCGTTCACCGTGAGAGCGATGGCCCCGCCGACGAACCCGGGCACCAGCGCCGGCCGGTCCGCCATCCCGTACGCGATGTACCCGGCCAGCACCGGGACCAGGAACCCGAAGGCCGCCGAGCCGATCTGGTTGAGCAGCGCGGCCCAGCTGTCCGCCTCGTCCCAGACGAAGTGGTCGGCTACCGACTTGACGCTCGCTATCTCGTAGCCGCCGATGGCGAACGACAGGGCGATCAACAGACCGCCCGCCGCGACGAACGGCACCATGTAGCTCACGCCGGACATCAGATACGTACGGAGCCGGACGCCGAAGCGCGCGTGATCCGCGGAGGATTCGTTCCCGTCCCCGGTCTCCATGTCTCCGCCGCTCTCGGACACGGCGGCGATCTCCCCGAGTTCCGCCTTGCGGCGGGCCTCGGCGATCAGTTCGGCGGGCCGGTTGATGCCCGCCTTGACCCCGACGTCGACCAGCGGCTTGCCGCGGAAGCGGGACTTCTCCCGGACCTCCACGTCGTGCGCCCAGATCACGGCGTCCGCCGCCGCGACGACGGCGGGGTCCAGCTTCTCGAAGCCGGCCGAACCCTGGGTCTCCACGGTCACCTCGACCCCCTCGGCGCGGCCCGCCGCGGCCAGGGACTCGGCCGCCATGTAGGTGTGGGCGATGCCGGTGGGGCAGGAGGTGACGGCGACGATCCGGAAGGGGGCGCTCGCGGCGGCTACTGCGGCTCCCGTCTCCGTCTCTGTCTTCGCCTGCTCCCGTTCCTGCTCCTGGTTCTCCTCCGGCGGCTCCTCGCCCCGGATCAGCGCGGCTACCGTCCGCGGATCCGTTCCGGCGCGCAGGGCGGCGGTGAACTCCGCGTCCATCAGCCTGCGTGCCAGGCCCGACAGGATGGTGAGGTGCTCGTCGTCGGCCCCCGACGGGGCCGCGATGAGGAAGACCAGGTCGGCCGGACCGTCGGCCGCCCCGAAGTCGATGCCCGCCCCGCTGCGCCCGAAGGCCAGCGTCGGGGCGATCACATGTTCGCTGCGGCAGTGCGGGATGCCGATGCCGCCGTCGAGGCCGGTCGGCATCTGCGCCTCGCGGGCGGCGACGTCGGCCAGGAAGCCTTCGAGATCGGTGACGCGGTGCGCGGCCACCATCCGCTCGGCGAGCGACCTCGCGGCGGCGTCCTTCGTCGTGGCGGACAGATCGAGGTCGACCAGTTCCGCGGTGATCAGCTCACTCATCGCGGTGCTCCTTGCTCGGGAACCGCCGTGCGGCGGCTCGGGGGGACGGGGCGGCGGGCTCGTACGGGCGGGGTCCGTACGGGCGTTGCGGGAATTGCGGCGGCGATGGCGGTACGGGGGGCGGTGACGGCGGTACGGGTCATGGGGCGGGCTCCGTCAGCGCGCGGTCCAGCGGCACGTCGGAGGTCGTCACGACCGACGGCAGATCGAGGTCGGCCGGGGTGGGCATGAGGCTTCCGGCCAGCTGCACGGCCGCGGCACCGTGGGCGACGGCCGAGGCGAGAGCTTCCGGGCCCTGCCCGCCCGCTGCCAGGAAGCCGGCCAGCGAGGCGTCCCCGGCACCGACATTGCTGCGCACAGTGGCGACCGGCGCGGTGGCGAAGTACGCGCCCGACGCCTCGACCAGCAACTGCCCGTCGGCGCCCAGACTCGCCAGCACCGACCTGGCCCCGCGCTCCCGCAGCTCCTCGGCGGCCTTCAGCGCGTCGCCCACCGTGGCGAGCGGCCGACCGACGGCCTCGGCGAGCTCCTGGGCATTGGGCTTGATCACGTCCGGCCCCCGGTCCAGGGCCGCGGTCAGCGCCGCTCCGGAGGCGTCCAGCGCGATGCGCGCGCCGGCCCGGTGGCTCCGCTCGACCAGCTCCGCGTACCACTGCGGCGGCAGTCCGCGCGGCAGGCTTCCGCAACAGGCGACCCAGTCGGCGGCGGCCGAGTGGGCCCGTACCGCTTCCAGGACGTCCTCCGCCTCGGCCGGACTCAGCTCGGGGCCCGCCGCGTTGACCTTGGTGAGGGTGCCGTCGGGTTCGACGAGCGTGACGTTGATCCGGGTGTTCCCGGCGATCGGCACGCCGACCGCCTCGATGCCCAGGTCGCCGAGCAGCCGGGTGAGCAGGGCGCCCTCCGGGCCGCCCATCGGGGCCACGGCGAGGGTACGGTGTCCGGCCGCGGCGACCGCGCGGGAGACGTTGACACCCTTGCCGCCCGGATCGACGCGGTCCGCCGTGGCACGCAGCACGCTGCCGCGGGTCAGCACGGGCAGCTCGTAGGTGCGGTCCAGGCTGGGGTTGGGGGTGACGGTGAGGATCACGCGCGTACTACTTCCGTGCCCCGGCTCTCGATGGAGCGGGCGTCGTCGGGGCTGAGACCCGTGTCGGTGATGAGCAGGTCCACGTCGGTGAGATCGCCGAAGCGGGCGAAGTGCTCCTGCCCGAACTTGCCGGAGTCGGCGAGCAGGACGACCCGGCGGGCCGCCTTGATCACGGCCCGCTTCACCGCGGCCTCGGCGAGGTCGGGCGTCGTCAGGCCGCTGTTGGGGGAGAAGCCGTTGGTGGCGAGGAAGACCACGTCGGCGTTGATCTCGGCGTACGAACCCAGCGCCCACGCGTCGACCGCCGCGCGGGTGCGGTGCCGGACCCTGCCGCCCACCAGATGCAGCGCGATGCCCGGGTGGTCGGCGAGACGGGCGGCCACCGGCAGGGCGTGCGTCACCACGGTCAGCGTCGCGTCGACCGGTACGGCGGCGGCGAGCCGTGCGGTCGTCGTCCCGGCGTCCACGATCACATTGCCATCGGGCGGCAGTTCGGCGAGGGCGGCCTGGGCGATGCGGTCCTTCTCGTCGGCGGCGACGACGTCGCGTTCGGCGAGACCGGGCTCGAAGCCGAGCCGCCCGACGGGGATCGCCCCACCGTGCACCCGGCGCAGCAGCCCCGCCCGGTCCAGGGTCTTGAGGTCGCGCCGGACGGTCTCGGCCGTCACCTGGAACTCCTCGGCCAGGGACAGCACGTCGACCCGTCCGCTCTCCTGGGCGAGGCGGAGGATCTCCTGCTGACGCTCCGGTGCGTACATGTGGTTTCGTTTCCGTTTCATGCCCGAGTCTGTGGTTTCGCGCTCAGGTTACGTCCGAGCTGCGGGAATGTAAACACAATCGGGCGATGTGCGGGCATGAACGGAAGGGCGAGCTCACGCGCGGACGTGTGCGCACCGCAGGGCGGGGCGCACCGTGCGGGGTGCGCCCCGCCCTGCGGGTTCGGTCACGGCGTGCGGGGTGCGTCCTCGCTCAGAGGGCGGGCCAGCAGGGGAGTGCCGGGGACCTGGTGGCCGCCGCTGGCGAGCATGCGGACTTCGCCCCGGTCGCTGATCTCGGCGCGCACGATCCCCGTCTCGTCCTCGTACACCGGGAATCCGCCGGCCCCCAGCCGGTCGGTGAGCCGCACGCGGACCACGTCGTCCGCGGCTCCGGACAGCTGGAAGATGAGCTCGTAACACTCGGTGTGCACCATGTGATCCATGACGGCCTCCGGGCCGGGCGCGGAGAATACGGCCCTGCCGCCATTGTTTCGCACCCCGGCGTCCACCGCCCGGGGAGCGACGGCCAACGGGCGGACCCGCCCGGTCGATCGGGTGACTCCCCGGTAGGACAACATGACCGATGGCCCGAAGGGCTAGGCATGCGTGCATGAGACTTGAGCCTCGACGAATGAACAGTGCCTCCTCCCGTTCCCGCACCCTCAAGACGGTCGGCGCCCTCGGCATGGCCGCCGCCACGGCTGTTCTGATGACCGGATGCGGTCAGAGCTCGGACAGCGCGACGAGCGCGGCCACCTCCGAAGCCGCGAAGGTCGTTCCGCAGAAGCAGACGACGTCGCCCTCGGCCAGTGCCCAGCTGACCGAGGACCAGCAGGAGCGGAAGAAGGTGCTCGACGCCACGAAGGTCACCTTCGACGACGCCGCCACCACCGCTGCCGGAGAGGTGGCCGGGGGCAAGCTGGTCGATCTGGACCTGGAGGGTGTGGACGACGACGACAAGGACCAGAGCCCCAGCCCGACGGGTTCCGGCAGCCCGACGGGTTCCGCCAGCCCCACGGGTTCCGCCAGCCCGACCGGCTCCGCGAGCCCGAGCGGAACCGGCACGTCCAGCCCGAGCGCGAGTCCGGGCTCCGAGGGCCCGGTCTGGGTCGCGGAGGTCGCGGAGAAGGACGGCACGGTCCACACCGTCCGGATCAACGCGGTCGACGGCAAGGTCATCGAGGCCCGGGTCGACGCCGATCAGGACGCGGACGACAAGAAGCAGACGGCCGACCGGCTCGCCCAGGCCACCCAGACCCCGCAGCAGGCCGCCAAGGTCGCCACCGAGAAGAAGAAGGGGACGGTCACCTCCGTCGGCCTCGACGACAACGACGGCAAGGGCGTCGTCTGGCAGGTCGACGTGGTCGGCTCGGACTGGAAGAAGACGACCTTCGACGTGGACGCCAAGAACGACACCATCGTCCGCGAGGAGACCGACAACGACTGACCGCCGCCCCGCCTGACCCGCGAAGGGGTACGCCGGACGCCCGGCGTACCCCTTCCGTCGTCCAACCGCGCGACAACCCTCAGTGCGCGGTTCCCGGCTTCCGCCGGTCGAGCAGCCGGCAGACGAAGTCTTCCTGGAGCTCGCGGAGCCCGGCCAGCAGCCGGGGGTTCGTCGAACTGTTCACCTGGGAGGCGAGGGAGACGGTCAGCGACCGCTTGCCGTCCTTGGTCCCGGCGGCGAACTGCGTGTAGCCGGGGAAGTTGCCGGTATGGCCGTACACGGTGCCGCAGCGCGTCGTGTACGAGAACACCGCGAGACCGGCCCTGTTGCGTCCAGGGCCGGCCGGTTCGGAGCTGCCTTCCACGAAGGACAGCTGCTGCCGGCGGACCTCGGGGCCGAGGCCCAGCCCCCCGGCGTAGCCGCGGATGAAGGCTCCCAGGTCCCGGGGTGTCGAGACGATGCCGCCCGACGCCCACACGCCCGACGCGCCGAGTACCGTGCTGACGTCCTCGGGTGCGTCCGGAGGGTCCACCGCATAGCCGTGCAGATAGGGTTCGGGCAGCCGGTAGCCCTGCGGGAGGCTGGTGTCGCGCAGGGCGAGCGGCCGGTACACGAGCTCGGCGAGGAGCTTCTCGTACCGCTGTCCCGTAGCCGCCTCGGCCATCAGCGCCACGGCGATGTTGTCGGAGTTGGAGTAGCGGTACGCCGAGCCCGGCTCGAACCGCAGCGGGTCCCCGGCGACGTAGTCCAGCAGGCGGCGTGAGTCGAAGCGTCGGCGTGGGTCGGCCGTCAGCTCGGCGATGAAGGCCGGGGCCTCGGTGTAGTCGGGCAGCCCGCTGGTGTGGTTGAGGAGCTGGCGGAGCGTCACCCGGTGCCAGGCGGCGGGGAGCCGGGGCAGCCGTCGGCCGAGCGTGTCGTCCAGGCCGAGCGCGCCCCGCTCGGCCAGCTGCAGGGCGACCGAGCCGCTGAAGGCCTTCGCCGTGCTGGCGATCCGCATGTGGTCGGTGGTCCGGGGCTGCCGCCCGGTGCCGAGCTGCGACGTACCCGCCCGGTACACCTCGCTCCGGCCGCCCGCCGTGAGGACGGCGATGGCCCCGGGCGGCCCTCCCGGAGTGTCCACGAGAGCCTTGAGCCCCCGCCGCAGCCCGGGGTCGACCGGCCCGTGCGGGCCGTCGCCGCCGCCCCCGCCCGCGTGGGCCGGGCCCGGCATCAGGCCGGCGAGCGATGCGGCCGCCAGGGCCGCGACGACGGCTCTTCGCCGCCGGGACCGACTACGGGGGCGGGGGAGCGGGGCGTCAGGGCGAGAAGGTACGGACACGGGGGCCTCCTGGGAGCGGTGGGCGTCGGGCGGAGCGGTGGCGTCCGCACCCGCGAGCCCCAGCATCGGGCGGCCGGACGAGGCTTGCCCCCGAGGTGGACCATCCGGCCGATGCCCGCCACACCGCCGACGCCGGGCAGCGCCGGTCACCCGACCGCTACCGGCCCCCGCTTCCTCCAGCGGTGCCGCTCAGTGGGCCGGGGGAGCGCCCCCGCTCAGGTCCAGGACGTACCGCCGCCCGGGACGGTCGCCGAACATGACGTCCTCCAGCGGCTCGAACCCTGAGCGCGCCAGTACCGCGCGCGATCCCGTGTTGTCCAGCGTCGTCTCCGCGCGCAGGGCGGTGAGCCCGTACTCCCGGACCGCCAGCACGCAGACCTGCTGTACCGCCCAGGTGGCCAGCCCGCGGCCCGCGGCCTTCTCCGCTATGCGATAGCCCAGCTCGGCCGAACCCTCCCGCACCTCGACGAGGTTGATCCGGCCCAGGACGCCGCCGTCGTCGTCCTCGATGACGTGGAAGTGGAGCAGCCCCGCGTCCTGCTCGGCGAGCAGCTCACGGTGCCGTTCGGCGAACGCGGCGAAGTAGTCGTCACCCCGGTCGGGAATGGACGCGGCGAAGTAGGCCCGGTTCTCCCGCTCGAAGGCGAGCAGAGCCTCGGCGTGGTCGGGACGCAGCCTGTTGATGGACGTCATACGGGGATGCTAAGTGGTGTCCCGTCGGGGTGTTCGGTGTCCAGCACCTGCATCCGGTGTCCGGGCGGCTCGGGCTATCCGGGACGTCCGCGCTCCAGGGCGCGGGCCAGGCCGCGTTCGGCGTCGCCGGCCGAGGCGCGCCGGTAGGCCCGCTCGTACGCCGAGTCGCCCGCGACCTGCCGGGCCCGGAGTTCCCACTGCTCGCGGATCGCCCCGAGCTCCGGGGTGCCCCGGTGCGGGTGGCCGATCATGCGCCAGTACGTGTGCCCGGTACCGGAGGCACGGGCCGCGGCCACTCCGTTCCCCTGCGCGGCGATGGACCCGGCGAGCAGATCGAGGCCGAGCGCTATGCCGAGGCTGTCGTGGAGCTCGCGCTTGCTCGCGAGCATCGCGCGCGCGTGGCTCTCGGCATGACGGGGGCGGCCCTGGAGAAGGTGGATGAGGGCGAGTTGGTGATCGGCGTACGCCCGTGCCCAGTGCTCGCCGAACCGCAGGCTGATCCGCTGGAGCCGCATGGCCTCCTCGTACGCCTCGTCGAGCCGGCCGAGCGCGGACAGGGCGAACAGCCGTATCACCCGGCAACGCAGCTGGGAGGGGGCGTCGGCGGGGTCGCCGTCATGGTGGCTCAGCGCGCTGTCGCTGACGGCGTACGCGGTGAGCGGTTGACCCATCATCAGGTACGTGAAGCTCATGGAGTGGGCCGCGAGCAACACCGCCTCCGGGTCCCCGTCGCGGTGTGCGGCGTGCCGGCACTCCTCGCCGGTGCGGCGCGCCGCCTCGTGGTCGCCCTGCAGGGTCAGCGTGATGCCCAGGGCCCACAGCGCCCGGGTGCGGTGAGGGCCGGCGGAGAGCGGCAGGGCGAGCACCCGCTCCAGATACGTACGGGCCTGGTGCAGATGGCCGCAGCAGCTCCAGAAGAGTCCCGCGCACCCGGCCATCTCCATCGCCATCTCCGGGTCCTCGGCCAGCAGATGGTCCAGGGCCGCGCACAGGTCCGCGTGGGTGGCGGCGATCCGGTGGTACCAGAGGACCTGCGACGGCCCGAGCCAGCCCGCGTACGCCTGGACGGCGACATGGGCGAAGTGCCGGGCGTGCCGGTCCGCGAGGAGCGCGTCCTCCGCCAGTTCGGCCAGCCACATCGCCCCGTACTCACGCAGCGTGTCCAGCATGCGGTAGCCGTCCCCGGTCCGCCGGAGCACGGACTGGTCGGCCAGACGTTCCAGGGCCGGGGCGATGGCCCCGGCCTCCAGCGGCCCGCCCGCGCACACCGCCTCCGCGTCCGGGGTGGTGATGACGTCGCGGAAGACGGAGAGCCGTGCCCACAACAGCCGCTCCAGCGGTGCGCAGAGCTCGTGGCTCCAGCCGATGGTGGTGCGCAGGGCCCGGTGGCGGCGGGGCCATACGGTGTCGTCGGTGAGCTCGTCCATACGGGAGGCCAGCCGTCCGGTGATCTCCTGCGCGCTGCTATCGCGGAGCTGGGCGCAGGCGAGTTCGACGGCGAGCGGTATGCCGTCGAGCCGACGGCAGATCTCGGCGACGGCGGCCGCGTTCCCGGGGTCGTCGAGCGAGAGGGCCGGGGCGACGGCGGCCGCGCGCTCGTGGAAGAGCCGGACGGCCTCGTCACCGTCGTCGCCCGCGGAGAGCGGGGGCACCTCGACGCACTTCTCGTCCGCCGCGCCCAACGGCTCCCTGCTGGTGGTCAGGACCGTCAGCCCCGGTGCCGAGGCGAGCAGTTCGGTCACGAGCCGCGCGCAGGGGCCGACGATCCGCTCGCAGCAGTCGAGAACGAGGAGCAGCCGTCGACCGGACAGCCATTCACCGAGTGCGGCCACGGGCCGGCGGGGGCTGTGGTCCAGCAGCCCGACGCCGTCGCAGACCGTGGTGGCGAGCAGTTGCTCGTCATGCAGATGGGAGAGGCCGGCCCACCAGACGCCGTCGGGGTAGCGGTCCCGGGCTCGCTCGGCGGTGCGCAGGGCGAGCCGACTCTTGCCGACCCCACCGGGGCCGGTGAGTGTGACCAGCCGATGCTCTCGAAGTGCCCGTTCGACGCTGACCAGTTCGTTGTCGCGTCCGACGAAGCTGGTCGTCACGACGGGGAGGTTGCCCATCACGGGGACATCCTGCCTCGCCGCGGCCCACCGCCTCCGTTCATAGCGAAAAGCAGTCAGAAACGGCCGACAATGCATCCTGTTCGATCGATAAGTGGCCTAGATCGAAAAGAGGATGGTGTGCCGGTGCCCCGACGCCCCGTTCCGGTGCTGCGAAGACAGCGGAGCGCCGGCGGCGGACGGAACGGCGGCGGACGGAACGGTGGCCGGGAGGCTCTGTCGTACCCCTGCGCTACGTTGCTGGCATGACGCAATTCGTACTGGTGGCAGGGGCCTGGCTCGGCTCGTGGGCGTGGCGCGACGTGGAGCCCGGCCTGCGCGCGGCCGGGCACGGGGTCCACCCGCTGACCCTGTCGGGCCTCGCCGAAAAACAGGAAGCGGCGGCCGGTCAGCAGACCCACGTCCAGGACATCGTCGACGCGGTCGAGCGTCTGGACCTGCGCGACGTGGTGCTGGTCGGCCACAGCTACGCGGGCATTCCGGTCGGGCAGGCCGCCGAGCAGATCGGCGACCGGCTCGCCCGCGTCGTGTTCGTCGACTCCAACGTTCCGGCCGACGGCGAGTCCTTCGTCTCCGGCTGGCCGGAGGGCCGGGCCGGCGTCGAGGCCGCCATCGCCGCCAACGGGGGCTTCTGGCCACCGCCGGCCGCCGCCGACTGCGCGGACCAGGGCCTCACCGAGAAACAGCTCGCCCGGTTCCTCGACGGCTCGACCCCCCACCCCGGCGCCACGCTCACCGAACCCGCCGTGCTGGCCCGTCCGCTGGGCCCATTGCCCGCGACGTACGTCAAGTGCCTGCTCGACGGGCCGGAGCCGAGCCCCGAGGTGACCGAGCTGCTGGCGGGTGCGCGGTGGCGGCTGGTCACGATGGACACCGGCCACTGGCCGATGTTCTCGCAGCCGGCCGAGCTCGCCCGCGTCCTGCTGCACACCGTGGGAACGGACGCCCGACGATGACGGCCTCACCCCGCCCGGAGCGGCGCTCCCCGGACGAAGCGGCCACGGAGCACCCGGAGATCACCTACATCGGATGCGCGCGTTGCGGCACCCTGATCGCGGGTCTCGACGGGCGGTACGCCTGTTCGGGCTGCGGCTGGGTCAACGAGTGGACCGAGGGCCACCGGCCCCTGCCCGAGGCCCGGCGGCGGCGCTCGGCGGAGACGGCCTAGAGAGCACGTCCGGGCCCCGCGCCCCGGCGTCCGGCCCGGCCCGCACCGCGCCTGCCGGTCCCCGCCCCGCGCCTTCCGGCGCTCTCACCCGCACTTCGAGGAGTGCACGACATGTCCGACCCGCACGACGCCGACGCGATCCGCACGGCCCTGGCCGAGATCGCCTCACTGCTCGCCCCCGCACGCCCCGCCGTGGCCGAGGAGGTGCTGCGCGCCCACGACAGTCCGCACGACTACGTGCGCGCCTTCGGGGACCGCCTGGACGGGCGGGGCATCGACGAACCGGTGGACGACCTCGCCTGGATCGCGCTCATCGACGCGCTCGACGCCCACGGTCTGCTCGCGGAGTTCGACTGGAAGGAGGACACGCCGGAGATCCGGGCCCAGCTGCGCAAGCTGGAATCAAGGCCCTCGGTGGACCCGTGGGCCCTCTGCGAGGCCGAGGAGGCGCTCCTGCCGACCGAGGAGTTCCTGCACGCCTGCGGACGCCGTTACCGGGAGATCGGTGCGGCGCTGGCCGTCCTCGACATCGAGTCCGACTGCTATCCGGTGGTGGGCCTGCGGGCGGCCCGTGCCAACGAGCTGACCGCGCTCGCCGCCCGCGCGGGCTTTCCCGTGCAGCACCTCGGCGCCGACCGTCGCAGACGGTGACAGGGCTCCGCCCGCGCCCCGGGCAGGGCGCTGGTCCAGCAGGTGCGGCAGGGTCCGCGCGCCGGAATGGAATCGCGGCCGCCGCCGCCCACCACGTACACTCGCCCCCGCCTCCGCCGACCGGCAGGGGCTTTTCGCACCAGACCGCCGGGAAAAAAATCGTATGAATTCCGCAGACAGCACCGAAGCACCGATCTACGCCGGCCTCGTGGAGGAGCACGGCGATGTGCCCGCCGAAGTACGCAGAGTGGCCGAGGAGGTCCTGCGCGAGGCCGACCGCGCCATCGACTTCGGCACGGCGCGGACGGCCGCCGCGGCACGATGAGGGCCGCTCGGGTTCCGCGGGCCGGCACTCCCGGCCGCAGCCGCCTCGCGGCGGCCATGTCCATCACAGGACGATAAACGTCCTGCAACTATTGCCATATTCTTGCGTTC
The DNA here is from genome assembly GCF_040638385.1 of Streptomyces sp. NPDC026589. Taxonomy (NCBI): domain Bacteria; kingdom Bacillati; phylum Actinomycetota; class Actinomycetes; order Kitasatosporales; family Streptomycetaceae; genus Streptomyces; species Streptomyces sp. NPDC026589. The sequence continues at coordinate 351,340 of NZ_JBEZYG010000005.1, forward strand.
GTGACGCGATGGTTTGCTGAACAGCCGTCGTCAGTGAAAGCGGGTGAGGCTGCGGTAGGCCGGGTGTCCGAACATCGCGCCCGAGGCCACCGCGGCCCCGGCCACCCCGTCGCGACCGCCCGGCGGCCGTGCTTCGGTGAGCGGTCCACGCAGGCGCGTGGAGAGCGCTCCCAGCCGGCCGCCGAGGGGTGACGGGCAGCAGGGCCGACCCCGCGCGCGTCGTCGGCCGGTCCTCCGCCCACCGGGCGGTTTCTCGCCCGTTTTCCATGGTGGCCCACGCCCTGTCGCCGATGCCCGCGCTCGTGGGCATCTCTCGCGGGCGTCGCGCGCCCCGCGGTGCGTCACCCGTCGGAGACTGCCGCACCGCCCTTGCCCCGGGGCTTCCGCCGTCCGTCCGCTTCCGTGCGGGCGGCGGCCGCCCTGCCTCGGTCCCGCGCAGCGCCCGCGGTCCACGCTCGACCCCTCGTACGGGATTCTGCCTCCACGGTTCTCCATGGTTCTCCATGGTTTCTTCCGTCGGTGGGCCCGTAGCGGGCAAGGGCTGTCAAAGATTTACGAAATCAACGTGACATCTTGCGGACATTCGTCGGCGGTGGTTGAGTGTGGCTCGCCGCACAGCTCGGGGCTGTGGGCTTCCCGCACTCCTGCCCTAGAGGGGTCCACCGATGAGAAGTTCTGTTCTTCGTCGTACCTGCGTCACCGCCGTCGCCACCGCGCTGACCATCACCGGCCTGGCCGCCTGCAGTTCCGAGAGCGACAGTGCCGCGGACGGCAAGACGCGCATCACGGTCAACTGCTGGCCCCAGCCGAGTGCGAAGATCGACCACAAGCGGTTCGACGAGGACGTCAAGACGTTCGAGAAGCAGAACCCCGGCATCGACGTCACCGCGCACGACGCCTTCCCCTGCCAGGACCCCAAGACCTTCGACGCGAAGCTGGCCGGCGGCCAGATGGAAGACGTCTTCTACACGTACTTCACCGACACCGAGCGCGTCGTCTCCATCAACCAGGCCGCGGACATCACCGAGTACGTCAAGGACCTCAAGGCGTACAAGGACATAGCCCAGCCCCTGCGCGACGCCTACACCGTCGACGGCAAGATCTACGGCATACCGCGCACCAACTACTCCATGGGCCTGCTCTACAGCAAGCCGCTCTTCGTCAAGGCCGGTCTCGACCCGGACAAGCCCCCGGCCACCTGGGAAGAGGTCCAGGCGGCGGCCAAGAAGATCGCCGCCCTCGGCGACGGCACCGTCGGCTTCGCCGAGTACAGCGCCCAGAACCAGGGCGGCTGGCACTTCACCGCCTCGATCTACTCCCAGGGCGGCACGGTCGTCAGCGAGGACGGCAAGAAGGCCACGGTCGACACCCCCGAGGGCAAGGCCGTCCTGCAGAACCTCAAGGACATGCGCTGGCGTGACAACTCCATGGGCGCCAAGCAGCTGCTCATCATCAACGACACCCTCCAGATGATGGGCTCCGGCAAGCTCGGCATGTACCTGGCCGCCCCCGACAACGTCCCGCGCATCGTCAAGGAGGCCGGCGGCGCGTACGAAGACCTCGCCTTCGCCCCGATGCCCGGCGGCAAGGGCACCCTCATGGGCGGCGACGGCTACATGTTCAACAAGAAGGCGACCCCGGAGCAGATCGAGGCCGGCCTCAAGTGGCTGGAGTGGACCTTCCTCACCCCGGGCCAGGGCTTCATGAACAACTACGCCCGCGCCGCCGAGGACAAGTCCCCGGTCGGCCTGCCCGAGCCGCGCCTGTTCACCGGCGCGACCGACGCCAAGGACCAGGAGCTGAAGAAGGCGTCCGCCAACGTCCCGGTCGAGAACTACCGGGCCTTCATCGACGGCGGCCAGCAGCTCGACATGAAGCTGGAGCCCAAGAACGGCCAGCAGATCTACGCGGTCCTCGACGGCGCCGTCTCGGCGGTCCTGACGAAGAAGGACGCGAACATCGACGCCCTGCTGAAGGACGCCCAGTCCAAGATCGACGGAATCCTGGCCCGGGGCTGAGAGAGCCATGAAGACCACGTCCCGACCCGCACCGCCCGCGAGGCCGCGGTCCGCCGGCACGACGCCTCCCCCAGGAGACGCGAGCAGGGCGGGCCGCGGGCCCCTCGGCCCGCTGCGCAGGAAGATCGCCGACCAGGCCACCGCCTACGGGTTCCTGATCGGCGGCCTGCTCTGCTTCATCCTGTTCTCCTGGTACCCGGCCGTCCGGTCGGTGATCATCGCGTTCCAGAAGTACACCCCCGGCTCCGACCCCGAATGGGTCGGCACCGCGAACTTCTCCCGCGTCTTCCAGGACCCGGAGTTCGCCGCCGCCTGGCGCAACACCCTCACCTTCACCGTGCTCGCCCTGGTCATCGGGTTCGCCATTCCGTTCGTCATGGCCCTCGTCCTCAACGAACTGCGGCACGCCAAGGCCTTCTTCCGGGTCGTCGTCTACCTCCCCGTGATGATCCCGCCGGTGGTCAGCGCCCTGCTGTGGAAGTGGTTCTACGATCCGGGCGCGGGCCTGGCCAACGAGGTGCTCGGCTTCCTCCACCTGCCGACATCGAACTGGACCAACGGCGCCGACACCGCGCTCGTCTCGCTCGTCATCGTCGCGACCTGGGCCAACATGGGCGGCACCGTCCTCATCTACCTCGCCGCCCTCCAGGGCATCCCCGGCGAGCTGTACGAGGCCGCCGAGCTGGACGGCGCGTCCGTCTGGCAGCGCGTCCGGCACGTCACGATCCCGCAGACCCGCTTCATCATCCTGATGCTGATGCTCCTCCAGGTCATCGCGACGATGCAGGTGTTCACCGAACCCTTCGTCATCACCGGTGGCGGCCCGGAGAACTCCACCGTCACGGTGCTCTACCTGATCTACAAATACGCCTTCCTCTACAACGACTTCGGCGGCGCGTCCGCCCTCAGCGTGATGCTCCTGCTGGTGCTCAGCGCCTTCTCCGCCCTGTATCTGCGACTCACCCGCACCGACTGAGAGGAGCGTCGCCCGCCATGACACAGACAGCTCCGCCCCCGGTACAGAAACCGCCCACCGTCCGCGCCAGGAAGTCCGGCGACGCCCCGGCCGAGCGGTCGTCACGTACCGTCATCTCGCCTTTGGCGCTCGCCGGGCGCCGCGGCAAGGTCGCCTACTGGTCGGTGTTCACCCTCGTCGTCCTGCTCTTCGCGTTCGCGTTCCTCTTCCCCGTCTACTGGATGGTCACGGGCGCGATGAAACCACCCGAGGAAGTGGTGCGCACCCCGCCCACCCTCGTCCCCGAGCAGTGGCGGGTGAGCGGCTACACCGACGCCTGGGACCTCATGCGGCTGCCGACCCACCTGTGGAACACGGTCGTCCAGGCGACCGGCGCCTGGGTGCTCCAGATCGTCTTCTGCACGGCCGCCGCCTACGCCCTGTCCAAGCTCAAGCCCGCCTTCGGCAACATCATCCTCGGCGGCATCCTCGCTACCCTCATGGTCCCCGTGCAGGCCCTCGTCGTACCGAAGTACCTCACCATCGCGGACATGCCGCTGATCCACGTCAACCTGCTGAACGACCCGCTGGCCATCTGGCTGCCGGCCGTCGCGAACGCCTTCAACCTCTACCTGCTCAAACGGTTCTTCGACCAGATCCCACGCGACGTCCTGGAAGCCGCCGAGATCGACGGGGCGGGCAAGCTCCGCACCCTGTGGTCCATCGTCCTGCCCCTGTCGAGACCCGTCCTCGGCGTCGTGTCGATCTTCGCGCTGGTCGCCGTGTGGCAGGACTTCCTCTGGCCCCTGATGGTCTTCTCCGACACCGACAAGCAGCCGATCAGCGTGGCGCTGGTGCAGCTCTCGCAGAACGTCCCGCTGACCGTGCTGATCGGGTCCATGGTCATCGCGAGCATCCCGATGGTCCTCATGTTCCTGGTCTTCCAGCGTCACATCATCGCCGGAATCAGCGCCGGCAGCACAAAAGGCTGACCGCGCCGGACGGCACCACCTGTGCCGCCCACCCGGACCCGCCGCCGCGCCCGGCCTTCCCGCCCCGCTCCGGGGCGGCGGCGTCAGAACCTTCCGCCCCCTGTCGCGCGGACCGGCCCACACCCCGCCGGCCACCGCGCCCCGCCCGAAAGGAACCCGCCTTATGGAAGGCAGCCAGCTTGCCGCCGACGACTGGTGGCGCTCGGCCGTCATTTACCAGGTCTACGTCCGCAGCTTCGCCGACGGCGACGGCGACGGCACCGGCGATCTGACGGGCGTGCGGTCCCGGCTGCCCTACCTGGCCGAACTCGGCGTCGACGCCCTCTGGTTCACCCCCTGGTATCTCTCCCCGATGGCGGACGGCGGGTACGACGTGGCCGACTACCGGGCCGTCGACCCCTCCTTCGGAGACCTCGCGGAAGCCGAGAAGCTCATCGCCGAAGCCCGCGAGGCGGGGATCAGGACCATCATCGACATCGTTCCCAACCACGTCTCCGACCAGCACGTCTGGTTCAGGGCCGCCCTGGCGGCGGGCCCCGGCAGCGCGGAGCGCGAACTCTTCCACTTCCGGCCCGGCCGCGGCGAACACGGCGAACTGCCCCCCAACGACTGGGAGAGCGAGTTCGGCGGGGTGCCCTGGACCCGTGTCGAGGACGGCGAGTGGTACCTCCACCTCTTCGCCACCGAGCAGCCCGACCTCAACTGGGCACATCCGGCCGTACGCCAGGAGCACGAGGACGTCCTGCGCTTCTGGTTCGAACGCGGCGTCGCCGGGGTGCGCATCGACTCCGCCGCCCTCGTCGCCAAGGACCCGGCGCTCCCGGACCTCGACGGGCACCCGGGGCCCCACCCGTACACCGACCGGGACGAACTGCACGACATCTACCGCGGCTGGCGGGCCATCGCCGACGCGTTCGGCGGCATCTTCGTCGGCGAGGTGTGGCTGCCCGACTCCGAGCGCTTCGCCCGCTACCTCCGCCCCGACGAACTGCACACCGCCTTCAACTTCACCTTCCTCAGCTGTCCCTGGGACGGCGCACTGCTGCGCCGCGCCATCGACGAGACCCTCGCCGAACACGCCCCCGTCGGAGCCCCCGCCACCTGGGTCCTCTGCAACCACGACGTCACCCGCACCGTCACCCGCTACGGCCGCGAGGACACCGGCTTCGCCTTCACGGCCAAGGCGTTCGGCGTCCCCAGCGACCTGGAGCTGGGCACCCGCCGCGCCCGCGCCGCCGCCCTCCTCTCGCTCGCCCTGCCCGGCTCCGTCTACCTCTACCAGGGCGAGGAACTGGGCCTGCCCGAGGCCGACGTACCGCTGGACCGCATCCAGGACCCCATGTACTTCCGCTCCCAGGGCCGTGCCCCCGGCCGCGACGGCTGCCGCACCCCGCTGCCCTGGGCGGCCGGCGAACCCTTCGCCGGCTTCGGCTCCACCGTCGAACCCTGGCTCCCGCTCCCCGCCGACTGGCCGGGCCGCGCGGCCGACCTCCAGGCACAGGACCCCCACTCCATGCTGGCCCTCTACCGCGAGGCCCTGCGGCTGCGGCGCACCCTGACCGCGCTGCACACCGAACCGCTGCGCTGGCTGAACGAGGAACCCGGCCTCCTGACGTTCACCCGTGGCGAGGGCCTGGTCTGCGCGGTCAACCTCGCCGAGGAACCCGCCCGGCTCCCCGCCCACACCCGGGTTCTCCTCACCAGCGGCCCCCTGGACGCCGAAGGCCGGCTGCCCCGGGACACGGCGGTGTGGCTGGCCCTCTGAACCGGTACGGCACACAGTCCGGGGTGTCCCGGCAGCCCGGGAGCGCCCCGATTGCGGGGGCGATCGACCAGGGGGCCTGAGTACCCGCACTCAGGCCCCACGCCCCGGCCGCCACGACGATGAGGGTGTGGCGGGCGAAGCCGGGAGAGGCGGACCCCGCACCGCCGTCACCACGACGGCCCCCGCCCGCCGAACCCCGGGAGAACCGTGCTCAGCCGCATCGCCGCCGCCGTCGTCCCCTGGCTCGGACGACTCACGGTCACGTCCGACCACGCCACGGCCCCGGCCGCCGGCAGCATCATCGTCGCCAACCACACCTCCCTGGCCGACCCGGGCATCGTCCTCGCCGCACTGCTGCGCCTCGGCGTCGAACCCGTCGTCATGGCCACCGCGGGGCTGTGGCGCATACCGGTCCTCGGCCGTCTCCTGGAACGCGGCGGCCACGTGCCCGTGCACCGGTACACCGACCGGGCCGCAGCCGCCCTCGACGCGGCGGCCGTCGCGCTCGGGGACGGCCGTCAGCTGCTCATCTACGGCGAAGGACGGCTGCCCAGCCGCACGGATGCGGCGGAGGCTCCGCCGGAGAGCTTCCGCAGCGGCCTCGCCCGTCTCGCTCACGTGTCCGGCGCACCCGTCGTCCCGCTCGGCCAGGCGGGAGCCCGCCGGGTGACCTCGGGCCCCCGCGTCAAGCAGATCTCCGGGCTCCTCACCGCTCCGGCGCGCCGCCCCCGGCTCCACGTCCACGTCGGCGCCCCACTGCGTCTCCCGCCGGATGTCGAGGCGGCGACCGCCACGGCCCGCGAAGCCGTCACCGCGGCCTGGCGCACCGCCGCGCACCACCTCGGCGAACCCGCGGCGCTCGCCGGGCGCTGAACGGCGACGGAACGGGGGGAGGAGCGGCTACCCGGCCTCCCGCGCCACCTCCTCCAGGCGCTGCCGGTACTCCTTCCACCACGCGCGGTCGCCCGGCGGCATGTTGTCGGTGCCGGACCGCAGTCCGACCGTCCCGTCGACGAGCTCCCGGACGATGTCGGCGTGGCCGGCGTGCCGCTGGAGGTCGGCGATCACATGGATCAGGATCTGGTGCAGCGTCACGCGGCTCCGCTCGCCGGGCCACCACCGGACGTGCCCGACCGCGTCGAGCGGCAGTTCGGCGATCGTGGCGTCCGCGTGCTCCGCCACCCGGCGGTAGAGGGCGAGGACGTCCTCGCGCGACTCGTCGGCGGTCGCCCACATGTCCTGGTTCGCCTCGGCGTCGTCGCCGAAGGCGGGCGGCGTCTCGCCGAACGGCCGACGGAACGTCTCGCCGAAGTAGCCCAGCTCCACCCCGGCGGCGTGCTTGACCAGCCCGAGGAGATTGGTGCCGGTCGGCGTCAGAGGGCGCCGGACGTCGTACTCGGAGAGCCCTTCGAGCTTCCAGAGCAGGGCGTCGCGAGCGGACTGCAGATAGTGCTGGAGGTCAGCCTTCGGCTGCGGGTCGGTCATGGGGGCAGTCTGCCACCGGGCACCGACACGCGATCCCCGCCCAGGGGCGGTCCGGGTGTGCGCACCGCACCGTTCCGGAACGCGGCCCGGGTGGCGGCGACGACCCCGGCGGCGTAGGTATGGAGCCGTGCCGTTCCAGGGACGCCCGACGCCACGGAGTGCACCGGCCTGCGGCGGCCGGTGACCAGCAGGCTCACCCGCCGGACCGGCGTCCGCGTCCGGCGGCTACCACCGGGGACGAGGAGACGATCCCGATGACCGCGGCAGAGCAGAGCACCCCGGTGCACGGGGTCCCGTGCTGGGTCAGTCTCATGACCCCGGACGTGCGGGCCACCCAGGACTTCTACGGGACCGTCCTCGGGTGGACCTTCCGCTCCGGCACACTCGGCGAGGGCTTCACCGTCGCCCACCTCGACGCCCTGCCGGTCGCGGGGATCGCCCGGATCGCCCCCGGTCTGCCCACCGCCGTCTCCTGGACCCCGTACTTCGCCGTCGATGACGCGGACGCCACAGCGGCCCGGGTCCGGGAACGGGGCGGCACCATCGCCGTCGGCCCGGTCCGGCTGGGCCCCGGGCGGGGGGCCGTGGCCGCCGACCGGGAAGGGGCCGGATTCGGCTTCTGGGAAGGCCGGACCCCGCCCTGGTCGTTCGGCCGCGACAAGCCGCCCGCCTCCATCGAACTGCGGACGAGCCACGCCTTCGACTGCGCGATCTTCTATGCCGAGGTGTTCGGCTGGGCCTCCGAGGAACCCGGCGGCTGCGAGGTCGGCTACGCGTACGAACAGGATGCGGTCGTCGTACGGCAGGGCGGCCGCACCGTGGCCACGCTGCGCGGAGGCGGCGACGCCTCGTCCCCCGACCCCCGGCTGCGCCCGCGCTGGCACGTCCGTTTCCCGGTCGCGGACGCGGAAGCGGCCACCGAGGCGGCCCGCGCGGCGGGCGGTACGGCGGGACCGTCGGTGGACTCGCCCGCCGACGGAACCGAAGCGGTGATCAGGGACCCTCACGGCGGCATCTTCACCGTCTGCGCCCAACCGCCGGACGCCCCCTGAGCCCACCCGTTCCCGGCAGCGCCCTTCAGCAGGTGCGGAACACGTACCCCGGCTGTCCGGCCGGCCGGACGTCGAGATCCCGGCGCACCACCGAGACCTTCGCCCCCACGGACGAACACGCCTTCGCGTAGTCGTCGTCGGTGTACTCGACGACGAACACCCTGTCGCCGTACGCGGAGGCGTAGGCGTCGCACTCGTCGTACCGGCCGCACTCCTCGGCGACGGCGAAGTCGAACCCGATCGTCTCCCGCTGCTCCAGCAGATCGGTGGTGTTCTTCTGGCCGATCGCCAGCCCGGCGGCGTGCGCCCTGTCGGCCAGGAGTTTCGCGAACGCCGCGTTGTGCGCCCGGGTCAGCAGACCTTTCGATCGTTCGTAGGAGTCCAGGTTGTCCGGCTCCACCGCCTGGAAACCGGACTTCGCACAGCCGTCGACCCAGCCCCCGACGATGTCCGCCAGCCGGGTGCGCCTGTCCGCGGTCGAGGTGTCGAGCAGCGCCTCGCCCCACTCCTCGTCATTGACCAGGTCGCCGTCGCCGTCGCGCAGCAGCAGATCGGGGTTGTCCTTCTCCCATCGGTCCAGCGCGTCGGGCTGGGTCTGGAAGGCGTTCACATAACAGACGTTGTACAGGCCCTCGGCCGGCTCGTCGCCACGGTCGCGGGAGACCGCCCCGACCCCGGCGGGCGGGGTGTACGCGCCGCCGATCTGGTAGTCGAAGGTCACGTCGGCCCCGGGCGGCACAACCTCGGGCGCTGCCCCCGAGGCGAAGGCGTTGGACAGCAGCAGTCCCGCTCCCGTCGCGACCGCGACACCGCCGGCCAGACCGGCGAGCGTGCTTCGGCGGCGGAGGAACGTACGGACGGCGTGCTGGGACATGCGTGACTCCCCTGAGTGGGCTTTCGAACCTGTGAGTGGGCTTTCGAACCTGCCCCCACATCATGGACGGCCGGTCATGAGCGAATCGTGAGCGCCCGCCCGACACCGCGCCGCGACCGGACGGGCGCGAGACGCAGGACGAACTCCGCGCCGCCGCCCGGGCGCGCCCGGACGGTCAGCGACCCCCGGTGGGCCTCCGCGATCCGCCGTACCAGCGAGAGACCGATCCCCGTTCCCCCGCCCGGCGAGCTGAACCGCTCCATCAGCTCCGGCAGCCGGGCCGGGGCCACTCCCGGGCCCCGGTCGGCGACCCGCACCTCCGGTCCGCGCACGGTCACCAGCAGATCGACCCCGTCCGGCGCGCCGGGGGCCCGGCCGTGTCGCACGGCGTTGTCCAGGAGGTTGCGCACAGCGACCCGCACCAGCGCGGCGTCCGCCTCGACCACCGACTCCTCCAGCCGCGACTCCAGCCGGTGCCCGCCCTCCGGCAACTCCGCGCACACCTCCTCGACGAGCTGGTCCAGGCGCAGCGGCTCCGCCCGTACGACGTCCACGGCGGCCTCCAGCCGCCCTCGGGCCAGCAGGTTCTCCACGACATCGGCCATCCGGTCCGCCGCCCGCCGGATCCGGGGCAGCTGCGCCTCCAGCCCGCCCGGAGCCCCGGCGGCCACCTCCACCGATCCGCGCATCACCGCGACCGGGGTCCGCAACTCGTGCGCCGCGTCGGCCAGCAGCCGTTCCTGCTGCTCCAGCGCCTCCCAGGCCGGCCGCATGCTCCGCCCGGAGAGGACATGCCCGGTCAGCGCGGCCAGCGCTGTCAGAGCACCGGCCCCGACGACGAGGGAGAGGACCAGACCGCGGTGCTCGGCTGCCCCCCGCGCCGGATCGCCGACCGCGACGGCCGCGCCCGCCACCTCGTCGGTGGCGTCGTGGTAGAAGGGCACGGCCAGCAGCCGGACGGGCTCTCCCGCGCGGTCGCGCGCCTCCGCCCGTACCGGCCCTTCCTCGCCCATCGCTGAACGGGTCACCGCCCGGATCGTCCCGGCCTCCACGGCGAACTGCGCGGTACGCCCCCGGAACACGGTGACCGACGCCCCGCCGGGGCGGCCCTCCACCACCAGCACCTGCGGGGTTCCCGAGGTCGCCTCGTCGTCCGCGAGCCCGTCCAGCCGGATCCGGTCGTCCTCGTAGTAGACGAGCGAGGCCGCGACGGACGCCCGGCGGCGCATCTCGTCGTACTCGGCGTCCAGCCGCGCCCGGTCGTCGGTACGGATCACCAGCCAGGACAGGCAGGCCAGCCCGGCGACGGTGATCAGGGTGTACGCGGCGGTCAGCCGTAGCCGCAGCCGGTGCAGCCGCCTCCGGGCCGGGGAGCGGGGCCGCCGTACGGGCTGCGCCATCAGGACGGCCCCGGCTCCGCCGACAGAAGGAACCCATGCCCCCGTACGGTGTGCACCAGGCCGGGGGATCCGAGCTTGCGCCGCAGCCCCGCGACCACCGCGTCGACCACGTTGGAGACCGGGTCGGCCATCTCGTCCCAGCAGTGCTCCAGCAGTCCGGCACGGGTGACGACGGCGTCCCGGTGGACCAGGAACTGCTGGAGCACGGCGTACTCCTTCGGGCTCAGCGACAGCAGTACGCCGGCGCGCCGCACCTCGTGCCGTGCCACGTCCATGACCACGTCGGAACAGCTCAAAAAGGAGGGGAGCCGGGCCGACGCCCGCCGGCTCAGGCCCCGGACGCGCAGGACGAGCTCGCGCATCGAGAACGGTTTGGCCAGATAGTCATCCGCTCCGCTCTCCAGCCCCCGCAGCCGCTCGTGCAGCGAGTCCAGGGCGGTGAGGCACAGCACGGGCACCGACCAGCCGGCCCGGCGCCTGTCCTCCAGCGGCGCGAGAGTGTCGCCGGAGGGCACCATCCGGTCCAGCACCACACAGTCGTACGCGGTCATGTGCAGCAGCACGTCCGCCTCCGGCCAGTCCGACGCGCAGTCCACGGCGAAGCCGCCGTCCCGCAGCCCGGCCGCGATCACGTCCCGCAGGTCGTCGTCGTCCTCCACCAGCAGCACACGCATCGGGAGGATGCCTCCGAGTCTTGTCCGGGGGGAGAGACCCGCCATCCTAAGGCGTCCCGCGCACCCGCACCGAGTCGCCCCATGAGGCCGGTGAGGCCTCACTGATCCGGGCGCCGGTCAGTCCGGCCAGTCGCCGTCGAGTGCCTCGGCGGCCTCCGCCGCCACCGCCTCGGCGACGGCCGCCAGGGCAGCTGATTCGAGCTTCCACTGCTGCCAGTACAGCGGAACGTCCACGGTGTGGTCTGCGGCGAGCCGCACCAGCCGGCCTTCCCTCAGCAACGGCTCCGCCTGGACCTCGGGCACCATGCCCCAGCCCATTCCCGACGCCACGGCGTTCGCGAACCCCTCCGACGTGGGTACCAGGTGGCGCCGGGCGCTCGGCCGGAGGCCGGGGACGAGCCGGCGCACGAAGGCGTCCTGCAGATCGTCGCGCCGGTCGAAGCCGATCACCGGGGCGTCGCCCATCAGCTCGTGCAACGCGGCGCCCTCCCGCCGCCCCAGCCACCGGTCGGCGAAACCGGGACTGGCCACCGGCAGATACCGCATGCGTCCCAGCCGGCGCACCGAGCAGCCCGTCACCGCCTCCGGCGACGAGGTCACCGCGGCCATCGCCAGCCCCTCCCGCAGCAGAGCGGCCGTATGGTCCTGGTCTTCCCGGCGCAGCTCGTAACAGAGTCCCAGCTCCTCCGGCACGCGCCGCAGGGCGGGCAGGAACCAGGTCGCCAGCGAATCGGAGTTCACCGCGATGGGCAGGAGCGTCGGCTCGCCCGGCCCGGACATCCCGAGGGCCGCCTGTGCGTCGTGCTCCAGCCGGGCGAGCTGGCGGGCGAAGCGCACCACCACCTCACCGGACTCGGTGGGCCGCACCGGCTTCGTGCGCATCAGCAGTACCCGGCCCGTGCGCTGCTCCAGTGCCTTCACTCGCTGGCTGACCGCCGACGGCGTCAGGCGCAGGGCGTTCGCCGCCGCGTCGAAGGTGCCCTCGTCGACCACGGCCAGCAGGGTCCGTACCTGATCGAGAGGAAGCTCGGACATCATGACTGCTAATGATAGGTAAGAATCTTTAGCTGGACACCATGATCTCTCGCTCCGTAGCGTCGCCGCATGACGAACGCTCTGACCACCGCAGCCGCCGGTTTCGGCACTGGCCTCTCCCTCATCGTCGCCATCGGAGCCCAGAACGCCCTGGTGCTGCGCCAGGGCGTCCGCCGTGACGGCGTGTTCGCGGTGGTCGGGATCTGCGCCCTGTCCGACGCGGTGCTCATCGCGCTGGGAGTCGCCGGCGTCGGCGCTCTCGTCGTGGCCTGGCCGTCGGCGCTGACGGTGGTGGGGCTGCTCGGCGGGGTGTTCCTGATCGGCTACGGTCTGCTCGCCGCGCGCCGGGTCCTGCGGCCGTCGGCCCTGCACGCGGGGGACGCTCCGGCCGCCTCGCGCCGGGGTGTGGTGCTGACCTGCCTGGCGATGACCTGGCTGAACCCGCACGTGTACCTCGACACCGTGTTCCTGCTCGGGTCCGTCGCCGCCGACCGAGGGCCGTTGCGCTGGACCTTCGGCCTCGGTGCGATCCTCGCCAGCGTGTGCTGGTTCGCCGCGCTCGGGTTCGGTGCCCGGCTGCTGAGCGGAGTCCTCGCGCGGCCCTCCGCGTGGCGGGTGCTGGACGGTCTGGTCGCCGTGACGATGATCGGCCTCGGCGCGAAGCTGGCGCTGAGCGCCTGAGCGCCTCCCGTGCCCAGCGGCGTCCCTGGACGCTCCACGCGTCCAGGGGCGAGGGCACTCACCCGGCGTACCATGCCCATGATCGCCATCTTTCGACAGGATCGGTGCCATGCGGGAAAAGGGAGCGGTTACGGCCTTTTGCGCGGTCGGCGCCTGGGGAATTCCGGTAATCGTCGCGACCCGGCAGATGCATTTCCCGGATGCCCGCGGGGTGCGGAGCCTCGTTCGGACGTGGAGAAAATAACCGACTATTCTGTATCTTGTCCTACCAGTACGCGCATCGCAGGAACGGCTCGCCACTACATGACCCCTGGGGGGAGTTATGCCCGAAGCAGCAGTCTTGATCGATCCGGTGCCGACTATGGACGTGGAGGCCGAGGTGGTGCATCCCGTGGGGATCGACATGGTGCACCGGACCAGGCCGGAGGACGCCTTTCCGCGGAACTGGGTACGCCTGGGACGCGACCGGTTCGCGGTGGAGGCGGTTCTTCCGCACGACCACCCCTTCTTCGCTCCGGTGGGTGACGACCGGCACGATCCGCTCCTGGTCGCGGAGGCGATGCGGCAGGCGGCCATGCTCGCCTTCCATGCCGGGTACGGGATCCCGCTCGGCTACCAGTTCCTGATGACGGGACTGGACTACGTCTGCCATCAGGAACATCTGGCGGTGGGGGGCGCGCCCACCGAGATCGACGTGGAGGTGTTCTGCTCCGACCTGAAGTGGCGGAGCGGGCTCCCGGCGCAGGGGCGGGTCGGCTGGGCGGTGCACCGGGACGGTCAGCTCGCCGCGACGGGGATGGGGGCGACCCGGTTCAGCACCCCCCGGGCGTACAGGCGGATGCGCGGCGACGCCCCGGCAGAGGGGATATCCATACCGGAGACCGTGCCGGTTCCGGCCGTCCTCGCGGGCCGTGCCCGCGTCGAGGACGTGGTGCTCTCGGAGACGGGGCAGGACGGAGTCTGGGAACTGCGCGTGGACACCCGGCATCCCACCCTCTTCCAGCGCCCCAATGACCATGTCCCGGGCATGTTGCTGCTGGAGGCGGCCCGCCAGGCGGCGTGCCTGGTGGCAGGGCCCGCCGGAGTCGTTCCGGTGGAGGCGAGCACCCGGTTCCACCGGTACTCCGAGTTCGGCAGCCCGTGCTGGATAGGGGCGGTGGTCCTGCCGGGGGAGGACGAGGATACGGTGACGGTCCAGGTGACAGGGCGTCAGGACGACGAGACGGTCTTCTCCACGGTCCTGTCCGGCCCCCGGGTCGACGGCTGAAAGGTTGCTCGAGTGATTCTCGTGACGGGTGCGACCGGAGCGGTGGGCCGTGAGGTCGCCGGACAGCTCGCGGAGGCCGGCCCCGTGCGGATCCTCGCGCGCCGCCCCGAGCGGCTCACCGTGCGGGGAGCAGGGGTCGAGGTCGTCGGGGGGGAGTACGGGGACCGCGCCGCTCTCGACCGGGCCCTGCGGGACGTCGCCTCGGTGTTCCTGGTGACGAACAGCCCGACGGAGCCCGACGACGAGCGGGTCGCCGCGGCGGCGGCCGCGGCGGGCGTACGCCACCTGGTCAAGCTGTCCATGATGGCGGTGGAGGAGCCGGGCGCCGACGACTTCATCACCCGGCGTCAGCGGGAGAACGAACAGGCGATCAGGGATTCGGGCGTCCCGTGGACGTTCGTGCGCCCCAGGACGTTCATGTCCAATGCCCTTTCCTGGGCCCCCGGCATCCGGTCGGCGGGAGTGGTGCGCGCCCTGTACGGCGACGCCCCCGTAGCGTGCGTCGACCCGCGCGACGTCGCCGCGGTGGCCGTCGCCGTTCTCACCGGTACGGGGCACGAGGGCAGGGCGTACGCCGTGTCCGGCCCGGAGGCGATCACCGCGCGCGAACAGACTGCCCAGCTCTCCCGGGTGCTGGGGCGGCCTCTGCGCTTCGAGGAACTGGGCGTGGACGCCGCGCGTACGGCCCTGCTGGCGAAGTATCCGCAGCTCGTCGCGGAAGCGTTCCTGGAGAGCGCCGAGCGGCAACGGGTGGGCGCGAAGGCGTCCGTGGTCCCCACGATCCAGGAACTGACGGGCCGTCCGGCGAGGCCGTTCCGGAGCTGGTCGGCCGAGCACGCGGAGGCTTTCGCACCGGAATAGGACCGCTTCGCGGGTGAACGGAGAGCCTTTGTCCCTCGCGGGCGGCAGAGAAGCGCGACTGTGCGTGTATTCCCTTTTCCCGACCGATTTTACGGCGTGCGGTGGACGCGGGCCCCGAAAAAGACCCGGGAGCCACTGCCGTATTTATCCGTACGCCGAAAAGAAGACCGGTGAGGTGAATTCGGCGACCAGATCTCCGGGTCGGGCGGGTCCGGCTCCGCCCGCTCGCCCACATCGCTAACGGCTGTCCCGCCTCGCGTCGCCGATGACGTCGACCCGGCCCGCGTCCGCTCCCCAGCTCGCCAGCAGGCGCAGGGCCTGGGCAGACTCCGAGCCCGGCTCCGCGTGGTAGGTCACCAGATGCTGCTCCTCGTCGTCCGGGAGGTTCAGCGTCTCGTACGACAGAGTCAGCTCCCCGACGAGCGGATGCCGCAGCAACTTGATGCCGTGGCCCTTCTCCTTGACGTTGTGCGTGGCCCACAACCGCCGGAACTCGTCGCTCTTGACCGAGAGTTCGCCCACCAGCGCCGACAGCTCCGGATCGTCGGGGTGGCAGCCCGCGTACAGCCGCAGATAGCTGACCATGTCCGAGGCCTTGGAGTCCCAGTCCACGAACAGGTCCCGGTAGGCGGGGGAGAGGAACACCAGCCGCGCCCAGTTCCGCTCAGCCGGCGGCAGCGCACCCCAGTCACCGAACACCGCGGCCGCCATCGGATTCCAGGCGAGGACGTCGGATCGCGCCCCGGTCACGTACGCGGGGATGCCGTCCATGCTGTCGAGCAGGTACAGCAGGCCCTTCCGTACCCGCTGCACCCTGGCCGCGCGGCGCTTCTTCCTGTGCTGCGCGGGCTTGGCCAGGTGGGTCAGATGCGCGCTTTCGGCGTCCGTGAGCCGCAGCGCACGCGCGATCGCGTCGAGCACCTCGGCCGACACATTGCGCCCGTTGCCCTGCTCCAGGCGCGTGTAGTACGCCACCGACACCCCGGCCAGCTGCGCCAGCTCCTCCCGCCGCAGACCGGGCACCCGGCGGTGCCGGCCGAACTCCGGAAGACCCACGTCCCCCGGCTGGAGCTTGGCCCTCCGGGTGCGCAGGAACTCACTCAGCTCGGCGCGCCCGTCCATCGGCTCGGGGGCGGCGGCCTCTGGTCGATCGTCCATGGCTTCCATTATTCCTGTGATTCCTGGTCACAGGAGCCTGAGCCTGTCCCCGTCAGTAGTAGGACCGCTGGACGTAGGCAAAGCGGTGACCTGGGTAAACATCCGTCGCGGCGTGATGCTGGGAGACGTTCCTACCGCATCACCCAGAGGAGAACCTCCGGCATGACCACCGTTGCCGCCTACGCCGCTCCCCGTGCCAAGGCCCCGCTGGAGCGCACCACGATCGAACGCCGCCCGGTGGGGGAGTTCGACGTGCTGATCGACATCAAGTTCGCCGGGATCTGCCACTCCGACATCCACCAGGCCCGCGACGGCTGGGGAGAGGGCATCTTCCCGATGGTGCCCGGCCACGAGATCGCCGGGATCGTCGCCGAGACCGGCCCCGGGGTCACCCGGTTCAAGGTCGGCGACCGCGTCGGCGTCGGCTGCATGGTCGACTCCTGCGGAGCGTGCGACGCGTGCCTGTCGGGCCGCGAGCAGCACTGCGCCGAGGGCAACACCCAGACGTACAACGCTCTCGACCGCGGTGGCGAGCCCACGTACGGCGGCTACTCGACGCACATCGTCGTGGCCGAGACGTTCGCCCTCTCCATCCCCGAGGGCATCGCCCTGGACGAGGCCGCGCCGCTCCTGTGCGCGGGCATCACCACCTACTCCCCGCTCAAGCGCTGGGGCGCGGGCCCGGGCAAGAAGGTCGCCGTCGTCGGCCTCGGCGGTCTCGGCCACATGGCCGTCAAGATCGCGCACGCGCTCGGCGCCGAGGTCACCGTCCTCTCCCAGTCGCTGCGGAAGAAGGACGACGGGCTCAAGCTGGGCGCCGACCACTACTACGCGACCAGCGATCCGCGGACCTTCGAGGAACTGGCCGGCACCTTCGACGTCATCCTCTCCACGGTCTCGGCCCCGCTGGACTTCGGCGCCTACCTCGCTCTGCTGCGGACCGACGGCACCCTGGTCAACGTGGGCGCCCCCGAGGAGCCGGTCTCGCTGAACCTGTTCTCCCTGATCCTGGGCAACAAGTCGATCGCGGGTTCGATGATCGGCGGGATCAAGGAGACCCAGGAGATGCTGGACTTCTGCGCCGTGCACGGGCTCGGCGCCGAGATCGAGGTGATCGGCGCGGGTCAGGTCAACGAGGCGTACGAGCGGGTCCTCGCCAGCGACGTCCGCTACCGCTTCGTCATCGACACAGCGACGATCTGAGGCTTCGGCCGCCCCCACCATGCGAACCTCCGCCCCGAGCACCCGAGGTGCTCGGGGCGGACCCGTACTCATGCGTGGTCCGGTGCTCCCGCCGACCGGCGCGCCCCTTCCAGGACGGCCGGCAGCAGCCCCGGGAAGAGCGCCTCAAGGTCGTCCTCGCGCAGCCGGCTCAGGCGGGAGGTCCCCTCGTAGCGCTGGCGGATGACGCCGGCCTCGCGCAGCACCTTGAAGTGGTGGGTGCTGGTGGACTTGCTCACCGGGAGGTCGAACGCGATACAGGCCATGTCGCTGTGCCCGTCCGCCAGCTCGCGGGCGATGCGCAGCCTGATGGGGTCGGCCAGGGCGTGCAGGACCGCTTCCAGACGGATCTCCGTCCGGAGCGGGTGGGCGGGCTGCCGCCCGGACGCGGCTCCGCGGGCTGTGGTGGACATGGGTGGCAGGCCTCCTCGGGGTCCCCATCAAAGTACGAGAATTATCGTAGTTTGACAATCGACGTACTACGAGGTCTATCGTACTTACCTTGGAGTCGCCGCCCGGCGACCGCCCCCCCCACGCGAGGAGACAACCTGTGAGCGCCCTGTTCACGCCCCTGACTCTGCGGTCCCTAGAGATCCCCAACCGTGTGTGGATGTCGCCGATGTGCATGTACTCCGCGGCCCCCGACGGGCCGGAGGCGGGCGCTCCCACGGACTTCCACCTCGCCCATCTCGCGGGTCGGGCAGCCGGAGGCGCCGGCCTCGTGATGACGGAGGCCACCGGTGTGCGCCCGGACGGCCGGATCAGCCCCTGGGACCTGGGACTGTGGAACGACCGCCAGCAGGAGGCCTTCGCCCGGATCGCCGCGGCCATCGCCTCACACGGATCGGTGCCCGCGATCCAACTCGCCCACGCCGGACGAAAGGCCTCGACCGACCGGCCCTGGCTCGCCGACCGCTATGTGCCCGAGGAGGAGGGCGGCTGGACGGCCGTCGCCCCCAGTGCCGTCGGGTTCGAGGGGCTGCCCGTGCCGCACGAGCTGACCGAGGAGGAGATCCGGCAGCTGGTGCGTGACTTCGCCGCGGCCGCCGAGCGTGCCCTCGCCGCGGGCTTCCGGGTGGTCGAGATCCACGGCGCACACGGCTACCTGATCAACTCCTTTCTCTCCCTGGCCGCCAACCGTCGCACCGACGCCTACGGCGGAAGCTGGGAGAACCGGCTGCGCTTCCCCCTCCAGGTGGTCGACGCCGTCCGCGCGGTGTGGCCGGACGATCTGCCGGTCCTCTTCCGCACCTCGGCCACCGACTGGCTGACCGAGAACCCCGAGGACCCGCGCGAGGGCTGGACCGGTGATGACACCGCCCGCCTCGCCCAGGAACTGGCCGCACACGGCGTCGATCTGCTCGACGTCTCCACCGGCGGCATCGTCCGCGACGCCGCGATCTCCGCACACCCCGGCTACCAGGTCCCCTTGGCCGAACAGGTCCGGCGGACGGCCGGCATCCCCACCTCCGCCGTGGGCCTGATCCTCGACGCCGGCCAGGCCGAGGAGATCGTCGCGGCGGGGCGGGCGGACGCGGTCATGATCGGCCGCGAGATGCTCCGCGATCCGCACTGGGCCCACCACGCCGCCGAGGCCCTGGCAGCCGGGCCCCGCTGGCCCGACCAGTACGGCTACGCCCTGGCACGCCGCCCCGCCCAGGTCTGACCGCCCACCGGGCCGGACCGGGTCGGCCCCCGGGCCTCTCCCGGCCGCCCCCGGGCCATCCTCCGGCTGCGCCTCGCCGAGGCGGCCCACGCGCAGTACCGCGCCGAAATGACGAGCCTCGCCCGGCAACTCGCCCGCGTCGAAGCCTCGCTGACGCCCGCACCCGGCACCCTGCCCCTGCGGGAGTGGACCGGCGGTCCTGGACCCGGGAACCCGACGAAGGGGGGGAGGTGACCCCCCGCCGAGTTGGGGTGCCAGCCCCAATGATCCCCAACGGTCCTTCTCCTAGCGTCTATTGATGTGAGTTACGCACAGGACGCAGAGAAGACCATCCGACCCCTGGCGGCCGCCCGCACCACCACGGCCGCCAGGACGACCGCCAGGGCCGCCGCCGCGGGCCTGGCACTGGCCCTCGCGGCGGGCATCACGGCGTCACCGGCCCTGGCCACCGCACGGCCCGGGCCGGAACCCCGTACGGTCGTACCGCCGACGACCGCCGGAGCGCTCGACCGCTATTACCACCAACCCCTGGACTGGGGCACCTGTATGAGCTCCCCGCAGGACGAGACGGGCAGAGACCTGGACAGGGCGGGCGTGCAGTGTGCCGACGTCACGGTCCCGCTGGACTACTCAGCCCCCGGGGGCCGGACGATCACGGTCGCGATATCCCGTCTGAAGGCCACGGACACCCGCCGCCGCATCGGCGCGATCCTCCTCAACAACGGCGGACCCGGCGGCCCGGCCGTGGATTCCCCGCCGATCGTCCGCACGGCGATGAAGGAGGTCGGCCCGCGCTACGACATCGTCGGCTTCGACCCACGCTTCGTCGGCCGGAGCACCCCGCTGGACTGCGGCTGGCCCGTCAGTTTCACCTGGTTCTCGGCCGGTGCGAGCCGGGCGGGCTTCGACCGCCAGGTGGCGCTGAGCAAGAGCCTGGCCGACAAGTGCCGCGCCACGAACGCCTCGGTGCTCCCGCACATCAGCACCCGCAACACAGCCAGGGACATGGACGTGATCCGGGGCGCACTGGGCGAGCGCAAGATCTCCTACCTGGGCTATTCGTACGGCACCTACCTGGGCACGGTCTACACCCAGATGTTCCCCGGCCGCTACGACCGGATGGTCCTGGACGGAGCGGTGGGTCCGGACGACTACAACCCGCGCCTGCTGAAGAACACCGTGCGCGAGAACGAGCAGGCGCTCTCCGCCTGGGCCGCCTGGACGGCCGCCCGCCACACGACGTACGGCCTGGGCCGCTCCCGTACCGCGGTGCTCTCCACCATCGACCACGTCATGGCGAAGGCGGCCCGCGCCCCGCTGACGCTCGGCACCGGCCCCGACGTCTTCCGGGTCGACGACACCCACATACCGACGCTGCTTTTCATGGGCGTGGCCGACGACGTCGACGGCTCGCGGGACCTTCTTGCCCAGCAGGTGGCGGCACTGTCCCGGGCGTCCAAGGGCCGTGAGGCTCCGTTGCCCCCGGGGTTCGCGGAGACGCTGCGTCTCCTGTTCTCCGGCGCGGGCTCCTCCTTCGGCAGCTCCCAGACGGCGATCATCTGCGGTGACGTACCGGCCCCGCGCGGGACCGAGCGCTACTGGCGCGACATCCAACGGAGCCGTGGCGCACACCCCCTGTTCGGCCCCCTCACCGAGAACATCGGCCCCTGCGCCTTCTGGGAGGCGCCACGGGAAGCCCCCACCCGTATCAGCCACGACGCCCCCGTCCTCCTGGTCGCGGCCACGGGCGACCCCCGCACCACCTACCGGAGCACCACCACCCTGCACAGCAGGCTTCCGGGCTCCAGGCTCCTCACTCTGGAGAACGCCAACCGTCACGCCCTGTACGGCGAGTACGGGAACACCTGCGTGGACACCGAGGTCAACCGCTACCTCGCGACGGGCCGGCTCCCGAAGACGGACGAGACCTGCGTGAAGTGACCCGGGGGCGGGAGACCGCCTCCCGTCGTTGTACGGGTCGCCTCCCGTCGGAGGATGCCGGGCACCCGCCCACTCCGTACCGTCCGAGGCGTCGGGCGAAGTCCGGCCGACGATGTCGGGAGGTCGCGGTGATGAGCATGGCGCGCAAGATGATCGCATGGGGCGCTGCCCTGCTGCTGCTCGTGCCCGGAACAGCGGCGGCAGCGGCCCCGCCCGGGGAACCGCCCCCGGGGATACGGGTGACGGGGGAGCGGTGGATCGGCGACCGGCTCCTCGAACTGACCGTGCGGTCGGCGGCGTTGGAGGGCGCCGGTACGGTCCGCCTGCTCACCCCGGACGGCTGGGAGGATCGCCGGCGCGGCGAGCGGTGGCCGGTCCTGTATCTGCTGGCGGGCGGCCACGGCGACCCCGAGGCCTGGACCGAGGACTACGCGGTGGAGCGGCTCCCGCACCTGCGCGACGTGCTCGTGGTCATGCCGTCGATGCCGCTCTTCGGGTTCTACAGCGACTGGTGGAACGGCGGCGCCGGCGGCGCGCCGCGCGTGGAGACCTTCCACCTCGACGAGGTGCGCCCGCTGCTGGAGCGTCTCTACGGCGCGGGGGACCGGCGGGTCGCGGCGGGGGAGTCGCAGGGCGGCTACGGCGCGCTGACCTACGCGGCACGCCGCCCCGGCCTGTTCCGCGCGGTGGCGGGCCTCAGCGGCTACGTCCATCCGCTCCAGCACCCCCGGGCGGTCCGGGCCGGACTCGGCTATCTGGGCCTGGACCGGTCCGCGCTGTGGGGCGACCCGGTGGCCCAGCGGCGGATCTGGCAGGACCACGATCCGTACTACCGGCCGGAGCGACTGCGCGGCGTCGAGGTCCACCTCTCCAGTGGCGACGGCCGGGCGGGCGTACTTGACCCGCCCGGCACGGAGCCGGATCCGCACGTCCCCGGCCTGGAGGACCCCGACGCCCCCTTCCCCGAGGACGTCCTGTCCCCGACCGAGGCCATCATGGGGGCGGAGAACCGGGCGATGGCCTCCCGGCTGCGGGCCCACGGGGTGGCGGTCACCACGCACTTCTACCGGGGCACCCACTCCCCGCCCTACTGGGAGCGCGAGTTGCGCGGGGCGCTGCCGGGGCTGCTGCGCGGCCTCGGGCGGTGAGGAGGCCGGGCCCTACGCCGACGGGACCGGTGAGCCGTCCCCGTCGGCCGGGGCCTCGGCCTGGGGGGAATCCTCCATGAGCTGCTCGCGGAGGTAGTTCCAGACCACACCGAGCAGCGCCGCCACCGGCACAGCGAGCAAGGACCCCACCACGCCGGCCAGGCTGCCGCCCAGGGTCACGGCGAGCAGGATCGTGGCCGCGTGCAGCCCCAGCCCACGGCTCTGGATCATGGGCTGGAACACATTGCCCTCCAACTGCTGCACCACGACGATGATCGCCAGTACGAGCAGAGCGTCCATCGGTCCGTTCGAGACCAACGCGATGACCACCGCCACGAATCCGGCGAACAGTGCCCCCACGATCGGCACGAACGCGCAGACGAAGGTCAGCACCGCCAGCGGCAGCACCAGCGGCACCCCCAGGATCCACAGGCCGAGCCCGATGAAGACCGCGTCCAGCAGACCGACGAACGCCTGCGACCGCACGAACGCGCCCAGGGTGTCCCAGCAGCGGGAGGCCACCTCGGGGACGTCGGTGGCGAGCCGGCCGGGAAGCTGACGGGTGAGCCACGGCAGGAAGCGCGGGCCGTCCTTGAGGAAGAAGAACATCAGGAAGATCGCCAGAACCGCCGTGACCAGCCCGTTGACCACGGTGCTCACCCCGGTGACGGCGGTGGTGACCACGCTGCCGACACTGTCCTGCAGTTGAGCGGTCGCGGTGTCCAGGGCACCGGTGATCTGGTCGTCGCCGATGTTCAGCGGCGGACCCGCCGCCCACTCGCGGACCTTGTCGATGCCCGCGACCACCCCGTCCGCCAGCTCCCCGGACTCACCCGCCACCGGCACCGCGATCAGCGCCACGATGCCCGCCCCCACGAGCAGGGAGAACACCGTCACCACCGAAGCGGCGAGCGACGGCCACCAGCCGAGCCGGCGCAGGAAACGGGCGAGCGGCCAGGTCAGCGTGGTGAGGAACAGGCCGACTATCAGCGGCCATACGACCGACCACATCCGGCCCAGCACCCACAGCGCGACTCCCGCCGCCACGAGGACCAGCAGCATCTCTGCGGAGACCCGTGCCGACGTGCGGAGAGCAGCCGCGGTCTTTGTCGAACTCAATGGCGAAGACATGGCGTTACCCTATGGCTTCGCCAACCGTGTTCCGGCCACGCCCGCGGCCCGCCGACGCCGAGCGCCACGAGGGCGGGCCGCCCGCCCCCCCCGTCAGCGCAACGCCGGGGGCAGCTCCTCCCGATGGACGATGCCCAGGCGCTGCGTGGCACGGGTGAGCGCCACATACAGATCGCTCGTGCCGAACCGGGCGGGCTCCACGACCAGCACATGGTCGAACTCCAGCCCCTTGGCCTGGCGCGGATCCAGCAGCACCACCGGGCGCGTGAGGTCGGGGGCCTCGCCCGCCGCGACGCCGTCCAGCGGGGCGGCGATCTCCTCGTGCAGCGCACGCGGCGCGATCACCGCGAGGCGCCCCTCCCGGGGCGTCAACTCCACGACGGCCCGGGCCACCTCGCCCGCCAGGTCCTCTCCGGCATCCCGCGTCCACGGCTTCTCGCCGGTCGACCGCACCGAGACGGGGGCGGTGAACGAGGGGTCCCGCTCCCGCAGGACCCCGGCCGCCAGCTCCATGATCTCCGCGGGCGTACGGTAGTTGACCTCCAGCGTGACGTGCTCGAAGCGGTCGCCGACGTACGGCCCAAGGATCTTCTCCCACGACCCGACGCCGGCCTCCTCGGACGTCTGGGCCGGGTCGCCGACCAGTGTCAGCGAGCGGCTCGGCGCCCGGCGCATCAGCAGCCGCCACGCCATCGGCGACAGCTCCTGCGCCTCGTCCACGATGATGTGCCCGAAGGCCCAGGTGCGGTCGGCGGCGGCCCGCTCGGCGGCGGTGCGGTGGTCGGCCTCCTCGTGCCGCTCCGCCATCCGCTCGGCGTCGATGATGTCGTGGGCGGCGAGGACCTCGGACTCCTCGTCCTCGAACTCGTAGCTCTCCGAGCCGCGCGACAGTTCCAGCACACCCTGCGCGTAGCCGACCCGCTCCTGACGGGCGGCCTCGGCGGCCGCCTTCTCCGCGCTGTCGTCGACGCCGAGCAGCTCGGCGGCCTCGTCGAGCAGCGGTACGTCGGCGGGCGTCCACGCCGCGCCGACGGACGGGCGCCGGATCGCGTCGGCGTCCTCGTCCGGGACGTACACCGGGTCGGCCAGATAGTCGCCGAGGAAGCCCTCGGGGGTCAGCGGCGGCCACAGCTCGTCCACCGCCGCGTGCACCTCCTTGCTCAGCGCGACGTCCCGGCCGAGCTGGGCCACGTCGTCGGGGCCGAGGAAGTTGGGCCCGCCGTAGGGGTCCGCGCCGATGCGCTCGACGAGCTGCGCGGTGAGCGCGTCGATGACGCGGAAGACGAAGTGGGGGCGGGCGAGATTGTGCGGCAGGCGGGTGTCCCTGGCCGCCTGCCGCGCCTCGTAGGCAATCTCCCAGTCCAGGACCAGGTCCCCGCCGTCCTCGTGCGGGATGACCATCGCCGCCCCGGGCTCGGGCAGCCGCTGCCGGTCGCGTACGGCCAGGGCGAGCGCCTCGGCCATCGGCTCGCCGCCCTTGACGGCCGCGGCGCGCGCGGAGTCCGTACCGGTGGCGTGCACCCCGGGGAACAGCTCCGCCTGCGTCGAGAGCAGCACCCCGGTCTCGCCCAGCGCGGGAAGCACCTCCGCGATGTAGCGCAGGAACGCCGGGTTGGGCCCCACGATGAGTACGGCCCGCTTGGCGAGCAGCTCGCGGTGCTCGTACAGCAGGAAGGCGGCCCGGTGCAGCGCGACGGCCGTCTTGCCGGTGCCGGGCCCGCCCTCGACGACGAGGACGCCCCGGTGCGGGGCCCGGATGATGCCGTCCTGCTCGGCCTGGATGGTCCGCACGATGTCGCCCATGCGTCCCGTGCGCGCGGAGCCGAGCGCCGCGAGCAGTACGGCGTCGCCGTTCGGGTCCTCGAAGCCGGTGCGGTCGCGGTCTCCCAGATCGAGAATCTCGTCGTGGAGCTCGGTGACCCTCCGGCCCTCGGTCGTGATGTGCCGGCGCCGGCGCAGACCCATCGGCGTGTGCCCCGTGGCGAGATAGAAAGGACGCGCCACCGGCGCACGCCAGTCGATCAGAACAGGGGTGTGCTCGAAGTCGTCCTCACGGATCCCGATACGGCCGATATGGTGCGCGAGCCCGTCGGAGCGGTCGATGCGCCCGAAACACAGCGAGCCGTCCACCGCGTTGAGCGCGGCGAGCAGACCCGAGCGCTCCGCGACGAGGATGTCGCGCTCCAGCCGCGCCTGCTGGCCCGTTCCGACCGGCGTCAGCGCGTGCTCGACGCCATCGGCGGCCACCCCGCGCAGGGCGTCGACCCGGGCATGGAGCCGGTCGATGAATTCCTGCTCTTCCCGCAATTCGTCGCTTTCCCGGTTTGACAAAACGGCTCCCCGCCAGATATGTTCGTCCTCATAAGGTCCCCGAGCGGGGCCTTTCTGCATGAGCGCAGAAGAATCCAATATACCCGCGATAATCCCCGGACCGCAATTGACGGTCCGGGGATTGTTCGTGCCCCGCGACTCCTGCCGACGACTACTCCCGGAGTGCGGCGGCCCGCGCCTCCCCGTCCGTGCCGATCGGTGTTCCCGCCGCCAGGTCCAGCGGGGACAGAGCCAGCGACCGGGCGGCCGTCGCACCCACGTCGGCGAGACTCCGCGCG
Source organism: Streptomyces sp. NPDC026589 (assembly GCF_040638385.1). Classification (NCBI taxonomy): domain Bacteria; kingdom Bacillati; phylum Actinomycetota; class Actinomycetes; order Kitasatosporales; family Streptomycetaceae; genus Streptomyces; species Streptomyces sp. NPDC026589. The sequence continues at coordinate 377,273 of NZ_JBEZYG010000005.1, forward strand.
TCCGGCAGCAGCTCCACCCCGGCCCCGCCGGGGCGGTGGATCAGCACCGGCACGTACTCCCGGGTGTGGTGCGCGTGCCCGATCGACGGGTCGTTGCCGTGGTCGCCGGTGACGATCAGCCGGTCCCCGGAGTCGGTGAGCAGTGCCAGGAGCCCGGCGAGCCCCGAGTCCACCTGTTCCAGCACCTGCCCGTACCGCCCGGTGTCCTGCTGGTGCCCCGCCAGATCCGTCTCCTGGACGTTCGCGACCACCAGGGCGTCGCCCCCGGCGCGTACCGCGTCCAGGGTGTGGGCCAGGACATCGGCGGTGCCCACGGCCGGCCGCCGGTCCGCCTGTTCGCACACCAGGATGTCGGCGGCCTTCCCCACCAGGGTGACCGGGATGCCGGCCCGCGCCGCGAGAGCGGGGAGCTGACGGGTGTGGTCGAGCGGCGCGCCCAGGTGCCGCACCTCCAGGCCGCCGTTGCGGTAGAAGCCGGTGGCCGGGGTGTCCAGCCCGACGGTGCCCCCGTCCCCGCCCCGTACGTAGGAACCGAGCGGACCGTCCGCGTGCCCGCCCACCGCGATGACCCGGGCGACCGGGGCGACCGCCCGCACCGTGCGGGCGACGGCGAGAATCCCGCCCGGACCGTCGAACGGCAGATCCTCCAGGCGCCCCGAGGCGTTCCAGTTGATCCCGGGGTCGGCCTCCAGGTTGTCATGGACCAGCACCGCCCCGTCGACCAGCAGCAGCGGCTTCCCGTCCAGCCGCTCCACCCGGTGACCGGCCGTCGTGAGCGCCTCGGTCACCTCGTCGAGGTGGTCGGCGAGCCGGGCCACGGTCACCCGGCTGAAGTCCGCGCCCATCATGGTCTGGTGGCCCGCGAAGGTGTCCGCGCCCGGGTAGCCGAGGGCGGCCAGGCCCGCCGCCACGGGCAGCCGGGTGCTTCGCGCCAGGTCCCGGTGCGGGTGGACCAGACCGAGGCCCAGCGCCCCGAGCACCGGGAGCCGCAGCGGCCGCCCGAACGCGGTGCGGGCGTGGTCGAGGACGTGCCCGCAGGTGTCGGCGGCGAGGTCGCCGGGGCGCAGGGCGCCCGCGTCGGGCATGGCGCCGACGCCGAATCCGTCGATGACGACGATGACGGTCCTGGCCATGGGATCACTCCTTACAGGGCTCGGCCGTGGGCGTCGTAGAGCCCGTTCAGCCGGGGCCTGCCGGAGGCGAGTCCGGAGACGACGGCGACGGTCGAGCGGGTGACGAAGATCTGGGTGCGGAAGGCGAGCAGCGCGGTGTCGCCCAGCCGGACGTCCGAGCCGGGCGGGGGCGCGTCGAGCAGCCGGTAGTAGTCGATGTTCTCGGCGGGGGCGTCCTGCACGCCCAGACGCGCGCCGGTGCGTGGCAGGAAGGCGCCGCGGATGTGGGAGCGCGCGTAGAACCCGCCGCCGAACAGGGCCGGGCGGCCGTCGTCGAGGGTGTGGGCGACCTCGCTGACGTACACGTACGCGGGCTTCTCGGGCTGGGACGGGTCCAGGGCGTGCAGCGGCGTGGTGCCGGTGAGGGCGTGGCCCGGCTCCCCGTGCGTCGCCCCGCGCTCGGCGAGCAACGGGAGAGACGCCATCGAGGTGGCGCTGGGCGCGCTCAGCCTCAGGTCCTGGTGCCCGCGCGCCGCCAGCAGGTCGCGGCCCTTGAGCGCCAGGTCGAAGGTGGCCGTCGCGGTGGGCAGGCCCGTCGCGGGGTCGCACAGCACGCACGGGAAGGCGGTGACGCCGGCGATCCGGACGCCCGGCAGCGCCTCGGCCGCCTCGGCGAAGACGTCCAGCCGCTCCACCGGAACCCCGCCCTCCTGCCCCGGGTAGACGACGCCCCCGGCGCCTTCGAGCCGGACAAGGACGTCCTGGACGAAGCCCAGCTCCCGGGCCGCCTCCGAGACGGCACGGGCGTTGGCCAGGTCGAAGACCGTGACGTTCTCCGGCCGCCACGCCAGCATGCCGGGCAGGGCCCGCCGGGGGATCTGGACGAGGTGGCCGAGGTTGCCCGGCCTCGCCCCGGCCGCGTGCAGGGTACGGGCCTCGGCCGGGTCGATGGCGGCGGAGCGGGGGATGTGCCGGGCGACGGCCCGGATCAGTTCGGGGTTGCGGCCGATCTGTTTGACGACGAACCACAGACCGATGCCGAGATGTTCGGCCTCGGCCGCCAGAGCCGCGGCGTTGGACTCGACGGCGTCGAGATCCATCACATACGTGTCGGGCGGGATCTCGCCACGTCGGTGCAGTGCGGCCGCGGCGTCGACGAGCTCCGGGTTGCGGGTGAGCACGGTGTCGAGAAACACGGTCAGTGGCCCTTCGGGTCGGCCATCGCGGCGAGCGAGCGGCGCAGGATGTCGATGACGAGGTCCGCGCCGGCCCGCATCGGGTTGACGCGCACGGTCCAGTCGGCCAGCTCCGGGGCGTCGTCCAGGGCGGAGCTGGACATCCGGTAGAAGAGCGGCGCGATCTCGTAGCGCGAGTTGGAGCCGACGGGGTAGGGCGCGGCGCCGAACCGGGCGGCGACGGACGGCAGTTCAGCGGCGATGGGCCGGTCCAGGCGGATCAGCAGGCAGCGGTCCTGGGCATTGGCGACCCGCACCTCCGCCACCCCGGCCACCTCACCGGCCGCGAGCCGTTCGGCGACCTCGGTCCCCACCCGGGACTGCACGGCCCACAGCATCGGTACGTGGGTGAGGGCCCGCAGCGCGTCCAGCGCCTGGTGGCCCTGGACCTGCCCGCCGCCGGAGTAGTTGTCGCGGCGGACTCCCCCGACCAGGTCGCGGGCGCCCACGACCAGGCCGACGCCCTCGGGCCCGTGGAGTTTGAACAGCGAGAAGCAGGAGGCGTCGGCGCCCAGTTCGACACCGGCGGCCGGGGTGCGCATGACGGCGTAGTTGTCGTCCACGATCGTGCGGACCCCGGCCGCCCGGCAGGCGGCGATGACCTCGGCCGGATCGTAGGAGTCGGCCAGCCGCTGCCGGGTGTGCTGGACGTACGCCCACCGGAATCGTCCGGACGCCAGAGCGGTGTCGAGCGCCGCCCGGTCGTTGAAGTCGGCCTTTGTGGTGCGTACGCCGATGCCCCGGAAGGTGACCTCGGTGGTGCGGTAGACCGGGGCCCGGTGGATGAGCAGGTCGTCGCCCGCCCGGACGACGGCGTTGAGCGCGGACCGGATCGCCCCGGTGCCCGCGCCCTGTACGAGGGCGGCGTCCTCGGCGCCGAAGAAGTCGGCCAGGACCGCCTCGACGCGGGCGGTGGTGCGGGGCCGGCCGAGGCCGGGGACGACTCCCGCGTCGGCGGAGAACAGCTGCTCTCCCTCGAAGTGCGCGGCGGTGGCCTCCAGCAGCCGGAACTGCCGGGCCGCGGCGTCCTCCAGGGCCACCGTCGGCAGCGGAAAGGTCACGGGGAGCGCGGGTGGGGGTGCGGGGCTCATGTCAGTTCTCCTCCACGGTCGCGCCGGTCAGGAAGCGCACCGGATTGCGACGGGTCAGCAGGTCGATCAGGTCGTCGTCGGCCCCGGCCGCCCGCAGCCGGGGCAGGAAGTCCGAGAAGAGGTGCCCGTACCCCTGGCCGCCCTCGCCGCGCAGATAGCCGTGGCGGGAGATGTCGCAGCTGAGCAGGGCCCGGTCGGCGTGGCCCGCCTCCAGCAGCGCGAGCAGCAGCCGCAGCCGGGTCTCGTCGCTCTGGTACGCGGACTTGCCCACGGTGTCGAACGCGACGTACGCCCCGCGCGCCGCCAGCTCCCGGTGGACGCCGGGGTCGTCCAGCAGGTCCTGGTGCCCGATGCTCACGCGGTGGGCGGGCAGCCCCTCACCGGTGAGCAGCTCCAGTTGGGCGAGGCCGCCCCGGCCGAGCTGGGCGTGCGTGGCGAGGGAGAGGCCGGTGGCCAGCGCGGCCCGTGCGCCGGCCCGCAGCACCTTGGCCTCGGCGGCGGTGGGTACGTCGCCGTGGCTGCCGATCTCTCCGAGGACGCCGGGCCGGACGCCGCTCCCGTCGATGCCGTCCTCGATCTCCCGGACGAGGATGCCGGTGAGCGCCGCCACGTCCAGGGCGTCGATCTCCGGCGTGTGGAACGGCTCGTAGTACCAGCCGGTCGCGGCGATGACGGCGACACCGGTCTCCCGGGCGATCCGGGTCAGGGTCCGCACGTCGCGCCCCATGCCGCGGCAGGTCAGCTCGACGACCAGGGCGAGGCCGTACGCCTCGTGCAGTGCGGCGAGTTCGGCGGCCACGGCCACCGCGTGGCGTTCCGGTCCGAGGACGGCCGCGCCGTCGCCCACCCGGTCCAGATCGAGGACGAGGTGCTCGTGGGCGAGGGCCGGGCCGCGTACCGAAGAGGCCCGGAGCTCTCCGGTGACGGTGCGCAGGGTGTGCGGTGCGGGGTGGTTCATCGTGGGGCCTCCTGCTCCATGTACGGCACGCCGGATCCGGGGTCGGACCTCAGCCCTTGACCGGGGTGAACAGGTCGAGCCAGTACAGGACGTTGAGGAGGACACCGCCGACGATCACCGCCGCGGGGGCCGCGGCCATCCTCACAACGGGCCGGCCCATCGACTCGTTCAGCAGGTAGAGCCCGCCGACGACGAGGATGCCGAGCCCGCCCCCCATGGCGTTGGCGGCCATCAGCGAACCGAACAGGATCGCGAGCTGGAGCGTGTCCCCGATGGCGCTGCGCAGATGCTCCGAGGAGTCCCGGACGCTCGGCAGCTTGCCGAGCACCTTGCCGATCCAGGAGAGGGCCAGCACCTCGACGGCGAACACGAGCGCACCGACGGCGGCGGCCAGGAAGGGGTTCGGCATGAGGTACCCGATCGGGTACACCAGGGTGAAGCCCGCGATGCCGTACGCGCCGGACGCCAGGGCGGTGGTCGCGATCAGCGGGATGAAGCCGAAGACCCGGTAGAAGTCGACCTGCGCCGCCTCGGCGTACTGCCCCTTCGCGATCAGGAAGCTGGTCGCCTCGCCGCCGCCGAACACATGCATCTGGGCGAGCACGCACACACCGGCGCCCAGCACCATGAACAGGGGCAGGTACTTCCGCAGCCGGGCCGCGCTGGCGCTGAAGAGGGACGCCATCGGGTCGTCCCCGCCCACCTCCTCCACGACACCCGCCGCCCGGTCGGTCCGGCGCTGCCGCAGATCCTTGGAGACGGCGAGGCCGATGAGCATCAGCACGCCCACCGCCATGGCCAGCGCACCGGCGAACATGTTGGGCCACAGCTTCATCGTCATGACGACGAGGGCCAGTTCGAGGACGCCCGCGATGCCGCCCCACGTGCGGCCGAACTGCTTGGTGATGGCGAGCACCGGGAAGAGCGTGAACAGGAAAAGGATCGGCGTCGACATCTGCTGCATCGCGGTCAGGAAGTCGACCGGGAGGTCATGGGCGATGTTGTTGGCGCCGTTCAGTCCGAAGACCACCACCGCGCCCCACGCGCCGCCGAGGACCGGGGCCAGCCACTTCTTCGGTGACAGCATCCCGAGGATGTCCGTGGGCAGGAAGAGCAGCCACGGGTTCAGTACGCCGGTGGACAGGGCCATCGGCGCGCCGAGCCCGAAGATGAACCCGGCGGAGAGCCCGAACGAGGCGGCCGTCGTCGCGCTGCGGGTGGTGCGCCCCTGGATGAAGTCCAGCAGGAAGGGGCGCACACCGTCGTTGAAGACGGCCAGCGCCATGTGCGCGATGAAAGCCGTGAGCGCGCAGAGGGCTATCACGGTCAGTTGCTGGGCCAGCGAGAAGTCGAGTTCCGCGCCGGCGGCGAGGGTGGTGCTCACGAGTCACTCCTTGGTGCCCGGGGTGATGATGAAGGAGGCCGTGATCAGCCGCGGGCCGCGATGGCGCGGGCCATCAGCGGGGCGATGACGTCGATCTGGTCCATCGAGAAGCCGAAGGCCTTCTTGCCGTCGGCGAGGAGGGCGGCGACCGCGTCCTCGGTGGGGACGCTCCGGCCGAAGGTGTGGCAGGAGGCGCTGCCCAGGAGGCCGACGAGCACGCCCAGCGACGCGCCCGCGCCGGTGTGGCAGGTGCCCAGGTAGTAGTCGGCCTGGCCGACCCGCAGCTTCATCGCGGCGTCCATGTCGCTGGAGGGAACGACATCGAGGGAATCGATGCCGAGCTTGCCGATGGCCTGGGTGACCTCGACCTTGCCGACTCCACCGGTGAGGATCTTCGTCATGGCTGTCCTGCTTTCTACGTGTTCCTGCGGGGCGTACAGACAGAGGGGCATACGGGGGGGAGGGGCGCGGCGACCGGTCAGGACGCGGCGGCGGGCGGGGAACTCCGGGTCAGTACGGCCAGGTGCATGCCGAGGAAGTTGATCTCGGACTCGGGGAGGGCGGCCCCGAGCTCCCGATCGGCCCGTGCGGCGACGGCCCTGGCGCGTGCGACCGCTTCCGGATGGTCCGCCAGCTCGGCGGCGACCTGGTCGTCGGTGAGGAACTGCTCGATCGGCTCACCGTTCAGCAGTCGGCCGATGGCCATCATGAGATGGCTGGTCAGCATGGAGGCCGTCGCCTCGGTGACGAGGTGCCCCTCGGCTTCCAGGGCGGCGAGTTCGGCGGCGACGAAGTCGGCCACCTCGGGTTTGACCTGACCGCCTTCGCGGAACAGCTGGATCCGCAGTGCGAGCTGGTCGTCCATGATCGTCCTCCTCAATCAACAATAACCGGGATTCTGTATTTTCGAGGTGTGCGGCGCTCCGGGATCATCCGCTTCGCGGCTGCCGGGCCGGCGGGTCAGTACGAGGGGACGCGCTCCCCCCGCAGTACCTCACTCTGCAGTCGCGTCACCGTCGAGAGGTCGAGCGACTCGCGGACGGCGGCGAGCGCCTTCGCCCCCTCGGTCCGGCCGATCACGGCGGCGGTGGAGTTGCGCAGCGCCAGTTCCCGGGTGACCTCGTCGCCGAGCGGCACTACATCGACGCCCAGCCCGAGCCGGTCCTGCGCCTCGTCGAGGTTCCAGACGGTCGCGTCCACCTCGTTCCGTGCGAACAGGTCGTGCAGCTGCATGTAGGAGGCCTCCCGCCACTCGATGTCCTCCCGGCCGGCGAACACCCGCTCCACGAGCATCCGCAGATCCTCCGAGGCGTGGTCGATCGCCACCCGGAGCCCCGGCGAGGCCAGGTCGACCCCGTGTCGTACGAGCATGCCGTGTGCGCCGACGTAGGTGGCGGGGCCGAGGTCGGCCACCAGTTCCACCGGGTGTTCGGCGATCAGCTGGTCGGCGGCGAAGCGCGACAGCACCACCAGGTCGACCTTGCCCTCCAGCAGGGCGGCGGTGCGGGCTCCGGCGCCCCGCATGAACGTGATCGCGAACGGTGCGCCCGCCTCCTCGAAGGCGCTGCGCAGGCCGGTCGCCAGCCCCTCGTACCTGCGCGAGTAGGGGAGCGGCATGGCCGCGAGCAGGGTTCCCAGCCCGGACAGCCGCCACAGGACGGTGCGGTCCGAGCGGACCAGGAAGGTCCCCAGGTGGCCTCGCGCGGTCGTGGAGATCGCCCCGGCGTCCTCCAGCAGCTGGAGGGCGGCCTGGACGGTTCCGTTCCCGCAGCCCAGCTCCTCGGCGAAGTCGCGCACGCGGGGCAGCCGGGTGTCCGGCTCGTGATGCAGGAGCAGGACGGCCAGCTGCCGGGCGGCGAGGCCGTTGCGCGTGAGGAGTCGGTCGTCGAGGTCGTTCACACATCAAACAGTAAACAGGATTCTGGATACTGGCAAGGGTCGTGCCGCCGGGCCTGAGGGGACGGCCAGGGGCCGGCTCAGTCCGGCAGGGGGACGCGGATCACGGGATCGAACGGGTGCTTGTTGAAACCGCTGCGCACATTGCGGCAACTCGGCGCCTGGCACATGAAGAACTCGTCGACGCTCCGGCGGCCCGTCCGGCCGCGGAGCCAGGTCTTCTCATCGGTGGTGAGGGAACGGTGCTGCTCGTCGGAATCGCACGTGTAGCAGTACATGGCGCGGGCCGGCACGGGACCTCCTGAAGCGGGCGAACTGGCAGAAGGCGAAGCATATGAGGGCGCGTCGGCCGTGGGTGGTGTAGGCGCGCCCGAACCTGTCGCTGTCGGTGTCGGGACCGCAGCGGCCCCGCCCGGAGAGCCGCCGCGGTCGGTCGCCGGCGTCAGCGGGTCAGGGTGAACGCCTGGGCCGGGGAGCCGGAGCATGGCTGCTGCGAGAGCCCGGCCCCGTCGGCTGTCGAGGAGTTGTCGACACTCAGGCCCTCGCTCCGGGCGTGCGGGTCGGACCGCGCGTCGGCCTGCCCACTGACTGGTTGCTCAGCGGTTCACCTCAAGCCTGCCGAGGCCCCGGCGAAGATCTTCCGGCAACGGGAAAGAACGCGCGAGCAGACTACTTACCAACCACCATGGACACCTTCGCCGCCCGTGGTTACAACAACGCCTCGCTGGGCCAAGGCCCGTACGCCGCGCAGCCCCGGATGCCCGGCAGCGACAGCAGGACATCCTGGCCATCGCTCGCCGAGATCGCGGGCCGGGTCGGCCTTGCCATGTCCACGGATTCCGGTGACAGGAGCCACTGGACCTGGAGGCCGTCCATGAACGCGATGATGGCGTTGGCCGGTTCGGCCCGCACGCGGCAGGCTGACCCACCGCGACCGGGCCGGTCGCCTACTCCAGACCGTTGCGTGCGGCGAGCCTCAACAGGACGCCGATCAGGGCGGGTTCGAGCCCGAGCGCCGTGAAGGTGAGTGGTTGCGCGCCCCGCCGTTCGATCTCGACGCGGTGGGAGGCCATGAGGAGGGAGGCGCTGCTCGTCCTGCGCAGACCGGTCACCTCTCGCCACACCACCGCGTCCCGTACCCCGCCGAGCGGGCCGGTGACGGCGATGCCTCCCTGGTGCAGCCGGCACTGGTTGCCGCCGCATCGCGCGCTGACGAAGCGCCACGCCAGACGCAGGCCGAACAGGACGAGGACCACGGTCGCGGCCACGGCGCCCTTGAGCAGCGCGGAGTTCGGCCTGATCCACACCAGCAGGGCGATCAGGACGACCACCAGCAGGGTGACGGTCCGCACCGCGAACTGGGCGAGCGCGCCCGCGAGCCCCACGGCGTGGTACGTGCCGATCCGCTGCCCCAACTCCGGTGCGCTCCGGGTCTGTCGCACGATGAACCGCCTTCTCGGGATGTGAAGCCACCGGCCCGCACGTCCTCGACCGATCGAGTGGCGGGCCCGGACGGCCGCGCACCGTCCCTCGGCGCCGCCGCGCACCCGACGTTATGGCCGCCCGAGACATGACACCAGCGACCGAATCGCATGGGACCCATGCGCGACCGGAATGTGATCGGGGAGGATGCCGGTGGTCGGGCGGCGAGCACGACGGCAAGGAGGAAGTCATGTGGGAGAACGAATCGCTCCGGTTGCTCGTCACCGTGGCCGAGACCGGATCGTTCACCCGGGCGGCGGCCCGGCTGGACTACACGCAGTCCGCGGTGTCCCGGCGGATCGCCGCGCTGGAACACAAGGCGGGCGGTCCGCTGCTCGTACGCCTCCCGCGAGGCGTACGGCTCACCCCCGCGGGGCGGGTGCTGCACCGGCACGCCGTGGACCTGCTCGACCGCCTGGCCCGGGCCGAGCGGGAGCTGACCGTGCTGCACGCCGGAGGCGGCGGGCCCCTGCACACCGGCGCGTTCGCCACCGCCAACATCGCACTCCTGCCGACCGCGCTGCGCGCCCTGAAGGACGCCCGGCCGGGGATCGACGTGGTGGCCGACGAGAACCCGACCGGCACGCTGATGCGGCAGCTGGCGGACGGAACGCTGGACCTCGCCGTCGTGAGCGACTATCCCTACGGCCTTCCCTCGGCCGACGGGATCACGACCACCGTGCTGTGCGAGGACGAACTGCTCGTCGCCCTCCCGCGCCGACACCCCCTGGCCGGAGACGAAGCCGTCGACCTGTACGAACTCCGCGACGAGACCTGGATCCAGAGCGCGTACGGCGACCGCCCCACGATGCTCGCCGACGCCTGCGCCCGAGCGGGCTTCACCCCGGGAAAAGTCATGCGGATCGCCGGGTGGGCGGGCAAGTTCGGCTACGCGGTCGCCGGGCTCGGCGTGGCCCTGGTCCCCTCGCTGGCGGCGCCGGCGGTGCCGGGCGAACTCGTCCTGCGCCCCCTCACCGACCCCGCCATGCGCCGGACCGTGCATGTGGCACTGCCCGACACGCCGCTCCCGGCGGCCCTGGCCCTGCGGGAGTGCCTGATCGGGGCGGTCGCGGACCAGGAACGGCCCCGCTCACCGGGATGAAACGGCTCGTGCCCCGTCCCGTACGCCCGTTCCGGGCGAGGGGGCGACGGAACCGCGCCCCTCCCGTACGTTCATGCCGTCCATCGCCCCCAACTGCGCGTCCAGGGAGGCCAGGAGCCAGTCGTGCGCGGAGCCCGGAGTCGGCTCGGGGCGGCCGCCGGGAGCACTGATCACCTCGGCCGTCAGCTCCCAGTAGCGGTCGATGCGCGGATCGGCCGCGAGCCGGCCGGCCAGTACGCGGCGGAAGGCCGCCGTGTCGGGGGCGCCGTACGTGCTCGCGTACGCGTCCACGAAACCGTCCAGCGCCTCGCCGGGACAGGGCTCCGCCTCGCGGCGCAGCTCCCCGCCCGCCAGGTCGTACGCCTCGGCGAGACCCGCGTACAGCACGGCCGACGCACGGGCCCCGGCGGCGCCGTGCGCCCGGGGCTGGCAGGAGCCGCCGCCACCACCGCCCCCGCACGGACGGGTCACGTAGGCGTGCAGCCGTGCGAAGGCGAGGACCTGGTCCGGCCGCGGGGCGTCGGGCAGGTCCGGCACCGCCGCCTCCAGGAACGCGGTGACCGACCGGGCGGGCATACGGGGCGGCAGCCACGCACGCCAGAACCGGGCCAGCGAGGCGGTGCTCGGCGGGGCGGCGACCGCACCGACCAGCCGCAGCCGGTCGGGCCGTTCGGCCGGCGGGCTCTCCTGTACCAGCCTGAGCGCGGCCTCCCGCCAGCGCAGCGCGGCGAGCTCGGAGCCCAGGGAGCGCAGCCGGCCGGCCACTGCCTCCTCCAACGCGCCACCCTCCCCGGCCCCGTCGCTGCGCCCGCTCTGCTCGTCCTGCTCGTCGAGGATGCGGCGCACCTCGGGAACCGCCAGGTCGAGGCCGCGCAGGGAGCGGATCATGCGCAGCCGCTCCACGGCCTCCGGGGCGTACCTGCGGTGCCCGCCGGCGCTGCGGGAGGCCTCCGGAAGCAGCCCTCGGTCCGAATAGAAGCGGACGGTCTTGACGCTCACGCCCGTGTGCTCGGCCAGTTCGCCGATGGTGCACAGACCGTCGTACGACGAGAACACTTGAACCTCCACCAGGGGGAGTTCCTACGGTAACGCCGAGCGCTGCCGGGAGATCGGGCCGGGGCGCGGGAGACACCGTGACGAGGAGTGACCATGACTGTATTCATCCTGGTGGCCGGGGCGTTCACCGGACCCCACGTGTGGCGGGACACCGCCGCTCGGCTGGCCGCGGACGGCGCCGAGGTACGAACGGTGGCGCTCACCGCGCTCGGCGGACGCCCCGCGGATGCCGGCGAGGCCGTCGACCTGGAGACCCATGTCGCGGACGTGCTCGCGGTGATCGACGCGGTGGCGGCGGAGGCCGCCGACCCGGAGATCGTGCTCGTCGGCCACGACTACGGCATTCACCCGGTGCTCGGTGCCGCCGACCGGAGGGCCGGGGCGATCGCCCGGATTGTCTACCTGGACGCCGGGATGCCGAGGGACGGAGTCCCCGCCCTGGCCGCAGTGCCCGACCAACGCCTGCGCGAGGAGGTGTTGGAGCGCGCCGCCGGAAACGGGGGACGGGGGCCCGGCGGTGAACTGCCGCCCCCGGCCCGGGACGCGTGGTCCCGCTGGGGGAGCGTCGCCGGTCTCTCCGGGGCGGCGCTCGACGGACTCACCGCCCTCGCGGCACCGCAGCCGCTGGGCACGCTGCTCCAGCCGTTGCGGCTCACCGGAGCCGTGGCCGACGTGCCCGTGACCGGGGTGCTGTGCACCGGCAACGGACCGGGCGTCGAGATGCTCCAGATCCTGGTGGACGTCGGCGACCCGGCGCTCCGGACACTGGCCGAGGCCCGGGTGCCCTTCCTCGAACTGCCCACCGGGCACTGGCCGATGCTGTCCTGCCCCGCCGCGCTGGCCGAGACCCTGATCGAGGCTGCGTCCGGCGGGGGGCACCGGCTGACCGCCGCCGACGCCTCCCATACGCCCGCCCATCTGCGGCCGTTCCTGCTCGACGTGCCCGAAAGGCCCCGCGAGCGGACCGGGAACACCGACCTGTACCTGCCGGACGGCCCGGGCCCGCACCCGGCCGTGGTCTTCGTGCACGGCGGCCCGGTGCCCGCCGAGGCGCGGCCCACGCCCCGGGACTGGCCGACCCTGACGGGATACGCACGCCACGTCGCGGGGCAGGGAGTCGTGGGCGTGACGCTCGACCACCGCCTGCACGCCGTGACCGACTACGAGGTGGCTGCCGCGGACGTGGCCGACGCGGTGGAGCGGGTGCGCGCCGACCCGAGGGTGGACGCGGACCGGATCGTCGTGTGGTTCTTCTCGGGCGGAGGTCCGATCGTGGCGGACTGGCTGACGGACCCGCCGCCGTGGCTGCGCTGCGTGGCCGCGAACTACCCGATCCTCGCGCCGCTGCCGTGGTGGGGGTTGGGCGACACCCGTTTCCACCCGGTCCGGGCGGTCTCCCGAGCCGGTCGCCTTCCCGTCGTGCTGGTCCGGGCGGAGCGCGAGAGTGCCGAGATCGCCGCGACGGTCGAGGAGTTCCTGACCGAGGCCGCCCGCTGCGGAGCGAACGTCGAGGTCATCGATGTACCGGAGGGGCGTCACGGCTTCGAGACCCTCGACCCGACCGACGGGGCGCGTGAGGCCGTGCACCGCGCGGTGGGCGCGGTGCTGGCCCGCTTGAAGGAGTGACGTCCCGATGCGCGTGAGAGGGGTGGCCCGGGGGCGGGGCGACTACTCGATGACCAGCTCGACGTCGATGTTTCCCCGAGTGGCCTTGGAGTACGGGCAGTAGGCGTGGGTGGCCTCGACCAGCTCGCGCCCGGCCTCGCCCGCGAGGGTGTCCGGGAGTTCCACGCGCATGACCACCGAGAGCCCGAAGCCGTCGCCGTCCTTGCCGATGGAGACCTCGGCGGTCACCGACGCGTCCTTGGTGTCGACCTTCATCTCGCGACCGACCGCGGCCATCGCGCCGGCGAAACAGGCGGCGTAGCCGGCGGCGAAGAGCTGCTCGGGGTTGGTGCCCCGGCCGTTGCCGCCGAGAGCCGGAGGCATGGCGAGGGGGAGGTCGATCTGACCGTCCGAGCTCACGGCACGGCCCTCGCGGCCGTTGGCGGTGGCGGCGGCGGTGTACAACGCGTCCATGGGTGGTGACCCTCCACTGGAGCCCCGACCGGGATGGTCGCGGCGACAGGAATAAAGATTGCACACAACTGAGTTGTGTGCAACTTAATGACGTGGTCGGCGGTACGCTGGTTCCATGACCACTGCTCCGGGCGCCTCGCCCGATCTCTCCGGCGTCCCCGACGCGGAGCTGTTGCGACTGGACCACCAGGTCTGCTTCTCGCTGCACTCCGCGTCGCGCGCGTTCGGCGGCTTCTACCGGCAGGCTCTCAAGGACCTGGGCCTCACGTACTCGCAGTACCTGGTCATGCTGGTCCTGTGGGAGTACGGCCCCCAGCCGGTCAAGGGCATCGGGGACCGCCTCCAGTTGGACTCCGGAACCCTCTCACCGCTGCTGAAGAGGCTGGAGACTGCCGGACTGGTCCGGCGAGAACGCAGCCGCCAGGACGAACGGTCCGTTCTGATCGACCTGACCGACGAGGGCGCGCGCCTGCGCGAACGCGCGCTGTCCGTCCCCCGCGGCGTGCTGGACGCCACCGGTCTGTCCCTGGACGAGGTTCTTGGGCTGCAGGACGTCCTGGGCCGTCTCGCCGCCGCCCTGGGCGAGGCCGCCGACGCCTACTGAGCCGCCGAGGGCCGGCGTGCCCGGCGGTCAGTCGTCGTGGTGGGTCAGGGCGTCGGCGATGCGATCGGCGACCGCCCGCCGCATGCCGGGGTCCAGTGGTTCCGCGGTCAGTGATTCGTACAGCCACAGGCCGTCGGCCGCGAGGCGGACGATGAACCGGTCGAGCGCGGCCGGATCCGCCGCCGCCGGGGACGGCGCCCAGCGTTCCGTCACGGCTTCCCACACGGCCGCGTGCGCGGGGTTCGTCGAGCCTTCGAGCATCAGCAGGAGCTCGGCCCGCGTGGCGCTCTGGATGGCGACCCGGGTGTAGGCGGCGAGCCGTTCCTTCCGGGTGGCCTCGGCCGCGGGCTTCCCGGCCGCCGCGACCAGGTCGGCTTCCCACTGGTCGGCCAGATGCTGGTGGATCGCCCGGACGAGGTCGTCGCGCGAGGCGAAGTGGTAGAGGAGGCCGCCCTTCGTCAGTCCTGCCTCCGCGGCGACGGAGTCGAAGGTGACGCTCTTGACGCCTTCACGTTGTACGACACGGGTGGCGGCTTCGAGGATCTGGGTCCGTTTGCTGGTGCGCATGGGTGGCTCCCGTGCCGTCGGGTCGGTGGCGTCCCGGACTCGGTGGTGTACCGAGCTCGGGGGCGTACGGAGCTGAGTGGGGTGCGGCGCTTCAGTGGTGTGCGGGGCCGGACAGGGCCGAGCCGGGGCCGTGGCGGCGCAGCAGCACGCCGGTCGCGAGGGCGCCGACGGCGAGGACGGCGGCGACCACGATCATCACGGCGAGGTACGCGCCGTCGAACGCCTCGGACGCCGCGGTGACCAGCGCGGTATTGGTCCCCGCCCCTTCGCCGGCCAGGGCGAGCGCGCTGTCGAGGCTGTCACGCGCCCGTTCGGAGACCCCGGCGGGGAGGTCGATGGTCGCGGAGTACACGGCGGTCAGCAGGCTGCCGAGGAGGGCGACCGCGACCAGGCTGCCGAACTCGTAGGAGACCTCCTCGACGGACGAGGCCATGCCCGCCCTGCGGGCGGGGACATTGCCCATGATCGCGCTGGAGGCGACGGACATGGCCGCGCCGAGTCCGCTGCCGGTGATGATCAGCCCGGTGACGAGGAGGCCCATGCTGGTGGCGAAGTTCGTGAGTACCAGCACGGTGCCGACGGCGCCCAGTGCGAGACCTCCGGCGATAAGGGGCAGCAGCCCCACCCGGTGGAGGATCGCGCCCCCGAGCATCGCGGTGGGGAACGCGCCCAGGGCGACGGCCGCGACGAGGAATCCGGCCCGCAGCGGGGTGAAGCCCTCCACGAGCTGGAAGCGCTGGGTGGTGACGAGCTGGATGCCGGCGATGGCGAAGAGGGCGAATCCGGCGGCCAGCACCCCCGCGAGGAAGGCCCGGTTGCGGAAGATCGCGAAGTCCAGCAGCGGGTAGGGCAGGCGGCGCTGACGTAGGGCGAACGTCCATCCGCCGACCACGGCCGCGAGGACGGCGGCGGCGATGACGGCCGGAGCGGGGTCGGTCTTCGCCGTCTCCTTGATCGCGATGACGAGGCCGACCAGGGCGACGAGGGCCAGGAGCGAGGAGACGAGGTCCCAGCGCTTGGAGGGGTCCGGGTCGTTCGGCGGGGCGACGAACAGTGTGGCCACGATCGCCGCGAGGACGACCGGGATGTTGATGATGAAGACCGATCCCCACCAGAAGTGCTGCAGCAGGATCCCGCTGATGATCGGCCCCAGCGCGCTGCCCACGACCGCCATGGTGCCCCAGACCGCGATGGCCATGTTGCGCTCGCGCTCGTCGTCGAAGGTGACGCGGATCAGGGCGAGGGTGGCGGGCATCATCGCGGCCGCGCCGACAGCGAGGAAGGCCCGCGCGGCGATCAGGGCCTCCGGGCTGGTGGAGAACGCCGCGACGAGCGAGGCCGCACCGAAGACCACGAGGCCGATCAGGAACATCCGACGGTGTCCCACCCGGTCACCGAGCGTGCCGCTGCCCAGGAGCAGGCCGGCCATCACGACCGGATAGGCGTTGATGATCCAGAGCCCCTCGGAGCTGCTCGCACCGAGATCCTCCACCAGCGTCGGCAGGGCCGCGTAAAGGATGGAGTTGTCCAGCGTGATCAGCAGGAGCCCCGCGCTCACCACGGTCAGGAGCAGCCAGCGCCGCTTCGTGCTGATGGTCATCCCGCATGAGCCTCACTGTGAGAACCGCCCCGAACTCCGTAACTGTACCTTACGAAAGGTACAGTTACGGAGTTCGGGTGACAGGTGAACCTGTCGAGAGCCGAAGCGACAGATTTGATTGCCGATGTGGTTGATGACAGATAAAATTGTCACATGAATGATGTGAAGGCGATCCCGACCCCTGATCAGAGCGAAGAGAACTTCTGGGCCACGGTCCTGACCCCGGTGGACCCCGCCTGGATCGAGCCCCGCGACGACGACACGTTCGCCATGGACGAGCAGGTGCTCGACGCGGTCCGGTCACTGGCGGAACGGATCTCGACGCGCGCGCTCGCCTACCGCGCGGCCGGCAAACCCTTCGACGCCGCCCTCATGGCCGCGCCCGATGTGCAGCTGGCGATGGTGCGGTCGCTTTACGAGGCCAAGCGGTCTGTCGACCGGCTGGCCGAGAGCGCGGCCACCGTCGCCGGACGCGGTGGATCCAGCTACGCGCAGCTCGGCGCGGCCTGGGGTGGCATCAAGCGTCAGTCGGCGCGTGTCAAGTGGCCGCACGCGGTGCCCAAGAAGTCCGCCAGCGAGTCCATTCCGCTTCATTACGCGGGCGGCGACGCCGTGATTCACCACGATCCGGGCGCCGACGCCTGGTGGTACACCGCCACGGGAGCGGACTTGCAGGAGGAGGAGTCGGAGGCCATCCACGGCACATCCGCCGAGGCCATCGCGCGGGCCACCGAGTTCCTGCTGTCGCACGACCGGTCCGCGTGACACGGGACCGCACGACCGGTCCGCGTGACTCGCGTGGCGCGGACCGCGACCGTGCGGCCGCCGTGGGAGCACGGCGGCCGTTCAGGTCGCGTCCGCTCCGTGGTGGAAGTCCCAGGCGTCGATGTCGCGGTAGTGGATCGGCCCCGGGCCTCGGCCGATGTTGCTGCCGACCAGATGGAGACGGGCAGCCTCCCAACTCCGGCCGGTGAACGCGGCGAGCCCCGCCGCGGCCTCCACCGTGGCCGTGTGGTCGCCCCGGCGGGACCGGGCCAGCGTCAGATGGGGCCGCAGGGGCCGCTCGGCGAAGGAAACACCGCACTCCCTGACGAGGGCGCGTACGTCGGTGGCGAGGTGGTGCAGCCCTGCGAGGTCCCCCGTGACCCCGGCCCACAGCACCCGCTCGTCGAAGTGCCCGCCGCCGTGCAGCGCCAGCCGCAGGGGACGTCGCCGCGCCGCGAGCCCGGCGAGCGGGGGCATCAAGGGCGGGACGGCGGAGACCGGCAGCTCACCGAGGAACGCCAGGGTGATGTGCCAGTCCTCGACGCGGTTCCACCGCATGCGGGGATGGGCGTCGTAGGCCGGGCGCAGCGCCTGCGCCAGCTCGTTCTTCGCGTCGTCGGGCGGGGCGAGCGCAAGGAACACGCGGGTCGTCGTGGCCCGGACGCGTCTCTCCGCAGGGGGGCCGGTCACGGCTTCGAGCGGTTCGTTCACCTGCCGTACCGTACGTGCCGGCCGTGCCCCGGCCGCGACGCGGGGCCCGATGCCGGACCCGGGCGCGGGCCGACGTCGTACCGTACGGCGCGACGCGGCCCGGAGGAGTGCCTGAACCCGCGGGCGGCACGGAGAAGAGCCGGACCGGACTGGGCGCGCCCGGACGTTCCCGGCGGCTGAGCAGCAGCCCACGCTCACGGGTGTGGCGGGTGGAGACGGCCGGGACGCCGGTGGTGGTGAAGCAGATCGTTGACGGTCCCGACGCCGACGAGCGTTACGCCCGTGAACTGGCCGCGTTGCGTCTCGCCGCCGGAGCCGACCCGGCCGTGGTGCCCGCACTCCTGGGCACCGCCCCCGACAACCGGGTGCTGGTCCTGGAACATCTGGACCACCGACCACCCTCCGGCGACTGGATCGTGGACTACGCGGCGGCACTGGCCCGGCTGCATGCCGTCGCCCGTCCCGAGCACGCCGGAGTGCTGCCCCGCTGGCAGGGCCCGGACGCCGCCGACGCAGCCTCCTTCCTCCGGCCGGCCGCCGCTCTCGACGCTCCCGTCCCTCCCGGCGTGCCCGGCGAGCTCGACGGCCTCGTGCACCGGCTCGCCCGGGCGCCCGGGCACGCCCTGCTCCACGGCGACCCGTGCCCCGGCAACGACCTGCACACCACCGGCGGGACCCGGTTCATCGACTTCGAACAGGCCTCACTGGGCAGTGGGCTGGTGGAGCTCGCCTACCTGCGCATCGGCTTCCCGACCTGCTGGTGTGTCACCGCGGCCCCGGCCCCGCTGCTGGAACGGGCGGAGACCGCCTACCGCACGGCGTGGCGCGCCGAGGCCGGCGACGAACTCCACGGCGACCTCACCGACTTCTGCGCCGGCCGGCTGATCCGGGGCGACGCCCTGGTCCCGCGGGCCAACCGCGAAGGCGCTGATCACCTGGCCCGGATCCCGGTCCGCGACTGGAAGTGGGGCACCGTGGCGGCCCGTCAACGCCTCGTCCACCGGCTCGGTGTCGTCGGCGGCATGACCGCCGGCCGCGATGGTCCGAGCGGACTGAGCACCCTCTGCGCGGACATGCGCCGGCGGATGCTCGCCCGCTGGCCCGGGCTCCGGCCCGTCCCCGCGCGACGCCCCTGACCGAGGCGGTTCGCCGCACGGCGTCAGCGGGCCCAGCCCGGTGTCCACGCGTCGGCCGGCGGCGTCGGCCGTACCTGCGCGAGGTACCTGCGCAGCGCCGCAAGGACCGGGTGCGGATTGCCCGTCCGGTACAAGAACACGTGCGGATAGACCGGAGTCGGACCCACGACAGGGATCCGCCGCAGATCGTGCGAGGCCGGCCACACGTATCGGTCCCGGGAGCCGACGAGTGTGGCCAGCGCGTCGGAGTCGGCGATCGAGTCCATCAGCGCCTCGGTCCCGAAGTCGGGCCCGACGGCGTCGATACGCAGACCGAAGTCCTCCGCGAGCCGGTCGTAGTAGGCGGCCCACTCGGTGCCCTGCTTGATGCCCGGGATCCAGATCCGGTGCCCGGCCAGGTCCGCCGGGGCCAACGACCGGGCGCAGGCCAGCGGGTGGCGCGGTCCGACGAGGAGCTGCAACGGATCGTCCAGGACGCGTTCGGCGCTGACCCCGTCGGGCAGCGCGCCCCCGGGCACGGCGCGGAAGGTCGCGTCGATCTCGCCGGCCCGCACAGCCTCGGCCGCCCCGGCCACGTTCGCGTCCGCGAGCGTCACCACGTCGAGGTCCGTGCCGGGGTGGGCCTGGTAGAAGCCGCGTACGGCCAGCGCCGGGGCGATGCGCCGGTGGAGCACGTCCACACGCAGCACCCGGTCCCCGGGGCGTACCGAGGCGACGGCCCGTTCCACGGCCCGCAGCACCTCGCGGGCGTGCGGCAGGAAGGCCTGCCCGTCCGGAGTGGGGCGCGCTCCGCGGACGAACAACGTCACCCCGAGCACGCGTTCCAGGCCCGCCACGCGCTTGGAGACGGCCTGCTGACTGATGCGCAGGTCCATGGCGGCTTCCCGGAACTGTCCGGTGTCCGCGACGGTGACGAACGTGCGCACGGCTTCGATGTCCACACCCTGAAGCCTATGCGCCCACAACCATGGGTTGTGGCTCACCGCGTATCAACAGGCGTACGTCCGCGACGTGGGCGCCTCGGGTGAGGGGACGAGGCCCAGGAGTGAGAGATCGACGCTGAGCGCGCCTTGCGCCCGTGGCATAGGCTCATGCCTATGACGCAAGAAGATGGTGAGCTGGACAGCCTGGTACGCAAACGCATCCGCGCCCTGCGCGTGGCCCAGGGCTGGTCCCTGGAAGAGCTCGCCGCCCGCGCGAAGGTCAGCCAGTCCACGCTCAGCCGCATCGAGAACGGCCGGCGCCGGCTGGCCCTGGACCAGTTGGTCACGCTCGCCCGCGCCCTGGACACCTCCCTCGACCAGCTGGTCGAGACGGCCTCCGACGACATCGTCTCCAACCCGACGGCCGACGGGGCCCACGGCCAGCTGCGGTGGCCCATCAAGGCGGAACCCGGCATGACCGTCATCCGTCAGCGCCTGACCGAGCCGCCGCCCGACAACCCCTCCCGGCTGCGCGCGCATCCGGGCCGCGAGTGGCTCGTCGTCCTCTCCGGCACCGCGATCCTGCTTCTGGGCAACCGGCGCCTGCGGATCGAGACGAACCAGGCGGCGGAGTTCCCCACGATGCTCCCGCACGCGATCGGCGCCGAGGGCGGGCCGTGCGAGCTGCTGGGCATCTTCGACCGGGACGCCCGCCGTGGCCATCAGCGCGGCGAAGGCGCGGAGAGGACGAACCGCCCGGCCCCGCCAGGGCCGAGCCTCCCGTGACGCGTGCGGGACGGCGCGTCGGAGTGCCTGACGTACGGTCGGACCACCGCCCCTGGCGTACGGCCGGACCATGGGGCGGGGGCCCGCCGATCATGACGATCGGCGGGCCCCGGGCACCGGTCCGCGCAGCTGACAGCCCGTGGGTCTCAGCGACTCACGCGGGGTCGACGCGTGAGACGGCGCCGGCGCTGCCGAGGACGTACAGCTCGCCGTCACCGCCCTCGACGAACGAGATGACCTCGCCGCCGCTGACTCCGAGGTCGCCTACGCCGGTCACCTCGCCGTTCTCCAGTTGGAGCGTACGCAGCGTGCCGTCGCAGTAGTCGCTGAACACATAGCTCCCCCGAAGGTCCGGGAGCGCGTCGCCGCGGTAGACGAATCCTCCGGTCACCGAGCAGCCGAGGCCCGTACGGTCGTACTCGTGGACCGGCGGGACGTGGTTCGCCGGCTCCGTGCCGCCCCGGAAGGGGTGGGTGCCCTCCATGGAGGACCAGCCGTAGTTCTCGCCGCCCTCGCTGTCCGCCGGGGCCCAGTCGATCTCCTCCCAGTCGCTCTGGCCGACATCGCCGATCAGCAGGTCGCCCGTGCCCGCGTCGAAGGAGAACCGCCACGGATTGCGCAGCCCGTAGGACCAGATCTCGTCCTTCGCGTTCGCGTCGTCCACGAACGGGTTGTCCGCCGGGATCGCGTACGGTTCGCCTCCGCTCGGGTCGATCCGCAGCAGCTTGCCGAGCAGCGTGTCGAGCTTCTGCCCGTTGCCGTGCGGGTCGCCGCCCGCGCCGCCGTCACCGAAGGCGATGTACAGATAGCCGTCGGGGCCGAACTTGATGTCCCCGCCGTTGTGGTTCGCGTACGGCTGCGTCTGGGTCAGGACGGTGCGCCGGCTCTCCGGCTGGAGCCGGCCGTCCTCCACGGCGAACTCGTCCACCGTGCTGGTGCCTTCGAGGTCCGTGAACGAGATGTAGAAGTGCGCGAACGTCTTGTCGAACGCGACACCCAGCAGGCCGCGTTCGCCGTCCGTGGTGGTCTCCGCGGAGATGTCGAGCACGGGTGCGCCGAGGCCTTGATCGTCCAGCACCCTTACGGTGCCCGCGCGTTCGGCGATCCACAGGGTGTCATCGGGCCCGGCCGCCCCGGCGGACGGGCTCTGGGCCCTGGCCACTTCGGTCAGGGACGCGTTCACCGGCTGAACCGGGGAGGCGGGCTCGTCGGCCGACGCCGTGGCCAACGCCAGTGACGTGACGAGGCAGAGAGTGCCGATGATCGCCGAGCTTCTGGTGCGAAATTTCACCGTGGCCTCCTGGAGGCGGCGAAGGGGGGGAGGTCACCCGGCTGCTCGAGCGGAGTTGAGTGGGGGGCACGAGCCGGCAGGCAACCTGGGTGGGGGAGTTGGGTGTGTCACCGGCTACAGGCGAGGATAGGGGGACGGACGTGGTCTGGCCTAGACCAGCGTTGCGGCGTTTTCTCCCGCGGCGGTGCTCGCGCACTCCGCGAGTCGGTAGTCGGCCAATCGTCGACGCGAACATAGCCGGGGATCTACACGTACCGCTGTTCGGTCGCTGATGGGAGCGCTCCAATGTCTTCCAACTACGCCTTCGTGCAACGTAATTGCGCTGCATCGCTTGACAGTCGTTGAATGCCACGCCAGTTTGGGAGCGCTCCCACACGCACGCTTCCCCACTCGAATCCCCTACCTCCTGAGCGTCACGGACCCCTGAACCCGTCCGTCGCCACCCCCGACGGGCGTTACGAGAGGAGCACGGAGCCGCAATGAGAAGCAGAGGCACCACCCCGCACGCACTCCGCAGAAGAGCGGCCGCCGCACTGTCCGCACTGGTCATGGGCGCCGCACTCGCGGTGGCCGTACCCGGACAGGCGTCGGCCGCCGACCGCGTCGACAACCCCTACGCGGGCGCCACCGCGTACGTGAACCCCGACTGGTCCGCCAAGGCCGCCGCCGAGCCCGGCGGCGACGTCGTCGCGGACGAGCCGTCCTTCGTCTGGATGGACCGCATCGCCGCGATCGGCGGCACACCCGGCGCGCGAGGCCTGCGCGCGCACCTCGACACGGCCGTGAGCCAGGGAGCCGACCTCTTCCAGGTCGTCATCTACAACCTCCCCGGCCGGGACTGCGCCGCCCTCGCCTCCAACGGTGAACTCGGCCCCACCGAGCTGAGCCGCTACAAGGACGACTACATCGACCCCATCGCCGGCATCCTCGGCGACCCCGCCTACGCGAGCCTGCGCATCGTCACGCTCATCGAACCGGACTCGCTGCCCAACCTGGTCACCAACGCCGGAGGGACCGCCGGCTCCACCCCCGAGTGCGCCACGATGAAGGCCAACGGCAACTACGAGAAGGGCATCGGATACGCCCTGCACACCCTGGGCGCCCTGCCCAACGTCTACAACTACGTCGACGCCGCCCACCACGGCTGGCTCGGCTGGGACTCCAACTTCGTCCCCGCGGCACAGCAGTTCAAGAAGGCCGCGACGACGGAGGGCGCCACCGTCTCCGACGTGCACGGCTTCATCGTGAACACGGCCAACTACTCGGCGCTCCAGGAGCCGCACTTCGCGGTGACCGACTCCGTGAACGGGACCACGGTGCGCCAGTCGCGCTGGGTGGACTGGAACTACTACGTGGACGAACTCTCGTTCGCCAAGGCCCTGCGTACGGAACTGGTCCGGCAGGGCTTCGCCTCCGACATCGGCATGCTCATCGACACCGCCCGCAACGGCTGGGGCGGCTCCTCCCGGCCCGCCGGCCCCGGACCGCTGACCAGCGCCGACGCCTATGTCGACGGTGGCCGGACCGACCGGCGGATCCACGCCGGCAACTGGTGCAACCAGAGCGGCGCGGGCATCGGCGAGCGCCCCACGACCGCCCCCGAGCCGGGGATCGACGCGTACGTCTGGGCCAAGCCCCCGGGTGAGTCCGACGGCAGCAGCGAGCCCAGGGACAACGACGAGGGCAAGGGCTTCGACCGGATGTGCGACCCGACGTACACCGGCAACGGCCGCAACGGCTTCAACCTCACGGGCGCACTGCCCGACTCCCCGGTGGCCGGGCACTGGTTCTCCGGACAGTTCCAGGAACTGCTCCGCAACGCCCACCCGCCGCTGGACGGCGGCAGCGGAGGCGAGGACGACACACAGGCGCCGACCGTGCCCACGAACCTGCGGGTGACGGCCAAGTCCAGCAGCAGCGTCACCCTCGCCTGGACGGCGTCCACGGACGACACCGGCGTCACGGGATACGACGTCCTCCGCGACGGCACCCGGGTGGGGACCACGGCCACGACGACCTACACGGATACCGGCGTGAGCGCTTCGACCGCCTACAGCTACTCGGTCAGGGCCAAGGACGCCGCAGGCAACCTCTCGGCCGGGACCCCGGCCGCACAGGTCACCACCGAGGCGGGCGGCGGTACCGGAACGGGCGCGCTCAAAGCCGAATACCGCAACACCGACGGCTCTCCGACCGACAACCAGATCCGGATGTCCCTCCGCCTGGTCAACACCGGTTCGGCCGCGATCGACCTGTCCACGGTCACGGCCCGCTACTGGTTCACCTCCGAAGGTGGCGCCAGCACCTTCGCCACCGCCTGCGACTACGCGGTGCTGGGCTGCGGCAGCGTGACGCACGGCGTCCGACCGGTGAGCACACCGGCCACCGGCGCCGGCCACTACCTGGAGGTCGGCTTCGGCGCCGGCAGCCTCGCGGCGGGCGCCACGACCGGGGAGATCCAACTGCGGCTCAACAAGAGCGACTGGTCGGCGTTCCAGGAGAGCGACGACTACAGCCGCTCCACCAACACGGCCTTCGCCGACGCCCCGAGGATCGGCGTCTTCACCGGCTCCACGCTCGCCTGGGGCGCCGCCCCCTGACCCGCTCCACCACCGGCAAGGCTCCCGGCACTGCCGCTGCCCCTCTCCCCGGACGACGGGAGAGGGGCAGCGGCGCGGAGGCCGGGACGGACCGGAACCGGGTCAGCGCACGTCGACCCGGTCGCCGGAGCCGATCGTGCCCAGACGTGACGACGTGGCCTTGAACTGCGCCTTCCAGGTGCCGTCCTTCTTGGCGGTGAACCCCTTCGAGAAAACGCCCTTGCCGTTCGTGCGTACGGTCGCCGACTTGCTCCACTTGCTGGAGCCGTCGGCCTTGAACAGGACGATCACCAACTGGCCGGAGGCGTTCTTCCAGGTGCCGTCCAGGCTGCGCAGGGTGCCCTTGACGGTGATGGTGCGCCCCTTGCGGACCGGCTCGGGGGAGGCGTTGAAGCCGGAGACGGCGGTCCGCAGCTTGACGTCCACGTTGTCGGAGGTGCTGACGGCCGCGGCGCGGTCGGCGGTCCCCGCGTAACGGGCGCGCCAGGTACCGTCCTTGACGGCGGTGACCGATGCCGAGGCGACGCCCTTGCCGGTGGTGCTGACCGTGGCGGCCCGGCTCCAGGTCTTGCCGCCCTTCGCCCGGAACTCGATCACGACGGGCGCCTCGGCCAGCGGCCGCCAGACGTTGTCCGTGGCGCCGACGGTCTGGAGCGTGGCGACCACCTTCAGCTTGCCACCCTTGCCGACCGGCTCGGGAGAGGCGTTGAAGGAGACGATCCGGGCGGGCACCGCGGACACCGTGAGAGCGGCGGCCGAAGTGGTCGTCGCACCGGACGTGTTGACGAAGACGGCACGGTAGCGGTGGCCGTTGAGCGCGGCCGACGCCTTGACCGACAGGGTCGTCGTGGCGGCTCCGGCGACGGTGCTCCAGGTCGCGCCACGGTCGGTGCTGCGCTCCCAGCGGACCGAGTCCGCGCCGGTCGCGGCGGCGGTGAACGTGCCGGTCGCGCCGGAGCGGACGGTACGCGACGCGGGGTGCCGTGTCACGGTGGCGGCAGGGACCTCGACGCCGAACTTGAGCGGCTGGGCGACGTCCTGGGCCCGGGAGGGCATCCAGGTGGAGTCGCTGCCGTCGTGCGAGTTGAAGCTCGTCACGAAGCAGGCGGTGGCGCGGCAGTCGACGACGGGGGCCCCGGAGGGGGCGAAGGTCTCGGTGAGCTTCAGCGTGACGCTGAAGGTGCCGTCCGCGCCGACCTGACGGACGTACGCCGCGTTGCCGAAGACACTGGGGTAGGTGGTGCCGGGCAGGGCTATGGACTGGGCCAGATACACGCCGCGCCCGGGCTGGTAGCCCTTGCCGCTGACGGTGACCTCGTTCTCGGCGCCCAGGCCGGTGACCTGGCTGACCGTCAGGGTGGGGACGCTGACGCCGCCGCTGATGGCGAGGTGGTCCAGCGCCGTGCCGACCGCGTACATGGGCCGGCCCTGGTAGGCGAAGATGGCCGCGCCCTCGACGGTGAGCGTGGCCGTGATGCCCGTCCAGTCCAGGACGGTTCCGTCGAGCGCGTCGGCGGACGCGGTGAGCGCGGCGAGCGGCACGCCGGGCGTGGTCACCGGGGCCTTGCCGGCGGCGATGTCGGTCGTTACGTCCATGTGGAGCGTGCCCTTGCCGTCCTTGAGGACGACACGAGGGTTGGCGAGCGTGATGGCGGTTATCCCGTGACTCGGGACCGCGTAGGTGACCGAGCCGCCGAAGCGAACATCGGCGGAGAGCTTGGCAGGGTCCACCGATCCGTGCTTGACGGGATAGCCGACCCGTCCGGTCGCGTCCGCGGTCGCGCCGTCGGCCACGTTCACCGAGCCGCCCGCGCCGGTGACGTAGCGGACCCAGGAGTCCTTGAAGCCCCACGAGGACCGGCCGGACACCAGGATCGGGGAGGCCGCGGACGTGGTACCGCCGGCCTCGGCCCGCTGGGCTGCGTGGATGCCCGGAGTGGCGGCGGAGGCGGGAACGGCGAGGACGCCGGCGCCCACGGATACGACGGTCAGGGCGGCAAGAGCGGCCAGGCGGCCGCGGCGGGGCATGGACATGCGCTGCATGTCTCCTTCGGGGGAGGGGCACGGCGCACGTCTGGACGGAGCCGTTCCCGGGAGGCGAACGAAAGAAGGGGGGAGACCGGCTTCTCGGCGTGTGGGGACCCGAAGACGACACATCGCATATTAGGTGAGGCTTACCTAATTGTCACGACGATGGGGTGTGGCCGGGGACGGTGACGGCGGGCGGACTCCAGCGGCGGGCGCGGGACGGCCCGGGGGAGACGCCGTACTCCTGCTTGAGCTGTTCGGGGATGGCGTAGTGCATCACGCGTCCACGGGTGAGGGAGGACAGTTCGAGGACGGTGGTGAGGTGACCGAGACGGTCCAGGGCCCAGGCGCCGAGGGGGGAACGGTCCTCGACGGTCTCCAGGACGCCGAGGAGGTGGGGCACGGCCTTGACGACGGTGTCCCACGAGGTGCGGGGCACCTGGAGCCAGTCGGCGCAGGTGGAGCCGACCAGGTGCCGGATGAGCGCGGAGACGATCGGGTCGAAGAGGGTCCCGGGTACGACCTCCTCGTAGAGGTCGATGAGCTGTCGGGTCAGCAGCGCGCCTTCCTCGGAAGGCCCCATGTGCCGGATCATGTAGAGGTCGAGGAACCGGCGTGCCTCGTCCAGGGTCCGGGGGACGGCCTCCTGGCTGACGCCCAGCATCGCGCCGACCACGCGCCAGGCGTAGTAGTAGGCCGCCGCGCCCTCCTCCGACATGTGGATGCCGAGACGGTGGAGGCTGTCGAGCACGAGCAGCGAGAAGAACATCTGCCCGCCGATCATGTCCTCCTGGCAGATCGGCGTCCCGAGCGCGTCAGTGTCCCACCGCTTCTCGCGCAGGAGGTGATGGCGGATCGACGCGTGCAGAAGGCGGACCTTCTGGGCGGCGGGGAGGAAGCGGCCCCCGGCCTCGAAGGCATCGGGCCGCATCAGATAGACGGTGAACTGGCCCGTCTCCGCCATCCGTTTGGAGGGGTATTTCAGCCCGTGGGTGGCGGAGAGGAGCTTCGCCACGTGTGGGACCACATAGCAGGCCGGCATGGAGGCGAACGACAGTGCGGTGGAAATATGCACGTTGTTGTCGATGAAGAACAGCCGGGCCTTCTCCATCTCCTCCCAGTCGACCCAGGCCGGCGGAGCGCTTGTGGCCTGAAGGTATTCCCGGGCGACATCGGGCAGCCCGTCCGGCAGGGGAGCGCCGGCGGTGGAGACGTAGCGCATCAGTGTGTTGAACGTGCCCACCTCTCCGCGTTCGAAGAGCGCGGCGACGGTGGCGTCGGCCAGTTCGTCACCGCCCTGCCGCAGAGCGTTCATTGAAGCCTCGGTGTAGGTCAAGACGGACTTCCTAGTTCTCGGTGCGGTGCGGTGCGGTGCGGTGTGCGTGTGTGCGTGTGTGCGTGTGTGCGGCGGGCGGGCGGGAGAGGAGTCAGGACAGTCGGACGGTCGCCGAGTTCGCCAGCGCCGTCAGGGCGTCGGCCGCGTGTGACGGCATGTCCAGCTCATGGAGGGCGTCGAGGGCTTCCTCGACGCGCGCCGTGATCATGTCTTCGACGAGGCCGGGGGTCTTCAGCCTGCGCATGACGTCGCGCACCGCGTTGAGCCCGTCCTCGTCCAGGTCGCGCCGGCCCAGAAGGGCCCGTAGCCGGTCACGGTCGTCGTCACCGGCGACCCGCCAGGTCTCCGCCAGCAGGGTCGTGGGCCGGTGGCCGCACACGTCGTCGGCATTGGCCTTGCCGGTGCGTCGCGGGTCTCCGAACAGCCCGAGCAGATCGTCCCTCAGCTGGAAGGCCTCGCCCAGCGGCAGCCCGTAGGCGGAGTAGCCCTCGCACAGCCGACCGCCTGCCCCGGCCAGCGCCCCACCGATCAACAGGGGCTGCTCGACGGTGTACTTGGCGGTCTTGTACCGGATCACCTTCAGCGAGGCCGCGGTGTCAGGCTCCGCCCCGGTGCGCAGGATCTCCATGCACTCGCCCGCGATCAGCTCCCGGCCCAGCACCGTCCACAACGGGCGGGCCCGGCCCAGATAGGCGGCGGGCAGACCGCTGGTGGTGAACAGCTGCCCGGCCATCCCCATCAGCAGATCGCCCACCAGCATCGCCAGCGACCTGGCGGCGGCGACGGAACGCGGGCGACGGCGCACGGCGCCGCGCAGAGCGATGTGCGCGGTGGGGCGGCCGTGCCGCAGCGCGCTGTCGTCGATGAGATCGTCGTGCACGACAGCGGCGGCGTGGATCATCTCCAGGGAGGCCGCGGCCCGCACCAGAGCGTCGCTGTCCGGCTGCCCCGCCGCCCGCCAGCCCCAGTAACAGAACGCCGCTCGCAGCCTTTTGCCGTCCGCGACGACCGCCTCCACCTGCTCGGCCACCGGGGTCAGGGATGGGTCGATCGCCGCGAACAGCTCGGCCTCCCGGGCGACGAACGGGTGCAGCACCTCGTCGACCCGGAGCTTGAACGCGGCCGCATCCCAGCGGTCAGGCGTCATCGGCGGCCCGCCGGGCGACGGCTTGCCGGGCGAGCAGCTCCAGATGGGCCGGCGGCGGGGCGGCGTACCTGCCCAGCACCAGGCGCCCGCGCGCCATCAGCTCGTGCTCGGCGTCCGCCGCCATTTCCGCGGCGTCCGAGCGGCGCAGCAGCCCGCGCACCGCTCCCAGGGCCGAACCCACCGTGCTCACCGCCAGATCGGCCGCCCCCGCCACGAGCAGGACCACCCGCTCGTCCAGGTCCCCGTCACGTCCCGCTTCTCGCGTCATGCCTCTCCCCACCCCACAATTGCCGACGGCGCGGGTCGCGCGCCCGCCCCACAGCATCGCGACGCACAGGGAGCCGAAGGAGCGGAAGTCACGATCGAGTGATCTACTCGCTCGACCGTACGGTTCGCAGTCGCAGTCGCAGTCGCAGTCGCAGTCGTTGCCGCCGCCGCAGTCGCGGGAGGTCCCCGACCCGTCGTGCCACGGGGAGGAGGCCGCGGTCTTGTGGTTTCCGCCAGTACGGCGGTGCGCCGTGGGCGCGCGAGACCGTCCGCCGGAGCTGTGTCGCGTTGCCGCGTCTGAGGCGTACGACGGACCGGCCGCGCACCTTCGGACGTGGTGGGCGCGGTCGATCCGTCAGCGCCG
The DNA here is from genome assembly GCF_040638385.1 of Streptomyces sp. NPDC026589. Lineage (NCBI taxonomy): Bacteria > Bacillati > Actinomycetota > Actinomycetes > Kitasatosporales > Streptomycetaceae > Streptomyces > Streptomyces sp. NPDC026589. The sequence goes on from NZ_JBEZYG010000005.1 coordinate 406,793, forward strand.
AAGACCGGCGTTCAACCGGGCGGCCTGGCGCGTGAGGTGGTCGCGCTCGGCGAGCGTGGGGGCCCGGTGAGCGGCCTCCGCGTACAGTCGGGCCGCCTCCGGCAGATCGCCGTCGCGCTCGTGGAGATACGCCGCCACCGCCGTGTGGCGGGGCAACGCGTCGCTCAGCGCTGCGAGTTCGGCCAGCCCGGCGCGCGGTCCGTCGGCTTCGCCGACGGCCACCGCACGGTTGAGCCGGACGACCGGGCTGTCGGTCAGGGCCGCCAGTTCGTCGTACCACTCGACGATCTGCACCCAGTCGGTCTCCCCGGCGGTCGGCGCGTCGGCGTGGAGCGCCGCGATGGCGGCCTGGGCCTGGAACTCGCCCAGCCGGTCGCGGGCGAGGGCCCCTTGCAGGATCTCGACGCCCTCGGCGATCGCTCCGGTGTCCCAGCGGACCCGGTCCTGCTCGGCGAGCGGCACCAGGCTCCCGTCGGGTGCGGTCCGGGTGGCGCGGCGGGCATGGTGGAGCAGCATGAGGGCGAGCAGCCCCGCCACCTCCGGGTGGTCGATCGCTGCCGCGAGCTGCCGGGTGAGCCGGATCGCCTCGGCGGCGAGGTCGACGTCGCCGGAGTAGCCCTCGTTGAAGACGAGATAGAGGACGCGCAGCACGGTGGCGACGTCGCCGGGCTGATCGAACGGCACGCCGGAGACGGTGCGCTTCGCCCGGCTGATCCGCTGCGCCATGGTCGCCTCGGGCACCAGATAGGCCCGGGCGATCTGGCGCGTCGTGAGCCCGCCGACGGCGCGCAGGGTGAGCGCGACGGCGGACGACGCCGTCAGCGACGGGTGGGCGCACAGGAAATAGAGCTGGAGCGTGTCGTCCACCGCCGGCACGGGGCCGGGCGAGGGCTCCTCGTCGACGAGGTCCTCCCGCCGGCGCCGGGCGGCCTCCGCCCGGGTGGCGTCGAGGAACCGCCGCCAGGCCACGGTGACCAGCCAGCCCTTCGGGTCGCGCGGTCGCTCGTCCGGCCATACGCGCACTGCCTCGACCAGGGCGTCCTGCACGGCGTCCTCGGCCGCCGCGAAATCTGCTCCGCGGCGGACGAGGACTCCGAGGACGCTCGGTGTGAGGCTCCGCAGGAGGGCCTCGTTCATCGTGGCGTCACTCCGTGACGGTGGGCGGCGCGGACAGGAACGGGCGGACCTCCAGCCACTCGTGGATGGGCTTCCCGCCCGCCCCCGGAGCGGCGGACAGCTCCCCGGCCAGTTCGACGGCGCGGTCGTAGCCGTCGACGTCGATGATCATCCAGCCGGCGATGAGGTCCTTGGTCTCGGCGAACGGCCCGTCGGTGACCGGCGGGTGGCCCTCGCCGTCGTACCGGACCCACGCGCCGTCGGGGGCGAGCGCCGAGCCGTCGACGAACTCCCCGGTCTTCTCCAGCCGGTCCGCGAAATCCTGCATGTACTGCACGTGCGCCGAGATCTCCTCGGGCGTCCACCGGTCCATCGGTACGTCGTTGACCGAGGCCGGGGCTCCGCGGTAGTGCTTGAGCAGAAGGTACTTGGCCATGGTGTTACTCCTCGGTGCTGTGCGGCCCATTGTGGCCGCTTTCACTCCAGGGACGGAGCCGGATGCGGGTTCTCGACATCGTCGCCCGAAAACCTCTCGAAATCTTTTCGGCGGGCCGGACACGAGCCCGCGATCCCCGCTCGCGCGGGCCCACGGACGTGACCGCACGGACTCCGCATGCGGCCCACAGGACCGCGACGCGGACTGACCGGAGACGGGGAGCACGAAGACGACGGCCCCGGGGAGGCCCGGAACGATGGGTGAGCACGCGGATCTGCCCGGCGTCAGGACCTGCTACGAGACTGAGGAGGGCCGACGACCCGCTGGTGCTGCCGCACGGCGGCTCCTGCACCAACGACACGCGGGGAGCGCAGCGATCCGACCTCGCCGCCGCCCACCGCGGGTATCTCCCGGAACGGAGCGCCCACGGGCACACGGCTGACGTCGCGGGGCCGCTGACGTACCAGGACACGGCCCGCGTCCGAGGCGCCCATCCTCGTCATGGTCGGTGATGACGACCTGATGACGCTGATGCACACGACGGCCGTGTACCGCGCGGTCCCGGACGCCGAGCAGGCTGTCGTTCCCGGGGCGTCCTCCCCCGCCACCTGGCCCCGCTGGAGAAGCCGGCACTGGTCAACCGGCTGACCCTCCACCACCTCCTACAGGAGGCGGTGGAGACGGTGACGCCCATCCGGTACGCCGCGGTCCGCGTCCTTCTCGCCTTCGCGCTCGCACGCCTCCGCCGTGCTGACGTTCACGCGCAACGAGGTGGGCGCGTCCCCGGCACCTGGTTCCGCCGGCTGGCGTCGCTCAAGACGGCCGGCGCCCTCACCCTCCTGATCGGCCTCACTGGTCCCGCGCGTGCTGTGGGCCTGAACGCCCTGACCGCTGCCGAGGCTCCGGCATGCCGCTGGCCCGGTCGACCGAATCGATCAAATGTCAGCAATGGTAGAGATGGTCACATTTATGCTGGCTTGATGCGATCTGCTCCCTGGTGGGCCTTGGTCTCCTCCGGATGTGCCCCTGTCCTTCTGGTCGGCTCCTGGATGACTGCGCAGCTGCGCCAGGGGCCGGAGTACGACCCCGCGAGGCAGACCCTGAGCGTGCTGGCCTCCTACGGTGCTGCCAGCTACTGGCTGATGACGGGGATGCTGCTGGTACTGGGGTCGTGCTACGTGGCGACGGCGCACGCGCTCCGGCCGGCGGCGCCCGCCGGCCGGGTGGCCCTGGCCGGCGGCGGACTGTGCGCACTGGCCCTGACGCTGGTGCCCGTCCCGAACAGCGGCGGGGCTTTGGAGCATGGCGCCGTGTCCACCGTGGGCCTCGTGCTGCTGGCGGTGTGGCCTCCCCTGGCCGCCGTCCGGGACCGGAAGCCGGTGCCGTGGGGGCTGAGGCTCGATGTGTCGCTCGCCGCGAGCGGGTTGATGGGCGCCAGCGCCCTGTGGTTCCTGGCCGAGCTGCAGAGTGCGGGGGCGCCCGGCGTGGCCGAGCGCGTCGTGACGTTCGTCCAGGCCTTGTGGCCCTTCCTGGTGGTCGTTTCCTGCCGCAGGAGCGCGGCCTGACGGAACCGAAGCTCCGAAGACGCGGAGGAAACGCGCCTACGCGCCGTCCGCCACACGCCGCAGCCAGGCGTCGAGAGCCGTGCAGTCGCTGACCGCCAGTCCTCGCCGGGGCCCACCCGGTGGGGCAGGCCCGGGGCGGGGTGGTGCGCGGAGACCCAGGCCTGATCGGTGTCCGTGATCTCGTCGTCGACCCGGACGAACGGACGTCCGGCGGCCGGGAGCGGTGCCATACCGGCAGGCGGTGCCGGACGGTCCTTACGCGGCGCCTGCCGCCCGCCTGAACGACGGCCGGGTCATCGTCGTCACCCAGCCCACCGGCAGGCCGGTGCCCGACCTCGTGTCGTACGCCCCCGAAGTCCCCGCCTCACGCGAACCGCCCGCTTGCCGCTTCGCCGCCCCTGACCAGCACTTCAGCGCTACGGTTATCCGTAGATCGGCCCTGGTGCCGCCCCACCGGGGGAGGCACCAGGGCCGGTCTACGAATTCCCCCTCGGCGATACGCTCAACTTCAAGAGGCCCGGCCACGGCCTGCCGATGGAGATCGGGATGGGCCTGCTTGCAACGGATCGGCGGTGGCGCTCCCCCGGGTGGCGCCCGTGCCGGAACTCTTCGTGGGGCGGCCACGAGGGCTGTTGTCAGAGGCGATTGGCAAGATAGCGGCCATGAATGTCACTCCTGTCACTCCGCCACGGCCGATCGACGTTGCCGCGGTCTTTCCCCAACTGGCCCCGCTGGCCCGCACGGCGACCCGCCTGCACCCCCGCCCCGGCGGGCCGACGTGGCACGACAGCTCGGTCGGCGGCCCGCTGCTGTGGCCCGCTGAGGAGCCGTGGCCGCACTGCCAGGAACCGCATGTGGTGGATGGCATCAACCGGGCCCAGCCCCCGGCGGATCTGCGGCTGGAACGACGGATCTTCGCCGCCTCGCACGGCCGGGACCTGACTCCGGAGGAACGGGAGACTCTCGAGCGGATCCGGCCCCCTCGGACGTATCCGGTGAGGCCGGCGGTCCAGGCGTACGGCGACCCCATAGCGATGCTGCCCGTGGCGCAGCTGTACGCACGGGATGTCCCCGATCTGAGCCCGCCGGAGGGCAAGGACCTGCTGCAGGTTCTGTGGTGCCCCTTCGATCATCCGATCATGCCCAGGACCCTGCTCTTCTGGCGTTCGGCAGCCGCCGTCACCGACGTCCTCGACACGCCCCCCGAGCCGCCCGCAGTGCAGTTCGACGGCTATCTACCGGAACCGTGCGTCCTCGAACCGGAGCAGATCACCGAGTACCCCGACCATCTGGAGCTGAGCGGAGAACTGCGGGAGCAGCTCAAGCAGTGGAGTGTGCCGCAGGCAGCAGAGGAAGACATGGACCCGGACACGTACTACGACTGTGTGCTGTCCAACGCACCCGGCTGGAAGGTCGGCGGCTGGCCCGCTTGGAACTCCACCGACCCCAGCTCGCAGTCCTGCTCCGAGTGCGGCACCGGCATGGAGGTCCTGATGACCGTCGCCACGTTCGAGGAAGGGGACGACACCGGGAACAGCTGGTCTCCGCACCCCCACCCAGGTGCTGGACCGTACCCCGGCCACCGCGGCTACAACGCGACCGGGGTCCAGATAGGCAGCGGCTACCGACAGCACCTGTTCGTCTGCCCGGCGGAGCCCGAGCATCCGCACATCGAGTTGATGACGTAGCCCGCCCGCGAGGTGCAGCGGGGGCGTCACGATGAGGGCTCGCCGTGACGCCGGGTGGCCACGAGGCTCAGGGGGGGCCTGCCTGCGGCCCGACATCCGAGAAGGAAGCAAGCCATCCCTGACGCGACCGCGACGCATCGCCCCAGGTCGAGAGCGTGGGATGAGCGACCGCCGACGTCGAGGAACAGCATCGGACGCTGCGCCCCGCGCGTCACGGGAGGACGACGGCGGTGGCCCCACCGTGCACGGGCCGGGCGTCAGGGCCACGACCGGTGCGGCGCGGTGGGAGCGCCGGTGCGGACGGCTCCAGGGTGACAGCCGGCCGCCGCCACCCCGGAACCGGTACGTCGGGCCCGGCACCATCCCGAACGAGAGGCCCTAGGTGAGCGGCTCGACCCACACATCGCGATAACGGATCTTGCTCCCGTGGTCCTGGAGCCTGATCGCCCCGGCCGTCGGACCCTCGGCAGCACCGCCGCCCGTCGGGCCGTCGACGGCCACGTCGTCGTGGACGGTGACGCCGTTCCACACGACGGTGACCCGGGCGTCCTCCGTCTTCACCCCCGAGGCGTCGAAGCGGGCGGCGCGGAAGGTGATGTCGTACGTCTGCCAGGTCTCCGGGGCCGTGGCCGCGTTCACGTCCGGAGCCTTCTTGGTGTAGATCGCCCCGGCCTCGTTGTCGGCGAGCGTGGTGTCACCGTACGAGTCGAGGATCTGCACCTCATAGCGTTCCTGCAGATACACGCCGCTGTTGGCGCGGTCCTGGCCGGTCACGTCCGGCGGAAGGTTCGGCAGCCGGAACTCGACGTGCGCACGGAAGTCCTGGAAGCCCTGCTTGGTGCGCAGGTCCCCGCCGGCGACCTCTATCTCCCCGCCGCTCACCGGCCATTCGGGTGGCCGGCCGTCCGGATGCTGCCAGGCCGACTGGTCCGTGCCGTCGAAGAGCTGGACGCGGGCCCCCTTCGGATGGACGGTGATCATGTCCAGGTTCACATGGCCGGTGTCACCGCTGGCGTAGGAGTAGGTGATCGTGTTGTGGCCCTCGCGCAGCTCCAACTGCTCCGTCCCCGTCGACCAGGTCTTCCAGTCGGTGGTCGACAGCAGCTCGATCTGCCGGACCTTCTCGCCGTTGACATGGACGCTCACCGTCTTGGTGCCGGGCGCCGGATCAGGCCCGTTGGAGTAGCGCAGACCCACGTCGTGGGTACCAGCCTTCCCGGCCTCCACATCGAAGGTGACCGCCGCACCCTCGTTGCCGAAGTTGTCGACGAAGCCGCCGCCCGAATAGCCCGCGTGCTCGGTGTCGAAGCCCGCTCCGCCGCCGAGGGCGGCCTCCTCCGCCTCGTACCGGGTTGCCGGGGGCCGGTCGCCGGGCAGGGAGTTGAGGGTGTACCAGGCCTCCGTGCTCCACAGCTCCGTGCCGTCGGCAGAACTGAAGGGGCGCGGCGAGCGGACGTGGACCACACGGTTCGCCTTGAGCCCGGGAATGGTCAGCGTGACCTTCTTGCGGTCCTCGGAAAGGGCGGCCGCACCCACGTCCAGGGACTCCTCGTCGATCTTGGGGCCGCCGTAGGCCGGGGTCGGGGCGTACGCCCACTGCTCGACCCGGTAGCTCTCGGCGAGCTGCGCGGCCGTCTCCTCGGAGAGCGGCTCGGTGTACTCCAGCTCGAAACCGCCCGGCTTCGCCCGCATCGCCAGGATGTCGAAGGCCTTGTCACCGCTGGGGGAGAGTTTCTGGAGCCCGTAGGTCAGCTTGCCCTCCTGGCCCCAGTTGCCGCCCGCGCCGAGGCCACCGGCGTAGATCGCGCCGTCCGGGCCCCTGCTGATCCGGTTGACCCCTGCCTCCAGACCCTGGGTGAAGCGGAACACCGCTCCCTGATACTCGCCGTCGACCTTCTCGAGGTAGGCGCGCTGGATGCCGCCGTACGTGACGTCACCGAACAGCATCTGCCCGGCGAACCGGCCCTCGTCCAACTGCAAGGGTGTACTAGGGGAGTTGGCAATCTCGTTCTGCGGCAGCCAGAGCACCGGCTTGGTCACCGGCTTCCCGTCGAAGGGGCCCGGCGGGTTGGTGTAGTGGTTGAAGAAGCGGTCCTGCTTGATGTGGAGCAGCTTCGAGGAGGGCAGCCAGCCGCCCTGGTTGTCGAGGACGAACATGTCGCCCTCAGGGCCCCAGCCGATGCCGTTGGGTGTCCGCAGACCCCCGGCTATGTAGTCGACCTTGCCGGTCTCCTTGTTCACCTTGATCGTCGAACCGCGGTTCGGCGCGGGCTGCGGGTCGGTCGTCGCCCCGCCCAGGTCGATCGCCACGGACAGGTTCAGGTAGAAGTAGCCGTCCCGGTAGAGCAGGCCGAAGGCGAACTCGTGGAAGTTCCCGCCGTACGGCCAGGTCGCCACCGTCCGGCGCTCATCGGTCACGTCGTCGCCGTCGGTGTCGGTCAGCTCGGTGAGCTCATGCTTCTGAGACACATACAGCTTGCCGTCGACGGCCTTGATGCCCATCGGCTCCTTGAGCCCCTCGGCCACCTTCTTGGCCGTCACCTCGCCGGGACCGGTGTCGCCCTGGACGTTGTCGAGGAGATGGACCTCGCCGGTCGTGTTGTCGGTGCCGCCCCAGGTGGTCACGGCGAGTCGGCCGTCGGGCAGCCAGTCCATCGCGGTGACCTGCGGTTCGAAGCCCGCGGGCCGTAGATCGGTGAGCGCGTAGTCCGGGTGCGTCCCGGTCAGCGGCAGCCCGTCGCCGGGGGAGTCGAGGGCGCCCTCGCACTCCTTGCGGCCCGGCGCCGTCACCCGTACGACGTCGGCGTCGGTGCTCAGCACGGAGTTCGGCACGACGGCGAAATCACCCGCGCCGGGCGGCTTCCATTCGAGGGTGACCTGCTGGCCACCGGTGCGGTCGAAGTGGTCGATCCGCAACGTGTGATGACCTGCCGTCAGCTCGGCCGACCCGTCCTTGGGCTCGGCGCCGTGCAGCCCGTCGTGATCGATGACGGTGGAGCCGTCGATCCGCAGCCGCGAACCGTCGTCGCTGGTCAGGCGGAAGGCGTACACACCGTCGTCGGGAACGGTGAGGTTGGCTGTGACCTGGGAGACGAAGTGATCGCCGAAGCCGAAGTCGTCCGGCGAACTCCAGTCGATGCCCGGCATCAACTTGTCGATGTTCGGCGTCTGTCCGGCCTTGATGTCGCACAGCTCGCCGAGGGGGACCTGCACGTCGAAGACGCGCAGGGTGACGCCCGGCTCCTGCGGCGGGAGTTCGTCCCGCGGTACCGGCGCGGCGGCGGCCGGCACGGTGGAGAAGGCGCCGACGAGAAACGCGGAAACCAGCAGCCCGGTGAGATGTCTGCGGCAACGGTGGAGCGGCCGTGGATGCATTCTTCCTCCTGGCCCCTCGCGGCGAGGGGCACGTCGCGGCGGTGGGTGGGGCCACCCGGCGCCCGGGGGTGAACGGTCGGCTCGTGCGGTGGGGCAGCGCTTCGTCCGGACAGGGGCTCCGGTGGCTGCGCCGAGAACAGTAGGAGGCTTCTACCGGCGGCGTCCATACTTCGTCACCACAGTGTTCAAAGTTCGCAGGCGTTGATGCAAAGTCACCAAACCCCTTGTTATGCAAGGCATCTGACGCTCCATCGGCAACCATCAGGCTCCTCCGGGGGCCGCGTATCCCGGGGAGGCGTTCTCGCGCGCCGATGAAGCGGGCCCGCGCGGCCCGCTTCATCAGAGGTGAGTCAACGCAGATGGGTCAACAGCAGGGCGAACGGGCGCTACTGGCCCTCGCGGCCCATGGCGGAGGCGAATCCCAGCCACGTATGGCGGTTGCCCCACCAGCACCAGCCGACCTTGGGGGCGTTACGACGTTCCTTGCCGTCCCGTCCGGTGCCGTTGCTGATCCAGAGTGCCGGGGTACGCGCGTCCAGGACGCCGTTCGCCTTGCGCAGCCGGGACCCGATGGTCATGAAGCAGAGGTTCCGCTCAAGTACCGCCGGCTGCTGCAGGACCCAGTGGATGCCCTCCGTGAGCACCAGGGGGGTGCGGCCCTCCTCGGTGAGGGCGGGCAACGCCTCTTCGGGGCTCCAGTTGGCCATGTGGTCGCCGCGGTCGGGTCCGGCGACGAAATAGAGAGGCGCGTTGGGAAGTTCGACCGCGTCGGGGGCGAACAGGTCGACGTCGGGCATGTCGACGACGACGAAGCCGGGCTTGCCGTCGCGCAGAAGCAGTGGCGCGAGGGCGGAGGCGGGGGCGCGCTCCGGATGGACGGCGAGCAGGACGTCACGGCCCCGCCCGGCCGTCTGGGCGAACGCGCGGATGTCCTCGGCGGGAATCCCCGCGATCTCGTGCACCCCGAGCTGGATCAGGCGCTCCGCCTGGGCGGAGGGCGACGGGAGCGGGGGCACGGTGTCGGCAGCGGAAGTATCGGGCAAGGCGGTTCCTCGGATTCACGGTTCACGGTAGGGGCCGGAGGTCGAACGAGAGAGTTCGCCGAAGTGTTCCCCACGCGGCCACCTCCCCTCGGGGCGGGCCCGCTTCCGTGCTGCCGCCCCGACGTCGGCGGGTACGCGGGCGATCCGCCGTTCACCCGAGGCCCCGGACGCCCTGCCGGCCTCCAGCGACCACCCGGTGATCGTCACCGGCTACGGCCGCCCGCGCCACCGACCTTTTGCGCGCGATCTCCTGGTCCTCTCGAACCTCGAGCTCTCACGTTGCCACATGGTCAGTCATATTTCGGCGCGGTACGGCTTCGTCCTGCCAGCGGTAGAGGTCGCGCAGCAGGGAAACCTCGGCGCCGTGATGGATCAGCTCCCTGTTGACGTGCAGGACCCTGTTCTCCATGGGAAACCGCTCGGGACCCACAGTAGGCGGATTGTCCAGGTCAGCGTCCGAGAGCCCGCGGACCCCCGCGTCCCATCTCCCGTACATCTCATCGAGCTGTTTCAGCGCCTCGTCAGCGGTCCCCGCGTAGACGATTGCCCGGGACTCGAGGTCCTGGCCGCCGAAGTACCACCCGACCCGATAGCCCAGGCAGGAGACGATGATGTGCGCCAGCCGCCAGGCAATCGTGGTCACCGGCGCAGGCGCCGGGGCAGGGGACACGAAGTCCATCGTCCATTGCCCCGGACCTTCCGGCACCGGTGCGGCCGACGTGGCACGTGGGCGGATGCTCCAGCAATCGCGCACCGGCTCCCAGAAGTACTCCTCGTCGGTAAGACCCTCCAGCCGTGGCCGCAGGTTCCTGGTCCAGTACCAGTCCAACTGGTCCGCGAGTCGGTCGCTTCTTGTCATTTCCGCACATTACCTAAACGGAGACCTGGCTGCGCCCCTCGCGGACGCCGTCGCCGGCCGTGGGCCGCGAGACGTACTGCACCGGGAGATGACTCTGGGTCCTGACGTGCCCTTCCGACCTGCGTGTTCGAAGATGGCGAAGACTCCATGAGCGCGGAGGAAAGCCCCGGCGCCCGGGGAAGCCCAACAACAAAGGCAAGGAGAGAGACCTCTCCTTGCCACTCTCAACTTATAGCTCACCGGGGGGCTTGCGGCAAGACCCCGGTGACGGCGCAGAATCCTCGGGTCGATGTCACCACCAGCGGGAACGGTGACACGACGTGCGCCGACCGGCCGGGAGGATTCGCCGGTCCATTCGTCAGAGGGAAGACAACCAGGAATGAGTACGTGTCCGACAAGAGGTTCGACAGAGGGCGAGGCGCCGGTGATCCGACCGGCCGCCGCAGTGCGACGGAATACGGCCGCTCCGGAGGTGTCGCGATGACGAACCCGTACGTATTGGACCTCAGCGAGGTCGACGAGACGCGTGTCGCGGCCGTCGGCGGCAAGGGCGCACACCTGGGCGGGCTGTCGCGGATCGAAGGCATCCGCGTGCCGGACGGCTTCTGCGTGACGACGGACGCCTTCCGGCGGGCCATGGCGGAAGTCCCGTCGATCGACGAACGGCTCGATGACCTGTCGCGGCTGAACCCGGAGGACCAGGAGGCGATCCGCACGCTCAGCGCACGGATTCGCCGCATCATCGAGGAGATCGCCGTCCCGGGCGACATCGCGGCGGCGATCACCGGCTCGATCGCCCGCTTCGGTGAGCAAGCCGCGTACGCCGTCCGGTCCAGCGCGACGGCGGAGGACCTGCCGACAGCCTCCTTCGCCGGCCAGCAGGACACGTATCTCAACGTCCTGGGGCCGATCGCGGTCCTCCACCACATCAGCCGGTGCTGGGCCTCGATGTTCACGGAGCGGGCCGTCGTCTACCGACAGCGGAACGGCATCGACCACCGTACGGTCCACATGGCCGTGGTCGTGCAGCGGATGGTCTTTCCGCACGCGTCCGGCATCCTGTTCACGGCCGACCCCGTCACCGGTAACCGGAAGGTCGCCACCGTGGACGCCGGCTTCGGCCTCGGCGAGGCCCTGGTCTCCGGCCTGGTGAACCCGGACGTCTTCACGGTCCGGGACGGTGAAGTCGTCACCAGGACCATCGCCGCCAAGGAGCGCGCCATCCACGCCCTGCCCGCCGGCGGTACGCGGGAAGTGCCGGTCGACGCACGACAGCGGGAGCGGCCGGCGCTGACGGATGAGCAGGCCGTCCGCCTCGTGGGGCTCGGCCGCAGTATCGAAGCGCACTTCGGCCGCCCGCAGGACATCGAATGGTGCCTGGCCGACGACGGCTTCCGGTTCGTGCAGAGCAGGCCGATCACCACCCTCTTCCCCCTCCCCGACATCGAGAACGGCGACGAGGGGGATGACGGGGAGAACGCCGATGGGAATGACAGGGGGAACCGCGTCTACGTCTCCGTCGGCCACCAGCAGATGATGACCGACCCCATGAAGCCCCTCGGGTACTCCATGTGGCAGCTGACGGCCATGGTGCCGATGCACGAGGCCGGCGGGCGGCTGTTCGTCGACGTCACCCCGCGTCTGGCATCGCCCACGAGCCGCGACGGCCTCCTGGACGCAATGGGGAAGGGCGATCCGCTGGTCAGGGATGCCCTGGAGACCGTCCTGGAACGCGATGGCTTCGTTCCCTCGCTCCCGGACACGGCTCCCGGCGGGCCGCCGTCCACCGGTGCGCCCGCCCCGATCGAGACCGATCCGGCCGTCGTCACCGAGCTGATCGAGCGCAGCCGGACGTCCATCGGGGCCCTGGAACAGGACATCCGGACGAAGGAGGGTCCGGCGCTGTTCGACTTCCTGCTGGAGGCCTTCGAAGAGCACAAGCGGGTTCTGGCCGATCCGCTCAGCATGCGGGCGCTCATGGCGGGGATGGACGCCACCTGGTGGCTCAACGACAGGCTGAGGGAGTGGCTGGGCGAGAAGAACGCCGCGGACACCCTCACGTTGTCGGCCCCCGACAACGTCACGTCGGAGATGGGACTGGCGCTGCTCGACGTCGCGGACGTGATCCGCCCGCTGCCGGAGGTGCTGGCCTTCCTGCGGGAGGCCGAGCACCTTGAGGACGCCACCTTCCTGGACGAGCTGGCGAAGACCGAGGGCGGAGGCGCGGCACGGGAGGCCATCGAGGCGTACCTCGACCGGTACGGCATGCGCTGCGTCGGCGAGATCGACATCACCAGGCCGCGATGGCGCGAGCGCCCCACCACGCTCGTTCCCGTGATCCTCGACCATGTACGGAACTTCGGGCCGGGCGCTGCCGAGCAGCGCTTCGAACAGGGCCGGCGCAAGGCCCGGCAGAAGGAACAGGACGTGTTGTCACGGCTGCGGGCCCTGCCGGACGGGGACCGGAAGGCCGACGAGACCCAGCGGATGATCGACCGGGTCAGGACCTTCATCGGATACCGGGAGTACCCGAAGTACGGCATCGTCAGCCGCTACTTCGTCTACAAACGGGCCCTGCTGGCGGAGGCCGAGCGACTCGTGCGGGACAAGGTGCTCGACCAGAAGGAGGACGCCTTCTACCTGACGTTCCAGGAACTCCACGAGGCCGTACGGTCCCACCGTGCGGACGCGCGGCTCATCCAGCGGCGCAAGGAGGCGTTCCGTTCGTACCACGCGCTCACCCCGCCCCGGGTACTCACGTCGGACGGTGAGGCCGTCACCGGCGCGTACCGGCGCGATGACGTGCCGGCCGGCGCGCTGACCGGCCTGCCGGTTTCCGCCGGGACCGTCGAGGGAAGAGCCCGCGTCATCCTCGACATGGCGGAGGCCGACCTCGACGCGGGCGACATCCTGGTCACGACCTTCACGGACCCCAGCTGGTCGCCGCTGTTCGTCGGGATCGCGGGCCTGGTGACGGAGGTCGGCGGTCTGATGACCCACGGCGCGGTGATCGCCCGGGAGTACGGCCTGCCGGCCGTCGTGGGCGTGGAGCGGGCCACCCGGCTGATCCGGGACGGGCAGCGGATCCGTGTCCACGCGACCGACGGGTACGTGGAGCTCCTGCCCTGACCGCCCGCACCGGGGCCCCGGTCTCCGGCGCGGCCCGCCCGTGACGCGCCGCGTGTACCTCGGCCCGGCCGTGTCAGACGGCTGACCAGCCGTCGTCCACGGGCAGGACGGCGCCGTTGACGAAGGAAGCCGCATCGGACGCCAGCCAGACGATGGCGGCGGCCTGTTCGTCCGCCGAGCCGATGCGGCCGATGTTCGCGCCGATGAGGCTCCTGAGGACGGCGGGGCCGTGCGCGTCGGGGCGGCTGTCGACACCGATGCCCGTCGCGGTGGGTCCGGGCGCGATCACGTTGGCCCGGATGCCCTGCCCGCGGTACATCACCGCCAGGTTCCGGCGGCGCACGAGACCGACGACGCCGAGTGGGACCGGGTGCCATGATTCCCGCGTTGTTGACCAGGACATCGACCCCGCCGAAGAGGGCGTCGAGGAGACCGTACGGAGGGTCACGGCCGCCGGGGGCATCGCCCTGGCGGCCGTCGGGGACCTGGCCGAGCAGCGGGTGGTGGACTCCGTGGTGGCCCGTGCGGTGGCGGAGTGGGCTGCGGGCTGGGAGTTCGAGGCTGAGACGTGGGCCGACCGACCCGCGTCAGGCGGGGTGGCCGGTCCTGCTCCGGAGGACTTCCGTCATCGACTTGTCGCGCCAGCGTTCCAGAAGCTCGTGAAAGGCGACGGCCCCGTGCGGATAGGCGAGGGGACCGTTGGGCCGGCCTCGCCCTTCACGGTTGTAGTAGCCGGGAGTGCACTCTGCGTGGAACCACTCGTGGTCGGGCGCGCCCTCGGCCAGTACGGCGATCCAGGCGTCCTCGGCCTCCAGGGAGGGTTCGATGAGGGCGCCGCCGGCTTCCGCGGCTGCGATGAGGGCGGCGGCGTGGATGGCCTGCTCGTCCAGGATGTGGGTGAAGTTGACGCTGCTGGCGTTCTGGAGGGGCCCCATCTGCAGGAGGTTGGGGAAGCCGTTGCTCGTGAAGCCGTGGAGCGTGCGCGGGCCCTGCCGCGCCCACCTGTGCAGCAGTTGGACGCCGCCCCGGCCGTGGACGGGGAGCTTGCCGGAGTGGATGCCGGAGGCCCCGACGTTGAACCCGGTGGCGAAGATCAGGCAGTCGAGTTCGTACGTGGTGCCGGCGACCGTGACGCCGTGCTCGGTTATGTGTTCGATGCCGTGGGTGTCCGCGGTGTCGACGAGGGTGACGTTGTCGCGGTTGAACGCCGGGTAGTACAGGTCGGAGAAGGTGGGGCGTTTGCAGGCGTAGCGGTACCAGGGCTTGAGCTTCTCCGCCGTCCGCGGGTCCGTGACCGTCTGTTCGACGCGGGCGCGGAGCTCGCTCATCTTGGCGGCGTCGGCGGCCTCGTAGGCGGCTTCGAAGGCCTGCCGGTCACCCTGCCGCCGGAAGCTTGGAAGGAGTTTCTCCAACAGGCCCGCCGACGCGGTCCACTGGTCCGCCACCAGGTCCTGGTCGGCGCTCTCGCCGGAGACGATGCGGAGGTAGTTCTCCCGTCGCCCCCGGGCCCAGCCCTCGCGGTCGGCGCCCACCTCCCGGGCGGTGGTGCGGCGGTTGCCGCGTACGTCCACGGTGGAGGGGGTGCGCTGGAAGACGTGGAGGTGTGCGGCGTCCTCGGCCAGCATCGGGATGACCTGGATGCCGGTGGCCCCGGTGCCGACGATGCCCACCCGCTTGTCCGCGAGTCCGGCCATGCCGCCCTGGGGGGTGCCACCGGTGTAGGCGTAGTCCCACCGTGAGGTGTGGAACGTGTGGCCGGCGAAGTCCTCGATGCCGGGGATCCCGGGAAGCTTCGGGTCGGTGAGGGTGCCGGTGGCGTTGACCACGTACGTGGCCCGGAAGGTGTCGCCGCGATCCGTGGCCACGACCCAGGTCTCGGACGCCTCGTCCCAGGTCAGTGAGGTGACCGCGGTGGAGAACAGTGCATCTGCGTACAGGTCGAACTTCCGCGCGATCCGCATCGCGTGGCGGCGGATCTCGTCACCGGGGGCGTACTTCCACTCCGGGACATAGCCGGTCTCGTCGAGCATCGGCAGGTAGACGTGGGACTCGACGTCGCAGTGGACTCCCGGATACCGGTTCCAGTACCAAGTGCCGCCAAAATCACCGCCCTTCTCAAGAATCCGGACGCGCTCGACGCCCTGCTGCCGCAGGTGCGCCCCGGTGAGGATGCCGCCGAATCCGCCGCCGATCACGGCGACCTGGACAGTGTCGTGGAGAGGGTCGCGCACGACCGGCCCCTCCGTGTACGGGTCCGCCGCGTAGTAGCCGAACTCGGCGTCGGCGTCGCGGTACTGGGCGGCGCCGTCCGGGCGCACACGCCGTTCGCGTTCGAGCCGGTAGCGCCGCCTCAGTGCCGCGAGCTCGTGGGGAGCCGGTGCTTGAGGAGTCGTCATGTGGGGGTCCTCGATCCGGATGGTGGGGCGGCCCCGGTCGGGCGGCCGTCCGCTACGGTAGCAACTACCGGACAGTACTGTCCGGTTGAAGTCGGGGCGGGACAGCGACATTCGGCCAGGCGTTCCCCTCCCCGCAGGCCGCTTACTTCCGCCCCCCCCGGAACCCGCCCACTGGACAGGAAGAGTGATCCCCCCATGCAGCGACTTTCAGCCCGGTCCCTTTCCGCGCTCGCCACCGTCGGCGCGCTGGTCCTCACTGGATGCGGTACGGAGAGCGGCGGCCCCGAGGGCGAGGCGTCCTCGGTCTCCGCGGGGCGGACCATCCGGGCGCAGAAGGTCATGCGGCTGACCCAGGTGCACAGCGAGACCGGGATGACCTTGCTGGAGGGTCCTGTGTTCGGAGACGACGGCGGCCTGATCGTCGTCGACGTCACGGCGCCCGAGGACAGGCCCAAAGTCATACGCGTGGACGTCGCTAAGAAGACGTCCCGGACGCTCCACACCGACGGCAAAGGGGCCTACACCTCGGCACAGTTCAGCCCGTACGACGGACGGCTCTACCTCAGCGACTTCGCGCACGGCGAGGTCGTGAGCCTGGCCCCCGACGGCGGCGACCCGCGGACCTTCTTCTCCGGCGAGGTCGACGGAGCACGGATGAACCCCGACGACATCGCCTTCGACCAGGAGGGAAACCTGTACGTCAGCGACTCACGCGGTCTGTCCGAGGGCAAAGCACACGGGCGTGTGGTGCGGATCGACCGGGAGGGCGGCCGGGCCACCGTTCTGGCCGAGGACCTGGCCGCGCCGAACGGGGTCTCCTTCGACGCGGACTACCGAGGGCTGTGGTTCAGCGAACTCACCGAGAACCGGATCTCCTATCTGCGCCTCGACGAGAGGGGTGGGGTGACGTCGCGGCACACCGCCATCCGCGTGGACGGCGGACTCGCCCAGACCGACTCGATCGCCGTGGACGCGGACGGCAACCTCTACCAGGGGCTGCACGGCCGGGCGGCCATGGCCGTGTACGACCGGCACGGTGAGCGGCTGGCGACGGTGGAACTTCCCGCGCGGGCCGAAGGCCTGGAGTCGGCGACCAACGTGGCGATCACACCCGGCGGGACCAGGGCGTACATGACCGTCAGCGGTCCCGCCGGGGGTTACCTGTACGCCTTCGACGCGCTGGCGGAAGGCACTCGGCAGTCCAACGGCGGCTGACGCGGACCTCGGCTCAGCGGCCGAAGGCCCGCACCGGCCCCACCTCGACGCCGAGCAACCGCCAGGCGGCCAGAGCCCGGTGCTCGCGCTCCTCGCGGGTGGGGCCGATGACGGCGGCGGAGACCATGGCGACCGAGAGCACGAGGTCGTCCCCCGAACTCAGCCGATGACCGCGGGGGAGGTGCTTGCGCAGAGCACACTCCACCCGCTCCGACAGGGCAAGGGCGTGCGCGCGGATGCCCGAGCGCCCGCCCGCCCGGTCGGCGTGCAGAAGACCGATGAAAGCCGCCGACTCGGCAAGATGCCACGTCAGCACACCGAGCACGGCGTCGAAGGTGGCGTCCTCGTCCGCGGCGGCCTGCTCGACCTGCCGCACGTTTTCCTCCAGAACCGCCGCCACCGCGGCACTCCGGTCGGGAAAGTGCCGGTAGAGAACGCCCTGCCCCACCCCGGCCCTGCGCGCGATCGCGGAGAGCGGCGCCTCCAAACCATGCTCGGCGAAGACCTCCCGCGCGGCGATGACCAGAGCGGCCCGGTTACGGGCGGCGGCCTTCGGCCCGTCGTTCGCCGGCCGCCGCCCGTCCTGCTCGATCTGCTCCGCCACCCCGGCAGCGTACCGGCCGGGCAGGAGCCCTCACCTCCCCGGCCGGGTCGGCAGGCGGCAACGCCGCGTCGGGGGTCGGGCCAAAACCTGAGCCAGAACCATTACTCGTGAATGAGCCACCTCGTACGCCAGCGTGCCTCCGTGTGTTTGCTGAGCAGGGTCCGCCGCACGGCCGGGATGCTATCGGGACAGTTGCGGTCCAGCAGATGCGCGAGCGCTTCGAGCGGCTGAGCGACACCGGCCGGCGGACGGACAACGACCCGGAGATCCTGGCTTGTCGCCGCCGGTGCCGGGCCGCGGCCGGAAGTCGGTCCAGAGCTTGCAGGCCCGACTTCCGGCCACCAGCGGAAGGAGCGAACGTAAGTGACCGGTGCATACCCACCCCACGACCGGCGGGAGAGTAACTCAGACGGCTGCCCATGTCCCCAGGCGCGCTGGCGGCTTGGCTTGATTCGTGTGGGTACCATCGTCGCTACACCCACGTCGAAAGCCGAGGATCACATGTCTGGAAACCTTCCCGCTTCGAGCGTCACGGCAGACTATGCCCAGCGGGTCGCCGACGACCTTTCGGCGACCCGGAGCGAGCAGGAGCGTGTGCGCACCGAACTCGCACGACTGCAGGACGAGCTCGTCCGCCTGGAGGACAGCGAACAGGTCCTGACGAAGATGCAGGAAGTGCTCGGCGGCACGCCCAAGCAGACAATCAAGCAGAAGAAGAGCCCCAAGGGAACCGTGGTCCCTGCGGCCCGGCGTTCCAACAGCAAGACAGCCGCGGGGAAGCCGACTGCCCCCAAGCACAAGAGTTCCAAGAAGACGGCCACGCCCAAGAAGGCAGGAGAGCCGACATGGATGGAGCTGACCACTGCCTACCTGGGAGAACAGAACGAACCCAGGTCAGCAGCAGAAATCGCAGCCGCGCTCACCGAGGCGCATCCTGAACGTTCGGTTCAGGTGCCGGTGGTGCGTAACACGCTGGAACAGGGTGTTACGCAGGGGCTGCTGGAGCGTTCCAAGCAAGGGCGTTCGGTCTTCTACAGCCCTGCCTCCACCACCTCGGCCCCGTCCGAGGCCTATGAGCTCGTAACACGATCATGATCGGGCCTTCTTGAGACGCCTCCAGCAGATGAGGCTGCAGGCGAGGGAGACGAAGGCGTCGTGGAGGTCGGTGCGGCGTTCCCATCGGACGGCGAGGCGTTTGAAGTGGTGGAGCAGGGCGACGGTCTGCTCCACGACGTAGCGGAGCTTGCCCATGCCCTTGATGTTCGGTGACCCCTTGCGGGAGATGACGGGCAGGATCCGCCGGCGACGCAGCTCGTCGCGGTGCGCGTTGCAGTCGTATCCCTTGTCGCCGAGCAGGGCTTCAGGTCTGCGGCGGGGCCGACCCGGGCGGCCTGCGACGGGCGGGACTCCATCGACCAGGGCGAGGGTCTGAGTGACGTCGTTGACGTTGGCCGCGGTCGTGATGACCTTGAGCGGGGTGCCGCGTCCGTCGCAGATCAGGTGGTCCTACGTTGTTGCGTGGGTTGGACGGGCCAGTCGTAAGGTCCAGAGACCCAGAGACGCCGGGTATGGCTTTCAGGTGGTTGCCCTCGATGGTTCCAAACACCTCGCCGCCCGGTGTCTCACGACGACCCGACCGCTGATTAGGAGCTGCGGGGCCCCTGCGGGTGATCGCTGAGTAGGACCACGCTGGCGAGGTCGTCCGGGAGCACGGCGCCTACGACCGGAGGAACTAGTGGTCCAGATCTGGGCAGGTACGGACATCGGCAAGACCCACCATCATTGTGTGGTTCTGGACGCCGAGGGCAAGCGGTTGATGTCGAGGCGGGTTCTGAACGATGAGCCGGAACTACTGGCCCTGCTCGGCGATGTGTTGGCCCTCGCCGAAGACGTGGTCTGGGCGGTCGACGTCGCCGACGGCATGGCAGCACTGTGGATCAACGTGCTTCTCAATCACAGGCAGCGGCTCGTCTATATACCGGGCCTGGCGGTCAATCGGGCATCGGCCGGCTATCGGGGCATGGGCAAGACCGACGCCAAGGACGCGACCGTCATCGCCGATCAAGCCCGGATGCGCCGGGACCTGACGGTCCTGCGGCCTGACGAAGAGAATGTCGTCGAGCTCAGGGTTCTCACTGACCGACGCTCTGACCTCAACGCGGACCGCACCCGTCGGATTAATCGCCTTCGCGGCCAACTCACCGGAATCTTCCCTGCGCTAGAACGCGTACTCGATCTCGGCAACGCCGGCCCGCTGATCCTACTGAGCGGCTACCAGACCCCGGCTGCCCTGCGCCGCACAGGCCGCACCCGGCTGAAGACGTGGCTCAGGAACCGTAAGGTCCGCGGCGCCGATGCCCTCGCCGAGACAGCCCTGGAGGCAGCTGGGCGTCAGCACACCGCTGTCCCTGGGGAGAAGATCACCGCGCAAGTGATCCACACCCTGGCGAAGGAGGTGATCGGCCTCAACGAGCAGATCGCGGAGATCGACAAGCTGATTGCGGCTCGGTTCCGCGAGCACGAGCTCGCCGAGGTGATCTCCAGCATGCCCGGGATCGGTACGTTGCTGGGCGCCGAGTTCCTGGCGGCCACCGCCGGCGACATGAGCCGTTTCGGCAGCTCCGACTGCCTTGCCAGCTTCGCGGGTGTCGCTCCGGTACCACGGGACTCCGGCAATGTCAGCGGCAATCTGCACCGGCCTCGGCGCTATCACCGCGGCCTCCAACGAGTCTTTTATACCTCCGCGCTGATCAGTATCCGCAGTTGCGATGCGTCCCGTCGCTTCTACGAACGCAAGCGCGCTGAAGGCAAACGGCACACCCAGGCAGTCCTCGCGCCGGCCCGGCGACGGGTGAACGTTCTGTGGGCCTTGATTCGTGACGGACGGTGCTTTCAACATGAACTTCCCGTCACAGAAGCGGCTTGACAACGACATTAGGAGGTGTCTGCCGCTGCCCGAGGCTTCTCGTTCTCTTGTTTGGGCTGGGCTTCCCCCGGTCTCACCTTGCGCAGGAGGAGTGACGTGGCTACGACGAGAATCAGTACGAGGGTCGCGCTGATACCGGCGGCGGTGCGCAGGCTCAGGGCGAATGCCTCGGCCGCCGCGTCACGCAGGTCCTCGCCGAGGGGGCCGGAGAGTCTGCCCGCGGCGGCCACCGCCGCTCCGACCGTGTCCCGCGCGGCTTCGGCCACCGTGTCCGGGACACCGGCGGGCAGGCGGTCGTCGATCTCGTCGCGGTAGACCGCCGTACCGATGCTCCCCATGATCGCGATGCCGAGCGCGGCGCCCAGGTCCGTGCCGGTCTCAGAGATCGCCGAGGCAGCACCCGCCCTCGTCGGCGGCGCCGAGCCGATGATCATGTCATTGCCCAGCGAGAGCGTTGGACCGAAGCCGAGGGACATCACGACACCGCCGACCATGACGACGGCGAACCCGGAGTCGGGGCCGACCTGGGTGAGAATCCCCAGTCCCGTGGCCGCCAGTACCAGGCCGCCTGCCATCAGGTACGCCGGGCGCAGCCGCGTCGCGAGCAGCGGGGTCAGCATGGTGCTGAGAATGTTCGCCAGGGCGTTGGGCACTACGACCAGGCCGGCCTCGAACGGCGACAGCCCGACCACGGCCTGGAGATACTGCGCTACGAAGAAGTTCGTTCCCGTCATCGCGAAAACGACCAGCGTCAAGGTGCCGAGCGAGGTGCTGAAGGAGCGGTCGCCGAAGAGCCGCAGGTCGAGCAGGGGCGTGGCAAGCCCCCGCTGCCGCAGGACGAAGTAGACGCCGAGGACCGCGCCCGCCAGGAAGACGAGCACCGCAGGAACGCTGATTCCCGCCACCGCGAACTGCTTGAGCCCGTAGACGACCGACAGGGTGGACACCAGCAGGGTCAGCACGCTCATGAGGTCCAGGCGTCCTGGATCGGCGCTGCGGTACTCCGGCAGCAGGATCGGACCCACGACGACCAGCAGAAGAGCCACGGGAACGGCCAGCAGGAACACCGACCCCCACCAGAAGTACTCCAGCATCAGACCGCCGATCACGGGTCCGAGCGCCGTCCCGGCGGTGAAGCTGGAGATCCAGACGCTGATGGCGACGGTGCGCTGCCGGGCGTCCGCGAACATCGTGCGGATCAGCGACATGGTGGACGGCATCAGGGTCGCGCCCGCGACACCCATCAGCGCGCGCTGTGATCAGCATCTCGACGCTGGTCGACAGCGCCGCCAGGAGGGAAGCGGCACCGAAGGCCGCCCCCCCCCGATGACGAGAAGCTTGCGCCGGCCGATCCGGTCACCGATCGTGCCCATGGTGATCAGCAGGCCGGCAATGAGGAACCCGTAGATGTCGATGATCCACAGCAGTTGCGTACCGTCGGGTTTCAGGTCCGCGCTCAGGCTCGGTACCGCGAGGTTCAGTACGGTCATGCTGAGGGCGATGACAACGGTGGGCAGCGCGAGCACCGCGAGCCCCAGCCATTCCCGCGTGGTCGCGCGAGGAGGCGCGGCGGCATTCATGGAAACCCTTTCCTGGATCTCGTCCTGGCGAGTTGGCGTGCGGGGGTTGTGTACGGACGGGGCGTCGTACGCCGGTCACGTCACCGGGGGCGTGGACAGGCCGGCGACCGGCCGCCTCTTCTCCCACTCCTCGACAAGCATCGCGAGCATGGCGTCCGAGTCCACGGCCCCGTGGATGATCTGCCGCCCGTCGACGACGAAGGACGGCACCGAGGTCACCCCCGCGTGACGGGCTCCCGCCTCCTCCGCGCGGATCTCGTCGGCGAAGCGGTCGCCGCCCAGCAGGGAGACCACGTCGTCGTCCGCCAGCCCCACCCCGGCGGCCAGTTCCTGCAGCACGTCCCTGTCGGCGATGTTGAGCAGTTCGGTGTGGTAGGCGCGGAAGAGCCGTTCGTCCATGGCGTCGCCGGCTCCGTCCGTCCAGGCCAGCCGGGACAGCCGGTGCGCGTCGAACGAGTTGACGGGGCGCACCCCCTCCGGGCGCAGGACGACACCCTCATCGGCCCCGAGCCGGCGAATCCTGTCGAACACCGCGTCGATGTCGGGCTTCGGCATGCCGTAGTTCGTGACCATGAGATCCGCGAGCAGGTCTCCCTGGATACGGCGATGATCCGGGCGCAGTTCGAAGGCGCGCCACCGCACGGTCACTTCGTCGGCGTGGGGAAAGCGCTCCAGAGCCTTCTGCCAGCGGAGCCTTCCTAAGTAACACCAGGGGCAGACGAGGTCGGACCAGATCTCAACCGTGAGCACGCGGAATCGCCTTCTCTCTTTGTCGTTGGGCGCGCTCGCCATGCTTCAACCTCAAGTGTGGTTGATGTCAAGACGGAGCGGATGCCGGGGTGACGGCCCCGAGCCGGCTGCGAGCCGGCTGCGAGCCGGTGTCGAGCGGCCTTCGAATCCCGCCGGCGGCACGCTGGTCACGGCCGTGGCCGGTACGAGTTACGACGACCCGGGCTTCCGCTGGACCTCGGAGGACCCGGCGGACGGCACCGCCCACGATCTGCACTGTTACCCCAACCCGGACAAGCTGGTGGAGCTCTCCCGTACCACGGTCGGCTGACCCACCACGGTGCGCAGGGGCCCCGGACGGACCGGGGCCCGGCGTTCCGGCGCCGGCGCGGCTGTCAGCCGATGCGGGCTGAGGTTTCCAGGATGGCGATCCGGCCCTCCCGCGTGGTGTCCGCCGCGGAGACCATGATGCCCAGCGTGGTGGTGCCGGCCTCGGCGTACCGACTCATCCGCAGGGCTATCCTCGCCTCGTCGCCGATCAGCCCTGTCGCGTCGATGAACTCCACCGGGATGATCTCGCCGGCCGGGTCCCGGTCGCCGCCGCGCAGCGCCTAGCGCAGCCCCTCCACGACACCCTCGAAGCCCATACGCCGGGCCAGCGCGCAGTGGAAGTTGGTCTCCGGGTCGCCGATACCCATCAAGTAGACGTACTGACCCCGCAGTTGATCGGCGGCGGCACGCACGTCGCGGCCGATAGCGGTGGGCAGGCACGGGATGACCTCGAATCCCGCCAGTCCGAGTCTCCTGGTTCTCCGCCCCGCCAGGATCTGGTCCACGGCCTCGCTCACGGTCTCGGGCGGTGTGAACACGCCGATCCAGCCGTCGGCGATCTCCCCGGCGAGCCGGAGGTTGCGCGGCCCGCCAGCTCCCAGGTAGACGGGCAGATTCCTGCGGTAATCCTCGGTGTAGAGGTGGAGTGGCGCGCCTCCGCGGCCTGCGGGCGGGAGGGAGAAGTGCTTTCCCCGGTACGTGACCGGACCGCTGTTCAGGGCGGCCCGCACAATCTCCACGTACTCACGGGTGCGGGCCAGCGGGCTGTCGAACGGAACGCCGTACCAGCCTTCCGAGACATCCGGGTTGGACAGCCCCAGGCCGAGCCGGAAGCGTCCGCCGGACAGCGCGTCGAGTGTCGCCGCCGTGAGCGCGGCGGTGGCCGGGGCCCGAGCAGGTATCTGCATCACGCCGGAGGCGAGCCCGATACGCCGGGTCCGTCCGGCGACGAGCCCCAGCACGCTGGGGGCGTCGTTGCGGTAGCCCTCCGGCACCAAGCCCATCTCGTAGCCGAGCTGTTCGGCGGTCACGGCCAGGACCACGGCGTCCCGCGCGACCAGATTCGCTGCGAGCTTCATCGTCGGACTCCTTCCAGGTACACGTCGTACGCGGTCAGACGAGGGTTGCGCCGCCGTCGACAGGGATGACCGCCCCGGTGAGATGCGCCAGTCCGAGCACGGCGGACACGGTGCGTGCGACGTCCTCGGCGGTGCCCACGCGGCGCAGAGGCGTCTCCTCACGGCACTTGGCCGCGAGCTTCTGGAAGAAGGGGTCGTCGCGCGTCCACGCGGTCTCGGTGAGCGCGGGTGCCACGGCGTTCACCCGGACCCGCGGGCCGAGAGTCGCGGCGAGCAACTGCGTCATGTGGTTGATGGCGGCCTTGCTGACCGCGTAGGGGATGGAACTGCCCACGGGACGGGTGCCGGCGACGGACGAGATGTTGACGATCTGGCCGGGGGTGCTCCCCGCGCCCAGATGGGGTGCGGCGGCGGCCGACACCTGCCAGGTCCCGATCACGTTGAGCGAGAGAATGTCCCACCACACCTGCGGGGTGACGGCTTCGAGGTCATGGTGCGGGATGACCTGGGTCGTCCCGGCGTTGTTGACGAGGACGTCGAGTCTGCCGTACCGCTCGACCGCCGCGGCGATCAGGTGCCGTGCCTGCTCCTCGTCGGAGACGTCCGCCTGTACGTACAGGGCGTCCGGGAGCTTCCCGGCCAGCAGGCGGCCCTCTTCGACGGAGCGTGCCGAGTTGACGACGATCCTCATCCCCTCGGCGCTCAACCGTGCTGCTGTTGCGGCCCCGATGCCGGAGGTCGATCCGGTCACAACGGCGACCCTCTGTTCAGGCATGGGCACACATCCTCCGTAGACGGGAGCGCGGCGGCGGTCCTTACCCGTCCTACGGTCGCTGCCGCCGCTCGAAAGTGCCTCAAGAGGCTCTCGAGCGGCGGCCCGGTAGCACCGTTGTTCCCCGCCGGTTCAGTCGACCAGAAGGGCGATCTTGCCGCGCACGTGACCGCCTTCCATCTCCCGGTGCGCCTCGGCCGCCCGTGCCAGCGGGTAGGTCCGGGAGACCACGATGCGCAGCCTCCCCTCCTCGTACAGATCGGTGAGTGCGCTCAGCCGCGCCGTGGAGCGCTGGGTGCTGATCGCCTGGACCCCGTACTCGCCGGCCCGGTCGAAGTCCACGACGGTTCCGATGCGCTGCCTGTCCTGGACCAGTTCCAGCGAGACATCGAGCGCGGCGCCGCCGATCGCGTCGAGCGCCGCGGTGACCCCGCCCGGCGCCAAGGCTTGCACCCGCTCGGTCAGGCCCTCGCCGTAGGCGACCGGGACCGCCCCGAGGGAGCGGAGGTATTCGTGGTTGCGCGGCGCGGCGGTCCCGATCACGGTGGCCCCGAGCGCTTTGGCGACCTGTACGGCCACCGTGCCCACGCCACCGGCCGCCGCGTGGATCAGAACGGTGTCACCCGCGCCGACCTTGAGCTGCTCGACGGCGGTGTGCGCGGTCTGGCCGGACGCCGAGAAGACCCCGGCCTGGTCCCACGGCATCGACGCGGGCTTCCGCACCAACTGGTCGGTGGGAACGACCACATACTCGGCGTGGCCGGCCAGCAGCGCCCACCCGAGGGCTTCCGTGCCGACCGGGAACCCAGCGGCGCCCGGGCTCACCTGGTCGACCACACCGGCGAATTCGTTACCGATTGTCCGGGGGAATCCCGCGGGCACGCCGGGGATCGTCAGGCCGCGCCGGATCGCGCAGTCGAAGGGCTGAATCCCGGCCGCCCTGATCCGTAACCGGACCTGGCCGGGGCCCGCCTGCGGAGTCTCGACGTCGAGCAGTTCCACCACTTCGGGACCGCCGACGGAGTTGATAGCCGCTGCCTTCACACCGTGTCCTCTCGTCAACACCATGAACATCGCACAACGCGTGCGCAACCGGTTCCGGCCGCACGTCGTGACCATCCCCCAACCTCATGTCCGGTTCAGGTCAACACCGTTCATGCTCCGCGTCCCCGCTCCGCCCCGGGCTGAGCTCCGGCGCGGACCGGTCCCGCCGTCCCTGACAAATTCCTGACACAAGTTTCTCGGAAACACCAAATAAGACCGTGTCCTATGTGGGGGTTGGCTCGTTGAGCTCGTCATGGGGCGGGGTACGTGGAGTTGGATTGTTCCGGACGGGCTGTGGGAGATCGCGGAGCCGCTGATCCCGCCGTCGAAGGTACGGCCGCAGGGCGGCGGGACGCAGGACACGCCTGA